>JAUHXR010000002.1 GCA_030426845.1 Polyangia bacterium | reverse complement strand
TGGAAGGGCGTCGCCACGCTCGACCCGAAGGCGCTCGGCGATCTCAAGGTGGAGGTCGAGATCGACGCAGCGAGCATCGACACCGGGGTCGCCGACCGCGACAACCACCTGCGCTCGGCCGACTTCTTCGACGTCGAGCAGTTCCCGACGCTGCGGTTCGTCAGCACGCGCGTGGAGGCGTCCGGCGACGGCTACCGGGTGCACGGCGAGCTCACGATCCGCGACGTGACGCGCGAGGTGGTGCTCGAGACGGAGTTCAACGGCCAGGCCCAGGACCCGTGGGGGAACCAGCGGGTCGCGTTCGCGGCGACGACGTCGATCGACCGGCGCGAGTTTGGGCTCACCTGGAACCAGGCGCTCGAGGCCGGCGGCGTGCTGGTCGGGGAGCGGATCGCGATCGAGGTCGAGGTGCAGGCGGTCGCGGCGGCGGAGCAGCCCGCTCCGAGCGCGGAGGCGAACGCCTGAGCGCTCCGTTCAGTCGGCGCCGACGATGCGCAGGCAGTCCCGGTCGAGCGCCCAGACCACCGGGCAGGCGTCGTCGCGGAGCGGCAGGAGCAGGCGGAGGCGGCGACCGTAGTAGTAGGCGCGGTCGCCGTCGTCGGTGCGCCGGCGGCCGCGGAGGCGATCGCGGTCTACCCGCACGCGGCGGCGATCCCGGCGCTCCACGCAGACGTAGCGGTCGGTCACCACGACGCGGCGCGGGTGCTCGAGCCACGGCCGCTCCGGCGAGGAGTCGAGCCACTGCAGGAGCGACTCGTAGGGCCCCGGCGGGGTGCGGATCGCGCGGACCTGCTCGTGCTCGTCGGGCGCCTGGCGGTAGGGCGAAGCCATCACCGCCTCCTCCTCCTCGGGCCACCGCTCGAACGGCTCCCACTCGAGGTCGGGCGCGGTCACCCAGCCGCTCCGCACCTCGCTCGGCTCGAGGTGCTCACGAGCCCGATCGAAGAGGCTCCGCAGCCGGTCGAGGTCGGCCGCGGTCGGGCTGCGGCGCGGGGTGATCGCCAGGCGGCGCACGTCGTGGCCGGTGTGGTAGCGGACGTCGAGGGTCGGGAAGGGCCCGGTCGCGTCGAGGCGAACGACGTCGCGCCACTCGAGGCGCGTGCGGCTCGAGGCCTCCGCGTCGCCGGCCCGCGGAGTGTCGCCGGGCGCCCACCACAGCCACCGCCAGAAGTCGTGGGTGATCGAGAAGCCGTCGTCGTCGATCTGGAGCCCGTCCATCCGCGCTCGAGGATAGCGCGGCGCGGCTCAGTTGGGCTCGCCCCGCTCGCGCAGGCTCTGCATCGGCGCGCCGTCGAACACCTTGGCGTGGAGCGACATCCAGTCGTCGAACTCGGTACCGAGCAAGCGATCTTGCAGCGCCGTGCCGAAGCCGTAGTGGCCATCGAAGCGCGCGTGGTGGAGGGCGTGGAAGAGGACGTTGCCGGAGACCGCCGTGCCGAGGCGCGTCCCGAGGAAGCGCGGCAGGGTCTCGGCGTTCGCGTGGCCGACGATGTTGCCGTACCAGTGCATGACGAAGAAGACGAGCAGGCCCCAGCCGCCGAGCAGGCCGGCCGCGCTGAGCGCCGCGGCGGGGCCGAGGAGGCAGACGTACCAGCCGATCGCCTCCCACGGGCTCATCGAGAGGCCGGTGAGCGGCGTCGTGACGAGCGACTCGTGGTGCCAGCGGTGCATGAAGAACAGCCGCGGGTGGTGCATCGCGCGGTGCATGAACCAGTAGGCCCACTGGAAGCTCACCCAGCAGACGAAGAAGGTGAGCACCTCGACCCAGATGGGGGCGTCGCTGACGACGCGGAGGACGCCGGTCTTCAGCGCGGCGGTGAGGAGCGGGACCCAGAGCGCAACGAAGATGACCGTGCCGATGAGCTCCTTCTGGAGCTGACCGCGCTTGAGCGGGACGTCCCAGACGCGGCGGCGATCGCGGTAGGCGCGCTCGAGGACGAAGCCCATCAGGACGCTGAACGCGGTGAGGCCGACGAAGAGCCCCGCGACGGCGCCGCCGAGGTCGATCCAGCCCGCCTGGCTCAGCCACTCCCCCACGAGGCAGAGGGTGGGTCCACGGCGCGGGCGAGTAAAGCGCGGTAGGACGAGTCCGATCGGGCGGATCAGGTCGAGGCGGTCGCCGGGCGCGCGAGCCGGAGGGCGGGAGCCGCGCCGAGCAGGAGCGCGACGGCGGTGGCGACGAGGTCGAGCGGGTCGAAGGTTCCCGGGAGCGCACCCGCCGCCTGGAGCAGCTCGGCGCCGGGGCCGAGCGCGGCGGGGATCGCGAGGTACAGGGCGCGAACGAGCGCGGAGCTGTCGCGCTGGAGGCGAACGATCGCGGCGGTGAGCGCGTAGACCCAGAGTGCGTCCGGGAGGGTGTAGCGCACCCACTCGGGCAGCCCCTCGAGGAGCGGACCGAGCCATCCGCGCAGCGCGAGCAGCGGCGCGTCGAGCCGCGCGGCGCGCGCCCAGTCCCAGAACACGAGGCCCCGCGGGCGCGCGACGACGTAGAGCAGCCCGCCGAGGCCGAGCGGGCCGACCACGTGGGCGAGCCAGGCGAGCGCGCGTTCGCGGGGCGCGGTCACGACTACTCCGCGACCGCCTCGGCCGGGGCCTCGGCTGCGGGCTCTCCCTCGGCCGGCGCCGCGGGAGGCGCCGCGCCGCCGACCCGGGTCCGGATGACGTAGGCCCCGGTGTCGCCCGCCTCGAACGTCGTGGCGACGACGGTGTAGGCGCCCGCCGCGGCGGGGACGAAGTCCACGCGGGAGTTCAGGTTGTCGTGGTCGTCGTTCTCGGCCACCACCTCGCCCGCCGGATCGAGGACGTAGAGGTAGGGGTCCAGGATCGGGCTGTTCATCGTGACGGTCACGTTCTGGCCCGCCGGCACGGTCACCGAGATGCGATCCGCGGGGCGCGACGCGTACTCGCCCTGGTAGGGCGGATCGCTCGCCTGGATCTCGCCGTAGACGTCCTGGCGGGGATCGGTCGGCGCCGCCGGCGCGGCGGTCGCGCCGAGCGCGTCGTCGATGGCGGTGGTCGAGACGACCGTCCCGGTCTCGACGTCCCACGCGGTCGCGGTCGGGGTCATCACCGCGACGGCGCCGAAGAAGACGTTGCCGCGGATGCCCACGACGATGTGCGAGTCGGTGGCGCCGAAGCCGTCGCGGATCGTCTCGCCGAAGGAGTCGAGCCACTCCTGCCGATCGGAGTCCGAGAAGTCGCGCAGGTCGCGGAGGCGGAGCAGCGCGACGATGCGCTCCGGGTTGCCAGGCACGACCCGCACGGCGAGGGCGTCGCCCATCTCCTGGTCGAGCATCTCACGCATGGAGCTGGCGATCTGGGCGCCGCCCGGGCCGTCGCCGTAGGCCTGGCCGTTCGAGAGGTGGCTCTCCAGGTCGCGGCGCGCGGCCGCGCCAGGGTTGTTCTCTTCGGACGACTCGTCGCCACCGTCCTCGTCGGACCCGGTGGTGCCGGCGCCGAGCGCGGCGAAGGCCGCGATGACGAGCAGGGTGGTGAGGTGTCGGAGCCAGCGAAGATCGGTGCGGTTGGGGTGGGTCATGCGTTCCTCGTCGGGACCATACGCCATGAGCACCGGGATCTCCCCGCGGGTTCGGTCGTGACGGGTTGGGCCAAACGTTCAGAAAGCTCGGTCTCGCCCCGCCCGTGCGCCGAGGGCTGGGGACACGGCTACCGGGTGGGACGGGCGCGGGCGCGTACGGGGAGGAGCACGGGTACGTGCAGGTCTACGAGGACGAGCACGTGCACGGTCGCGGCGGAGCCTACCGGCGGACGGCCCAGAGGACCTCGGTGGTGTGGACGGCGCCGCGGTCAACGACGAGGTGCTGGTAGCCCATCGACATGCGGACGTCGGAGGCGTGCTGGCCGAACTGGCGCCAGGTGTAGTGGGTCAGCTCGCCGACAGTGAGGATGCTGTTCTGCGGGTCGTTGTCCGCCTCGCCCTGGATGCCGACGCGGAGGAAGTGGGAGAGGTAGCCACCCGCCTGGAAGCGACCGGCGACCGCGCTCGTGACGTCCTCCTCGCTCGAGAACATGCCGACGCGACCGGGGCGCGTGATGACGTCCTTGGCGAAGCCGCCCGCGAAGCAGGCGTCGATCGCGACGAGGGCCACGCGCGCCTGGATGCCGTCGAAGAGCTGGCCGAGCTCGTCGTCCATGAGCTGGCCGTCGTAGACGAAGAGGTACTCGTCGCGCGAGTCGAGCTCGCGGCGGTCCTGGCTGCTGTCGGTCTGGCCGCCGTGGCCGGAGTAGAAGAAGACGAAGACGTCGTCGGGGCGGATGCGCGAGCCGATCGTCTGCATCGCCGTACGGATGTTGGCGGTGGTCGCCTGGGCGTCGGTGAGGAGGAACTCCTGATCGGAAGGCATGTTGCCCTGGTTGCGGATCGCCTCGGCGAGCTTGCGCGCGTCGTTGGCGCACTCGGGCAGGTCGTTGGTGCTCCCGGGGTAGTCGGTGATGCCGGCGAAGAGGCCCCACACGCGGCCGCCGCCCGACGCTGGGGTCCCGCCGCCGCCGCCCGAGGGCGGAGGCCCGACCACGGAGTCGCCCTCGGTGACGGTGAGGGTGTAGCGGCCCGTCTCCCCGGGCCGGTAGCTCGTCACCATCACCTGGTAGGTCCCCGGCTCCGCCACCGGGATGTCGAGCCCGCTGTTGAGGCTCGCGCCGGGGGTGAGGTCGTCGTTGTCGGTCTGATCGCCGCTCGGCGAACGCACGATGAGGTAGGTGTCGAAGTCGCTCGACTCGAGCCGGAGCTGCACCGCGCGGTTGGCGGTGAAGGTCATCGGGAACGTGTCCACGAACTCGCCGCTCTGCAGGGTGCGGTCGCCCTGCGCGAGGTTGCCCGTCTCCGTCCGGCTCGTCGCGTTGGGCGGCGCCGGGGTGGGGGTCGGGGTCGGCGTGGGGCTCGGGGTCGGCGTGGGCGCGGTCCCGCCGCTCGGGGGGGCGCCATCGCTCGCGGGAGGGATCGTCGGCTCGACGTCCGAGCCGCGCACCGCGAGGGTGTACCGCCCGGTCTCGCCCGGCTGGTAGCTCGTGACGATCACGCGGTAGCGCCCGGCCTCCGCGACCTGAAGGTCCATGCCCGCGTTCGTCCCCTGGCCCGGCGTCATGTCGTCGTTGTCGCGCTGCGGCGCGCCGTTGGGCGGGCGCACGATGAGGTAGGTGTCGAAGGCGTCCGAGCGCGCCTCGAGCCGGACCCGCGTGCCCGCCGGCCACTCGAAGTCGTACTCGTCCATCCACTCGCCGCTGCGCAGGCGGCGGTCGCCGTCGACGAGCTCGCCCGAGACCTCGCGGCCCGGCGCATCAGCCGCCGGCGCGCCGGTCGCCACGGTGTCGCGCTGGGTGAGGACCTTGAGCTCGTAGCTGCCCGTCTCGCCCTGGCGGTAGCTCGTGGTGACGATGCGGTAGGTGCCGGGCTGGGTGAGCGGCACCTCCACCCGCGAGTTGAGGGTGCCCGCGTGGTCGTCGTTCTCCCAGTGCTCGCCGCCCGGGCCGTCGACCCGCAGGAAGCAGTCGACCGCGCTCGACTCCATCTCGATCGCGACCGCGCCCTCGTCCGCGGCCGCGACGGTGAGCTCGTAGACGTCGTAGAACTCGCCGCTCGGGAGCCGCGCGTCGTTGGCGCCGAGGCTGCCGTTGAGGCGATCGCCGATGCGCACGGGCAGCGGACGCGGGGCGGGCGCGTCGGGGCTGGGGTTCGAGCCGGCCCCGGTCGCGCCGCCGGTCTGCGCGGTTCCCCCGGACCGCCCCGAGCCTTGCGCGGTCGACGGAGCGCCGCCGCGCCCCATGAGCCGGTCCACCAGCTCGTTGAACTGGTGGTGCGCGCGGGCGAGGAGCGGCGCCTGATCGGCCTCGGCCGCGCGGACCTCCACGCGGTAGCGCGCGCCCACCGCGCCCATCACCTGGAGCCGGTAGGTACCCGCGGTCGGCGCCTCGTAGACCCCGCGGTTCGCCTGGAGGGTGAGCCCGTCCGGGCCGACGAGGGTGGTGGTCGGGGGCCCGGCTCCGTCAGTCGCGCCGCGCGCAGCGATACGGGCCGCGGCGTCGGTCCGGATAACGTAGCTGTCGAAGCGCTGCCCGTTGCTGAGCGCGTGATCGGTCTCCTCGATCGCTCCCTCGACGCTCTGGCCGACCGTGAGGTGCGGGGTGCTGTCGCCCTCGGAGCCGGTGACGCGACGGGCGACCAGCCGGTACGCGCCGTTGCCCTGGTCGCCGTAGGCGCGGACCTCGATCTTCATCTGGCCGGCCGCGGCCGAGATCACCTCGAGCTGGGAGCGGTGGAGGTCGCCCTGGTAGTCGTCGTTGACGAGCGCGCCGGCCGAGGGCGGCGTCACCTCGAGGATCGGATCGAAGGCGTCCGAGCGCAGCTCGACGATCACCCGATCGTTGGCCTCGACGTCGACGAAGAAGCGGTCGTAGCGCCCCCGCGCGTCGCTCGCGTCGTCGGCCGCGAGGGTGCCCGACTCCTCGAGGAGAGGGCCCCGCGGCGCCTCCTCTGCGGGAGCCTCCGGCGCCTCGGCGGGCGTCTCGCCGCCGCTCGCCTCCTCGTCGTCGTCCCCGCACGAGACCAAGAGCAGCGCGGCGACGCACGCGCCCGAGAGTGTCCGACCCCATCTCGCCATGGGCCGAAGATAACCGATGAGGCGCGCGACCACCGCCCCGTGCGATGGAGCCGGCCGTCGACGGAGAAGCCGCGCTCAGAAAAGCGCGGGCGCGTCCGGGTCGTCCTCGGCGCCGTGGGTGAGCCGCTTGAGCGGCTTGAGGAACATGACGACGAGGATGCACAGGGCGGTGCAGAACACGGCGACGCCGATGAAGATCGGCATCGGGCCGGCGTCCCCGACCGCCGCCTCGCCGATCATGCCGGCCAGCTTGTTCCCGAAGCCCGAGGCCGCGAAGAAGGCCCCCATCATGATCGAGGCGTACTTCACCGGCGCGAGCTTGGTGATGTAGGAGAGCGCGACCGGCGACGCGCAGAGCTCGCCGACGGTGGCGAACAGATAGGCGAGCACGAGCCAGATCATCCACGCCTGCTCGCCCGCCTGCACCTGGAGCTCGGCCGCGACCATGAAGAGGAAGCCCCAGCCCATGATCATGGTGCCGATCGCCATCTTGAAGAGCGACGACGACTCGTGACCGCGATGCTTCCACCACACCCAGAAGCTCGCCACGGGCGAAGCCAACAGCACGATGTAGGCGGGGTTCAGGGACTGGAACCAGGTGGCCTGCACCTCGAGGCTGCCGAGGGTGAGGTCGGTCTTCTCCGCCGCGTAGAGGTTCAACAGGCCGCCCGCCTGCTCGAACGCGCCGAAGAAGCAGATGACGATGAAGAACGAGAGGAACAGCACGAGCACCCGGTCGCGCTCTTCCTTGCTCAGCGGCCGGCGCGCGGCCTCCTGCTGCTCGGGCGTCGCCTCCGCGCCGGTGTTGAGGTTGCCGACGTGCTTGAGGTAGCGCTGGCCGTACATGTAGACGGCCTGCCCGAGCAGCATGCCGATCCCCGCGAGGCCGAAGCCGTAGTGCCAGCCCCACTTCTCGCCGATCGTGCCGACGATCACACCGCTGAGCACCGCGCCGATGTTGATGCCCATGTAGAAGATGTTGAAGCCCTTGTCGCGGCGCTCGTCGCCCGGCCGGTAGAGGCCCCCGACCATCGTGCTGATGTTCGGCTTGAGGAGACCGACGCCGGCGATGATCAGGGCCAGGCCCGAGAAGAACGCGAGCTCGCCGGGCGCAGCGAGCACGAGGTGACCGACGCAGAGGGTCAGCCCTCCGAAGAGGACCGCCTTCTTCTGGCCGAGCACGCGGTCAGCGAGGATCCCGCCGGGGATCGACGCGACGTACACGAGCATCGTGTACCAGCCGTAGAGCGCCAAAGCGTCTTCCTGGCTCCACCCAAAGCCGCCTCTGGGCCCCTCGCGGACCTCGGCGACGAGGTAGAGGACCAGGAGCGCGCGCATGCCGTAGTAGCTGAAGCGCTCCCAGAGCTCGGTGAAGAACAGGACGTAGAGGCCCTTGGGGTGGCCGAACAGCTCGTCGTGCGCGGAGGCGGTGCTCATCTCAGTCCTGGGTGAAGTCGCGTTGCTCGTAGAAGAACGCCCGCACGCCCATGAGCGCGCCGACGATCACCGCGGTCCAGCAGAAGAACCAGAAGAACTCGGCCTGCCCGAACTCCATGTCGAGCAGCTCGGCGAGCGTGTCCTTGGCGCCGGTCATCACGGTCACGAAGACGTTCCCCAGGGTGACGGTGAGGAGGAACAGGCCCATCACCACCGACTTCATCCGCTTGGGCGCCTGGGTGTAGGCGAACTCGAGCGCGGTGATCGAGACGAGCACCTCGCTCGAGGTGAGCACGAGGTAGGCGAGGATCTGCCACCAGATGCTGACCTGCCCCTCGCCCTGCGCGGTGATCATGCCCTCGATGATCGCGGCGAGCGCGAACGACGCGCCCGAGACGAGGAGGCCGATCACCATGCGGCGCAGCGGGGTGGGCGCGATGCCGACCTTCTTGAGCAGCCAGTAGCCGCCGCCCATGAGCGGGATGAGCCCCATGACCATCAGCGGGTTCGCAGCGGAGACCTGCTCCGGCTTGGCGTCGATCGTCAGGAACGACAGATCGACGAGCGTCGTGTCCATCGCCTGCGCCTGCTGGATCCAGGTCGAGCCGTGCTGGTCGAAGATGGCCCAGAACGCGGGGATGAAGATGAAGATCGTGCAGACCTTGAAGACCGCGTGGGGGCCCTCGGTCGCCTCGACGCCGAACCGCTCGATCGCGGGCCGCCAGAAGCCCGCCCAGAAGCCCCCCTTGACCAGCGGGCTCTCGGGGTCCGGCTCACCCTCGGCGTCGATCTCGGCCTGGGGGCGCTTGGTCGGCGCGCCGCCGAGCTTCACCCGGAGGTTGTAGAGGACGATCGCGAGGAAGCCGTCGTCCTGCTCGATCGACTGTCGATAGAAGAACACGGCGAGGCCGACCACGAGGAACACCACGCTGATCGCGCCGCGGATCGCCCAGCCCCACTCGCTCGGGGTCACGAAGAGGTGGCCGGCCGCGAGGAACATCACGCCGCCGGCGATCACGTCGAGGCGGCCAAGACGCCCCGCGGGCTTCGGGGGGACGTGAACGAACTTGTCGCGCCCCAGCCAGAAGACGAACGTCGCGATCGCCATCAAGATGCCCGGGATGCCGAACGCCAGCGAGGTGCGCCAGAGCACCTCACCGTCGCCGCGGATCCACGGGATGAGGAGGGTCGCGAAGAAGGAGCCGAAGTTAATCGAGAAGTAGAAGATCTGATAGACGCTGGTGATCTTGTTCCAGTTGCCGCGACCGAACTGGTCGCCGACGTTGGCCGAGACGCACGGCTTGATGCCGCCCGCACCCACCGCGATGAAGCCGAGGCCGACGAACACCAGGTTGAGCCGGAGGTTGGGATCGTCGGGGATGTCCGCGACCGCGAGGACGCCGTGGCCCACGCAGTACAGGAGCGAGAGCCAGAGGATCGTCCGGTACTTGCCCCAGTAGCGGTCGGCGAGCATCGCGCCGAGCATCGGGATGCAGTAGGTCGCGGCGACGAAGAGGTGGTACGCCCCGGTCGCCTGATCGTTCGCGGCTTGATCCGAGGCCCCCGTCAGCGCGTAGAGCGCCATCAGGTGCACGGTGAGGATCGCGCGCATCCCGTAGAAGCTGAAGCGCTCGGCGGCCTCGTTACCGACGATGAACGGGACGCCCTTGGGCCACCCGGTGTTCTCGTGGTCCGGCGACGTGCGCCACTTGGCCTCGCTCATCGGTGCGCTCCCCTCCGCAAGGGCGGCACCTTTGAGGGAGTCCGGGGTCCGGTCAAGGCGCCTCGGCCCCGGCGACCGGGTCAGCCCGCGGGGGGCGGCTCGACGACGAGGTCGCCGCTCGCCATGTCGAGCCGGAGCACCCAGGTCGCGCCGTCGGCGGCCTTGAAGGTGGTCCGCCGATCGGTGTTGGTCCGCGCGTCCTGGATGAGGAACTTGATCGCGTCCTTGTCCCGCGCCGCGAGCGCTTTGAGGGCGGCCACGCCCGCCTCGTCGCCTTCGACCTTCACGTCGTCAACCTATCTCGGTGTGAGGCTACCCGAAGAACTTGTCGAGCAGGGCACGATCGCCCTGGACCGCGCAGCGCTGCATGTAGAAGCGCAGGCCGCGCTCGCCGCCGAGCTCCTCGCCGCCGCCCGCGCGGCCCGGGCCGCCGTGGACGCAGGAGGGGAGCACGAGGCCGGGGCTGATCGCCTGGTCGGCGACCTTCTTGGTCCCGAGGAGGACCCGCCCGTGGTAGGGCGCGATCCCGAGGACGAGCTTCGGCAGCAGGTCGCGGTCGTCGCCGTAGACGCTCGCCACCAGGCCGCCGCCGCCGCGCGCCACGAGCGAGACGAGCTCGTCCGCGTCGTCCCACGGCATCAGCGTGGTGCACGGGCCGAAGACCTCGTGCGCGTGGACCGCCGCGGCCTCGGCCGGCGCGTCGGCGCGCAGCACGAGCGGCGAGACGAAGTAGCCCTTCTGCGCGTCCGCGCCGACGAGCGAGACCTCGGTCGCGCTGCCGTAGACCACGCGCGCGCCCGACGCCTCGAGCTTGGCCACGCCGGCGCGGTAGTCCGCGAGCTGCTGCGCGTTCGCGAGCGGGCCCATGCGGACCTCGGAGAGCGACGGGTCGCCGACCGTGATCTGGTCGAGGCGCTCGGCGAGGTCGGCCTGCACGCGGTCGATGAGCGACGCGTGGACGAACACCCGGCGGGTCGCGGTGCACTTCTGGCCGGTCTTCTGCGTGACCTCCTTGGCGACGTCGCGCAGGAACATCTGGTAGGTGTCGTCGCTCGGGTCGGCGCAGAGCACGGCCGCGTTGAGGCTGTCCGCCTCGACGTTCACCCGGGTCGAGCTCGAGAGCACGTTGTCGAGCCCGCGGAGCTTGCGGCCGGTGTCGGCCGAGCCGGTGAACGCGAGCGCGTCCTGCGGGCCGAGGTGCTCGAGGAGGTTGCCGGCCGAGCCCGCGACGAGCTGGAGCGCGCCGGGCGGCAGGGCGCCGGACTCGACGAGCTTCTCCATCATGCGGAACGACAGCAGCGCGGTGGAGGTGGCCGGCTTGGTGATCACCGGGACGCCCGCGAGGAGCGCGACCGCGGCCTTCTCGGCGATGCCCCAGGCGGGGAAGTTGAACGCGTTGACGTGCACCGCGACGCCCTGGAGCGGCACCCAGATGTGGCGGCCATGGAAGCGCGCGCCCTGGGTGAGCTGCTCGCTGTCCTCCGCGAGGTGGCGCGCGTCGCCGAGCTTCTTGCCGAGGCTCGCGTAGTAGGCGAGCGTGCCGCTCGCGCCGTCGACGTCGAACTTCGCGTCCGAGCGGGTGGTGCCGGCGTTCAGGATCGACGCCTCGATGAGCTCGTCGCGCGAGGCGTGGATCGCCTTGCTCAGCGCCTTGAGGATCTTGCCGCGTTCGGCGAAGGAGAGCGCCCTCAGCGCGGGGCCTCCCACGTCACGGGCGTGCGCGACCACGGGACCGAAGTCGATGCCCCGGGTGCTGGTCTCTGCCACCGGCTCGCCGGTCGTCGGGTTCACGAGGGTGACCGGCTCGCCCTGGCCGACGACCCACTCGCCGCGGAGGTAGCTCTTGAGAGTGATCATGTGGGCGCAAACTTGGGAGCCACGGGGTTCGCGGGCCATGCGATGGCTCACTCGCAGGCCGCGCCGCGGGCGGGAGCGCGCGACAATCTGGCGGGCCAGATCGGCGCACGCGGACCAAGATGTCACGGTCGAGTGAAACGCTCGGGCCCTCGGTTCACACTGTGCCGCCTGGAACGTATGCTGCTTCACGGGCGATGGTGAGCCAGACTGAGCGGGGGCGCGGGTCGAGACGGATCGCGGGAGCGGTCGCGCCGACGCTCGCCCTCGGTCTGGCCGCGACGCTCCTCGCGGCGAGCGTGCTCGCGCCGAGCGCCCCGGTTCGCTCGCAGGTGGCGTCGCTCGAGGACTTCGCCGGCACCTACCGCTTCAGCAACTCGGCGTCGGAGCGACGCGGCCTCGAGCAGGCGATCGACCACGTCGCCGACCAGCTCAACCTCTTCATCCGCGAGATCGCGCGGGGAGAGATGCGGCGCCGCGTCCAGCCCGAGCCGTCGATCGTGATCGACGTGGTCGACGAGACCCACGTCGGCCTCGGCATCGGAGACTGGGGCCCGGTGCGCGTCGTGCTCAATTCGCCCGGCCGTCGCGTGCGCGGGCGCAACGGCGATGAGCACCGCATGAGCATTCACCTGCGGCGCGGCCAGCTCATCCACCGCGAGCAGCAGGACCAGGGCTTCCGCGTGAACGTGCTGCGGCTCAGCCCCGATCTGTCGCGGCTGCTGATGAGCGCGCGCATCGGCTCCGATCAGCTCCCGGACGACATCCGCTACCGGCTGAGCTTCCGCCGCGTCCGCTGAGGCGCGCGGCGGCGGCGATCTCGGCCGGCGGGCTTCGTTGCAGTCTCAGGACCGGGGCCGGTCCGAGCTCTTGGAGCTTTCTGGGACGACAAGCTCGAGGAGCTCGGTCCGTCCCCTCCTCGGGGGTCAGGGCTCGAGGAAGATGTCGACGAGGTCCTGGGTCGAGAAGACGTAGTCGTTCGGGAAGGCGACGCGGGCGAGCGGGCGGCCGAAGTCGTCGAGGGTGAGCACCTCTTCGCTCGTGAGGCCCGCGCCGGCGTGCTGGTGGCAGCCCACGCAGTTGGTGCGCGCGTTCCCCGCCCCCTCCTCGATGTGAGGGTTGCTGCACCAAGTGCTGCCGCCCTCCCCTTCGAACGTCGCGGCGAGCACCTCGTCGAGGCCCGGCGGCGCGTCTGCCGCGGGGTCGGGGTCGCCCTCGACGAAGTCGGTCACGACGCACATCCCGTAGCGAGCGAGCGGACCCTCGAGGCCGGCCGGGCGATCGGCGGCGAAGCCCGACGCCTCGGGCGTCCAGAACAGCGTGAGCCACACCCAGTGGTCGAGCTCCTTCACCATCGCGTGGAGGCCGACGAGGCGGTAGCGCTCGCCGCCGGCGAGCTCGACGGTGTGGATCGCGTCGGGCCCCGGATCGACGCCGGCCTCGGGCGTCGCGTTCGCCCAGTCGCCGTCGCCCGCGCGCAGGGCCTCGAGCGCGGCGGGGCTCAGATCAGGCGCGCCGACCTCGAAGCCGAAGCCGACCCGCCGGTAGTCGGCCTTCACGATCGCGGCGCCGTCGGGCATCGCGCCGTCGAGGCACGGCACCCAGAACGCCGAGGCGTCGTCGAAGCGCACCCGGACGGTCGCCGGCTCGGGTCCGACCGCGCGCGCCGTCAGCTCGACGCGAGCCGGGCCGTCGACCTCACAGCCCGCCTCGTCGCAGCGCGCGGGGGCCCCCGTGAGCGTGACCTCCGCGAGGCCGCCGTGCGTGACGCGCAGCGCGCCGCCGTCGGCCACGAAGTAGGGGCCGCCCCGCGCCTCGCCGCAGCCGCTGACGGTGAGCGCGACGTCGGTGGGCGCGGCGGGCCCCGGCCCGGCCTCGAGCGGCGCGAAGGCGCGGCCGCGGCACGCGAGGAGCGCGGCCTCGCTGCGCAGGAGGTGCCGCGCGGCGATCGGGTCGTAGAGCACGCGGCTCACCCCGCCGAGACCGTTCGCGCGGACCGGGTCGTCGACCGCGGCGATGTACGCGGCGAGCCGATCGGCCGGCCACGCCTCCATCGCGAGCACCGCGTCGCGGTCGTCGGCGATGGCCTGGTCGAGCGCGGCGTCGGTGGGCGGCCCCGGGGGCAGCGCGCGGTGCACGCGGCGCAGGTCCTCCCGGTCGAGCCAGGTGGCGAAGCGGGGGACCTCGAGGGCGCGCGCGCCGGCCTGGACCTCGACCGGCGCGAGGAGCTGGCCCGCGAGCTCCCAGCCGAGCGCCCGGCGCGCGGCCATCGAACGGCCGAGCTCCTCCTCGCGAGCGCGGATCGACGGGTCGCGCGCGAGCGGGATCGCCTCACCGAGGAGGTGCCGATCGGGCGCGGTGAGCGGCGCCACCGAGGCCGCCTCGTCGCAGATGGGCGCGGGCTCACCGGCGCACGCGGCGAGCGCGAGGCCGACGATCCAGACGCGCCGCCCCACGCGCACGCTACGGGTCGGGCAGGGCCGCGTCGCTCGCCACGAAGTATTCGTGGGAGCGCCCGTCGGCGACGGTCGCGCGAACCTGGAAGTAGATCCAGCCGTCCGAGCGGAAGTGCGGGAACAGCGCGTACTGGCCCGGCGCCATGTGGGTGATGCGACGGGAGACCCCGCTGAAGAGGTCGAGCAGGTAGACGTTCGAGCCGCCCATCATGCGGTAGTCGGAGAACGCGGGGTCGCCGACCCCGATGAACCCGAGCTCGGTCGCCTCGTCGTCGGTGATGTAGCGGTGGTAGACGACGTAGCGCTCGTCGTAGCTGAACGAGACCTTGCCGCCGCGCCCGCAGTAGCGCCCGATCTGCGGGGCGGTCACGTCGTAGCCGCCCGCGTTGGGCGTGGCCTGGACCGCGCGGAGCACGTAGCCCGCGGGGACCCCGCCCGTGCCGCGCGCGCGGAGCATCGCGAGGCGGCCCGACGGTGAGAGCACCGCGTCGCCCTCGAAGGGTGTGTTCACCCGGACGCGGCTGCCCGCGCTGAAGGTCGAGCCCTCGTCGACGATCGGGCGGAACGAGGTGGCCGAGCGGTCGTTGAAGTCCACCGCGAGGTAGCTCCGCCGCACCGAGTGGCCGCCGTTGTCGCTCACGAACTGGCCGTAGACCGTCCAGAAGTCGCCGCCCGCAACGCGGCCGATGTGCTGGTAGAGGCCGACCTGGTTGCCGAGGCTCGTGCACTCCGGCTCGGAGAAGTCGATGCGCGCCGGCATCCCGTTGAGCAGGCTCTGACGACAGAACGCGACGCCGCCGCCCGTCCCCTGGAAGATGAAACCTCCGTTGTCGGGGAAGAAGCCGGGATCGTAGAGCGCGTGGGTCGGGATCTCGACCTGGCGCTCGAGGTCGATGATCGTGGAGTTCGCCCCCGCGCCGTCGTCGCTCCCGCCCATGCCGATGTAGCGGCCGTCCGCGGAGGCCTTGGCCCAGTAGGACGAGCTGAAGTCGTACTCGTGGAGGATGCGCAGGTTGCCCGCGTGGGCCCAACCGGCGGCCGCCGGCACGGTCGAGACGTCCGGGTAGGCGCTGAGGCAGTCGCGGCCCGTCTGGCCGGCGGCGCAGCCGTGCATCGCGATCGCGGCGTCGCGGTTGCGCACCGCCCAGCCCTCGGTCTGCATCAGCGCGATGTGCGCGTTCACCTCCGGCTCGATCGTGAGCTCGCAGTCGAGCCCGCCCTCGACCGCGAGGCGCTCGTTCATCCCGGGCAGCCCGCGGACCGCCCAGCTCAGGAGCACATCGACCTCGTCCTGAGTGAGCTCGATGCCGGGGGGGCGCGGCATGTGGCCGGTCATCAGGAAGATCGCGCGCTCGGTGGGCGAGTCGGCCTGGTGCTCCACGTCGAAGGCCCGCTGGAACCAGCCGAGGTGGCTGGCGGTGCTCACGAGCCCGAGCCGCGCCGGGTCGGCCATGCCGGTGGTCTCGTCGGTGAAGCAGCCGAGGATCGCGGTCGCGTCGGCCGCGAGGTTCGGCTCGAGGCCCGCGACGCACGCGAGCGCGTCGGTCGTCTCCGTGCCCCAGCGCTGGACCACCGACGGCACGAGCCCGTGGCAGGTCGTGCAGCGCGGCTGCTCCGGCGTGCCCACGAGGATCGCGACGGCCTGATCGGCCAGCTCGTCGTCGCTGAGCGACACCGGGGTGTAGAGCGTGACGTCCACCCACCCGGCGTCCGGAGCGCCGGCGTCGGTCGGGCCGCCCGCGTCGCCGGGCCCCGCGTCCATCCCGTCCGGCGGCCCGGCGTCGTCGGCGCTGCCTCCGTCGCCATCGCAGCCGGGCACGAGGCAGAGCGTCAGGGCAACGAGCAACCACCGGGTCGGCCAGGTTCGCATCGCGACACTGTAGCTCAAACGCCCCCGGGGAAACCCCCTCGTTCGCGCCCCCGTGAGCGCTCGATCAGAGGCGGGGGCCGAGGGTCTGGAGGAGCCGGGCGTGGGAGCTCTGGGTTGGCGCGCCGTCGAAGCACGGCCGGTCCTCGGTCGTCCCGCACGGGGCCTCTTCGTCCATGAAGCGACGCGCGCCGCAGGGCCGCTGGAAGCTCATCAGATCGCGGCAGTGCCGGCTGTGGTCGAGGCCGAAGGCGTGGCCGATCTCCATCGCCGCGACCTCGCAGGTCCGCTGCGCGTTCTCGCGGAGGGTCCGCGCGAACACCAGCGTGACCGCGTTCTCGATCGCCTGGCCGTTGAACGGCGCGAGCCCGGTGATCGTCCCGGACAGCTCCACCCCGTCCGGCCTGAGGTCGCCCGCGGTCCCGCCGACCACCACCATCACGTAGCCGGGCACGGTCGGCCGCTGGTCGACGATCTCGACGTCGTAGGCGCCGAAGTGCCCGCGCACGCACTCGACCATCTGGTCCCAGCGCGCGGCCGTCCCGCGCCAGGCGGGGATGGCCAGCTCCGGCGTCTCCTGCGGGACGATGCTCGAGAGGTTGCGCGAGGAGTCGTCGCGGCCCGACGTCAGCACCGCCCCCTCGCGGTTCAGGTACACCACGTGAGCGGGCTTCACGTCCCGGTCGGTGATCTCCGGGATCGGGACCGGGATGTACTCCTGCTCGTCCGGCGCGACGCTGCCCTCGGCCTCCTGGATCTCGCAGCCCAGGGCAAGCGCGAGCGCGGCGAGGGTGACGGCGGTCCGCATCCGGACGGAGGCTAGCCTGCCGGCCGGCCCTCACGCGAGGGGCGCGAAGAGCTCCTCGACGTCCTCCTCGTCGAGCGCGAACCGGCTGCCCTGCCCGCCGAGGATCCCGTCGGCGAGCCGGCGCTTCTTGGCCTGGAGCGCGAGCATCCGCTCCTCCACCGAGCCCTGGACGAACAGGCTGGTCGCGACCACCGGCCGGGTCTGGCCGATCCGGTAGGCGCGGTCGGTGGCCTGGTCCTGCGCCGCCGGGTTCCACCACGGGTCGTAGTGGATGACGCTGTCGGCGCTCGTGAGGGTGAGCCCGACCCCGCCCGCCTTGAGGCTGATGAGGAAGACGTCCGCCTCGCCCGCCTCGAACGAGTCGACGAGGGACTGCCGGTCGCGGCTCTGACCGGTCAGCATGAGGTAGCCGCGGCGGCGCTCGTCGAGCCCGCGCGCGATCAGGTCGAGCATGCGGGTGAACTGGCTGAACACGAGCACGCGGTGGCCGCGCTCGAGCTGAGCCTCGAGGAGCTCGAACAGGCGCTCGTACTTGGCGCTCCGCCGCACCTCGCGGGCCGCGCGCATCGGGACGAGGCGCGGGTCGCAGCAGACCTGACGGAGCTTGGTGAGCGCGTCGAGGATCGGCACGGTCGAGGCGGCGAGGCCCTTCTTCGCGATCAGCTTGCGGATGTCGCCGTGCGCCGCGACGCGGATCGACTCGTAGAGCTCGCGCTGCTTGCCCGTCAGCACGACCGGCCGCGCGAGCTCCGTCTTGGGCGGGAGCTCCTTGGCCACGTCGCGCTTGAGGCGGCGCAGCAGGTACGGGCTCACCGTCTGGCGCAGCGACGCGAGGCGCTCGTCGTCGCCGTACTGCTCGATCGGCATGCGGTACCAGCGCCGGAAGCTGAGCTCGTCGCCGAGGAAGCCGGGGTTGAGGAAGTCGAAGAGCGCCCAGAGCTCGCCGAGGTGGTTCTCGACCGGCGTCCCGGTGAGGCAGACGCGGTGGGTCGCGTTGAGCCGCTTGGCCGCCTGGTGCGCGCGGCTGCGGGTGTTCTTGATGGTGTGCGCCTCGTCGAGGATCAGCAGGTGGAAGTCGAGCTCCTCGAGCCGCTCGGTGTCGCGCACGAGGATCGGGTAGCTCGTGATCACGACGTCGGCGTCGGCGATCTCCTCGTAGCGGCCATGCCGCGCCTTGCCCTGCAGCACGACGGTGCGGAGGTGCGGCGCGAACTTCTGGATCTCGCGCTCCCAGTTGCGGCACAGGCTGGTGGGGGAGACGACCAGGGCGGGCTCGGTCAGCCGGCCCTCGCTGTGCTCGACGACGACGTGGGCGATCGACTGCAGGGTCTTGCCGAGCCCCATGTCGTCCGCGAGGATGCCGCCGACGCCGCAGGCCCGGAGGTGCTGGAGCCACTCCACGCCCTCGCGCTGGTAGCTGCGCAGCGTCGCCTTCAGGGCGGGCGGATCCACGAGCGGCGCGCGCTCCGCGGTCAGCTCGGTGCCGAGCTCGCGGACGCCGCCGTCGCCGGTCCAGCGCACCTCACTGCCCTCCATCGCGAAGACCTCGTCGAGGCGCGGCAGCGCGCCGGCCTGGAGCCGGCTGAAGCGCAGCGCCTCGGGCTCTACGTGCTCACCCTCGTAGAGCTCGCTGATCACGCGGAGCATCCCGCGAACCTGCTCGGGCGGCACGGCCAGGTAGCGGCCATCCGGGAGCGGCACCGCGATCTGCTTCTTGCGCTCGATGAGGCGCGAGAGCGAGGTGCCGTCGCGGCTGCCGTCGAGGAGGCTGACGAGCGCCGGGAGCAGGTTGACCCGGCGCCCCTCGAGCTCGAGGCCGAGCTCGAGGGAGAACCAGTCCGGCTTCTCGTCGGGCTCGATGTCCGCGTACCAGGTGGTCTCGCTCGGGCTGACGACGCGGTACGGGTAGCTCGCGTCGAGCTCCACCGTCCAGCCGAGCGCGCGGAGCTGAGGCACCGCATAGCTCGTGAACCCGCAATAGTCGTGGACGTCCCCGTCGCAGCGGAGGAGGTAGTGCGCGCGGCTCCCGGGCGGGACGGCGACCTCGTCGAGGCACGCGAGCTCGACCGCGCCGAAGCTCTCGAGGACCGCGCGCGCCTGGTTCTCGGCCGCCTCGTCGCGGAGCACCACCTGGGTGCCGCCGGCGGCCGCCTCGAAGAAGCGGTCGCGCGGGTCACACGCGAGGATGTGCTGGCCGTCGTAGCCGAACGAGAGCTCGACCACCGGCGTGTCGACCGTCTCGAGCACGGTGTCGTAGTCGGCCCGCTCGTAGGTGACCTGCTCGACGCGAAGGACCGCGCGCGGGCGAGGGGTGCCCTTGCGGGCGAGGGGCTCGCGGGAGAGGGGCTCAGAGTGCGCTGCCTGGGCTGTCCACACGAGGCCCTTAGATCACAGGCAGAACGGCGCGTCGATCCCGAAAATGGTGGGGATCCCGCTTGCTACGGGGGGCTCCACCACATCTTGGGGGGCGCCTCGCGCGACGCCCCAAGATGGGGATCCGCGAGGTCGCGGTGTATGCTGCGCGGGTGCGGGGGCTCGTCATCGTGAGCGCGCTGGCGATCGCAGGCTGCGGGCTGGCGCTCGACGTCTCCGACCCGGATCCCGAGTTCGATGCGGGGCCGCGGATGGACGCGGCGGGCCGAGACGCGGGCGAGACGTTCGACGCAGGAGACGGAGACGTGGCCGTCCCGGATGCGGCCGGGCTCGACGCGGCCGGGCTCGACGCGGCCGGGCTCGACGCGGCCTCGCTCGACGCCGACCGTCCCGACGCGGGCCACGCCGACGACGCCGGCGCGTCCGACGCGGGCATGTGCCCCTCCGCCCCGCCGCCCGGGGCGTGCTGGTCCAACCGGGACTGCGAGACCATCCCCGGGACGCGCTGCCGACACCCGCGAGGGGCATGCCTCGCCGAGGGCACCTGCGAAACGGTCGCGCCGTGCGACTCGACGCTACAGGTCTGCGGGTGCGACGGCGAGAGCTACCCGAGCGAGTGCATGGCGTTCGACCGCGGCATCAGCGTGCTCCACGCCGGACCCTGCGCCGCAGCTACGGTGGACTGCGTCGCGCCAGGCGCGGGCGCGTGCTGGTGGAACGGCTGGGCGCCTTGCTACAACGACCGGCACTGCGAAGGGATGCTCGGCAACGCCCTTTGTGTAGGCAGCGCCGGCTGCGGCTCGGGTCAGGCCGGGGTCTGCCTCCCGAACAGCCCAGGCGGCTGCTTCCGCGGCGACGTCTGCTCGGCCGGCCAGCTGTGCCGGGACCAGGATATCTCAGCGTCTCGCCCCCGCTCCGGGCGCTGCGAGGCGGGCGGCTGAGGCCGCCCGAGCCCTCGTGGCTCGGGGATCCCGATCGGCGCCCCCGGTCCACGCGCTCAGATCAGGACGGTGGGGCAGCCGAGGACGATCTCGACCGTGCCGCCCTCGCGCAGCGCCTCGCAGATCGGGCCGGTGATCTCGATCGCGTCCTGCGCCGCGTCCACGTAGTCCCAGGAGTCCACCGAGGGGTCGCTCGAGCGACCCAGCACGCTCGCGTCTCGGCTCGGGAGCGTGACCCGCACGTTGACCTGGCCGGGATCGAATCGGGCCGGGTCGTCTCCCCGCGGAAGATCGAATACGCAAGGGTCGAGGACGCGGGCCACGACCGCGTCGAGCGCGGCTCGGAAGTCCGCCTCGAACGTCGGGCCTGCCGCGTCGTAGTGGCAGCAGTCCGGCGCGCCCTGACAGGTCATCGCGCCGCTCCCGTCCGGCGCGCAGGTGGTGGGCGCGGGGCAGTCGGAGGGCGCGGTGCACCCGCAGAAGCCGACGAGCGCGCCGCCCTCCCCGTCCGGGAAGGTCGCGCAGGCGGCGCCGTTGTGCGGGCACGGATCGTCGGAGTCGAGGACGCACGCGGGCGTCGTGCACTCCGGCAGGCAGGTCGCGGTGCGCGCGGTGCCGCCGTTGAACGCGAGGGTCGACAGATCGGAGTGGCTCTGGGTCAGACCGACCACGAAGGTGAGGTGGCCGCGGTCCTCGCGCGCCGCGGTCGCCTCCGCGAACACCCCGGCGCGCGCGCCGTCGTCGCAGCTCTCGCGGCCGTCGGTGACGAGCACGAGCGCCCGCTCCCCCCGCGCGCCGAGCGCGTCGAGGTGGGCCCACCCGGCGCGCAGCGCGGCGAAGATCGGCGTCGCGGGGCCGTCGGGCACGGTGGCGAGCTCTGCGCGGATCGGGGCGCGCTGGCTCGCGAGCGGGCCGACCGGGACCTGAGGCACGCCGGGCCCGGGCACGACGTTGCACATCCCGAGCGCGGGGACCGGGAAGAGCAGCATCCCCACGTTGGCCTCGTCGGGCAGCGCGTCCAGCACGGAGAGGACCGCGCCGCCCGCGACGTCCCAGCGGCTCGGGCCGGGGCCCGGGCCGCCCGGCGGCACGTCCATGCTCCCGGAGCGATCGAAGGCGAAGAGCACGCTGCCCGGGAGCCGGTCCGCCTCGATGACCGCGCGCCCGCACGACGCGTCGGTGGCGAACGGGTCGCCCGCGTCGTAGGGGCCCGCGTCGGCTCGGGGGCCGGCGTCGTGGGGCCCGGCGTCGGCGCCGCCCGCGTCCGGATCGGTCGCGGTGGTGCACCCGAGGGTCAGGGCGGTGGCCGAGCCGAGCGCGGCCGCGAAGAAGAGAACCGAGCGCACGGCTCCACGCTGGCACAGGCGGCAGGGGTTGTCGCGAGCCGATGGCGGGGGGAGACTGAGGGCGAGGCGCGGTTGACGGCAGACGAACGAGACGAGGACGCGGAGACCGCCTGGCCCCAGGAGGCTTCGGGCACGCGACGGAGCCTCCCGCGGGCGGCGCGCCCGACCGAGGACGACCCGGCCCCGGAGCGAGCGCGCGGCCCCGAGGTCGAGACGGCCAAGGGGATCACGCGGCCGCTGCCGGCCGCGCGGGAGCTCCCGACGCGGATCTGGCGCCGGTGGATCCGTGATGAGCTGCGCCGCGCGATCGACGGCGACGAGGATTGACCTCGCGCGCGCCGGCCACCCTCGCCGATCGCGCGCGCGGATCGTAGACTCGCCCGGATGACCATCCCCGATGCGCTGCGCGCCGCGGTCGAGTCCTGGCGCGCCGACGATCCCGACCCCGAGACCCGCGCCGAGCTCGGGCGGCTGCTCGAGGCCGGCGCGGTGGACGAGCTGCGCGATCGCTTCGTCGGCCCGCTCGCCTTCGGGACGGCCGGGCTGCGCGGGCTGATCGGCGGGGGGCCCAACCGGATGAACCGCAAGGTCGTCCTGCGCGCAACCGCCGGGCTGTGCGCCTACGTCCTCGCGCACGTCGAGGGCGCGGCCGACCGCGGGATCTGCATCGGCTTCGACGGCCGGCGGCTGAGCCGCGAGATGGCGGCCGACGCGGCGGAGGTCGCGGCGGGGATGGGCCTCAAGGTCTACGCCTTCGACGAGGTCGTGCCGACGCCGGTGCTCGCCTTCGCGTGCCTCGAGACCCGGGCCGCGGCCGGCATCATGGTGACCGCGAGCCACAACCCGCCGGACTACAACGGCTACAAGGTCTACTGGGAGAACGGCGCGCAGATCATCGAGCCGACCGACGCGGGCATCGCGGCCGCGATCGCGGAGGTCGGGGCCCTCGACTCGATCGCGCGGAGGTCGCGGTCCGACGCGCGCGAGGCGGGCCGGCTCGAGCCGCTCGGGCAGGGCCTCGTCGACGCGTACCTCGCGGGCGTGCGCGGCGCGTCGGTGCATCCGGGCCTGCCGCGGGACGTCTCGATCGCGTACACCGCCTTGCATGGGGTCGGCGACCGCGTGGCGCGGGCCGCGCTCGCGGACGCGGGGTTCACGGAGGTGTGGAGCGTACCCGAGCAGGCGGAGCCGGACGGCGCGTTCCCCACGGTCGAGTTTCCGAACCCGGAGGAGGACGGCGCGATGGACCTCGTCCTCGCGCTCGGCCGCGCCAAGGGCGCCGACCTCGTCCTCGCCAACGATCCCGACGCGGATCGGCTCGCGGTCGCGGCGCGTGGCGCCGGCGGCGACTTCGTGCAGCTCACGGGCAACGAGGTCGGCTGCCTCCTCGGCCACTACCTCCTCGATCAGGGCCCCGCGGGCGACGCGCGCCTCGTCGTCAACACCATCGTCAGCTCGCCGATGCTCGGAGCGATCGCCCGCGCCCACGGCGCGCGGTACGAGCAGACGCTGACCGGCTTCAAGTGGATCGCGAACACCGCGTTGCGGCTCGAGCGCGAGGGGGCGCGCTTCGTCTTCGGCTACGAGGAGGCGCTCGGCTACACGATCGGGCAGCTCGTACGCGACAAGGACGGCATCAGCACGGCGGTCTGCGTCGCGGACATGGCCGCGTGGTGCAAGAGCCAGGGCAAGACGCTGCTCGACGAGCTCGAGGCGGTGTGGCGACGGTACGGGATGTTCCTCTCGCGGCAGGTCTCCAAGGTGCACCCGGGCCGCGAGGGCAAGGCCGAGATCGCGCGGGTGATGAGCGCGGTCCGCGACACCCCGCCGGCCGCGGTCGGCGGGCACGCGGTCGCCGCGTTCCTCGACCTGTCGACGGGCGAGCGGCGGGCCGCGGACGGCTCGGTCACCCCGCTCGGGCTCCCGCGCGGCGACGTGCTCGCGATGGAGCTCGAGGGCGGCCACCGGGTGATGCTCCGGCCGAGCGGGACGGAGCCCAAGATCAAGTTCTACTTCGACGTGCGCGTGGACATGGCGCCCGCGGAGTCGGTCGAGGACGCGCGTGGCCGCGGCGAGGCGCTGCTCGACGCCCTCGCGGCCGGGCTGGCAGAGGCCACGGGCAGCGCGTAGCATCCCGAGCGATGCGTTCGACGACCTCGAGGCTCTCTGCGCTCTGCGCCGCGGTGATGGTCGCGGTCGTCACCGCCCTGCTCGTGACCGCGCCGCCCCGCCAGGCCTCGGCCCAGGACGCGCCGGCCGACGCGATCGCTCAGATCCGCGAGCTGATGTTCCAGGCGCGATTCGACGACGCACAGGCGGCGGCCGAGGGGTTGCTCGGGCGCGCCGACCTCGACGCGGGCCAGCGCAACGCGGCCCTCGAGGTCCTCGCCACCGCGCAGATCGCGCAGCGCCAGCGCGGCCCCGCGCGCGAGACCCTCGCCCGGCTCTACGCGCGCGACCCCGGGCACACGCTCGCCGACCCCGACGCGAGCCCGCCGGTGATCGCGGCCTTCGCGCGGGCGCGTGAGGATGCGCCCGACCCGGTTCCGGTGACGGTCGCCCACACCCCGCCGACCCTGACCCGACGCGAGTCCCCGCAGATCGTCGCGCGCGTCACCGAGGGCGCGGACGCGGTCGCCGAGGTGCGCCTCATCTACCGGAGCGGCGGCGACGAGGGGC
Source organism: Polyangia bacterium (assembly GCA_030426845.1). GTDB lineage: Bacteria > Myxococcota_A > Polyangia > Polyangiales > Sandaracinaceae > JAUHXR01. The sequence goes on along the minus strand of JAUHXR010000002.1, from coordinate 58,614 downwards.
GCGTGGTGATGAGCCGGCGCGGCGACGGGACCTACGAGGGCCGCGTCCCGGTGGTCGGCGCGGCGAGCGCGTCGTCGGAGGTGACCTACTACCTCGTCGCGCTCGCGCCCTCGCAGACGCCGCTCGGCCAGCTCGGCAGCGAGGCGGAGCCGATGCGCCTCACGGTTCCCGCGGGGGCGAGCGGAGGCGTGGCGCAGGTCGACCCCGAGGACGAACGCCCGCCCGCGCTGCAGGGGCTCGGGACGCACGAGGAGACGCCGGGCGACGAGGACGGCGGCGGCGGCGGCAGCGTGGCCGAGGAGTGGTGGTTCTGGACGCTCCTCGCGGTGCTCGTGGTCGGCGGCGGGGTGACCGCGGGCGTGCTCCTCGGGACCCAGGGCGGCGGGCCCGAGCAGGGCACGCTCGGCGTCGGCCAGCTCACGCTGTTCGAGCTCTGATGCGGCTCCGACCGCTGCGCGCGGCGATCGTCGGAGCGGCGCTCGCGCTCGCGATCGGCTGCGGGACCGGCGACGACACGAGCGCAGAGTCCACGAGCGCAGAGTCCACGAGCGCTGAGTCCGCGCGCGCTGAGTCTACGAGCGCAGAGTCCACGGGCACACCGACGGCCGAGTCGACCCCGCGCGGTCCCCGGGGCGCCGAGGCGGTCCGCTGCGACGGCGCGTCGGTGGACCCCGACTTCGCTGCCTACGAGCGGCAGGTGCAGGACGGTCAGCTCGAGGCCGCGGTCGCGGGGCTCGAAGCCGCGGTCGGGGCGCACCCCGGCTCCGCCACCGCGCGCGTGCGCCTCGGAGAGCTGCTCCTGCGGACCCAGCCGCCGCGCGCGTCCCAGGCCGCGAATTGGTTCGAGCGCGGCCTCGCGCTGGACGAGGAGGGCTGCGGCCTCGCGGATCGAGACCTCTGGGCCGCGCTCGAGGGCGCGGGCATCGCGCGCCTGATGCAGGGAGACTACGCGGCCGCGCGCCCGTTCTTCGAGCGCTCCCTCGCGCGCTGGCCGTCGATCCGCGCGACTCGCTACAACCTCGCGTGCACGCAGTGCCAGGCCGGCGAGACCGACGCCTGCGCCGCCTCGATCGCGCAGGTGCTCGCGGCGGAGGAGGAGCCGGGGTTCCTCGGCGAGCAGCGCCGCGCGCCCGATCACTACCGGGACATGGCTCGGCGCGACCCCGACCTCGCCCCGCTGCGGGCCGACGGTCCGGCGTTCGAGCGACTCCTCGCCGGCGAACGCTGACCGCGCGGGCCGGCCAGGCTCGCCTTCTCGGCCGAGATCGGCGATACCACCCGGGATCGGGGCGGCGACCGCGCGGCGCGCGGCGCGCGGTTCCCTGCCCGCCGGACTGCGACCGTTGCCCTACGCGAACCAACCCCCTCCCGAGACGAACGTCTCGGGCCTGCGCGCGCACTGGCGCAACGACCTGATCGCTGGCTTCAGCGTCGCGCTCGTGGCGCTCCCCCTCGCGCTCGGCATCGCCACCGCGGCTGGCGCGCCGCCCATCTCCGGCCTCGTCTCCTGCGTGGTCGCGGGCCTGGTCGCGACGTTCGTTCGCGGCAGCAAGGTCGGGATCAACGGCCCCGGCAACAGCCTGGTCGTCATCGTCGCGGGCGCCTTCGCGATCCTGGGCGGCCCCGAGTCGTTCCCCCACGTGCTCGGCGCGGTGGTGATCGCCGGAGGCATCCAGGCCCTCTTCGGGCTGCTGCGCCTCGGGCGCGTCGGCGACATCATCCCGCCCGCGGTGATCCAGGGGATGCTCGCGGCGATCGGCCTGATCATCGTCAGCAAACAGGCCCACGTCGTCTTCGGCCACGCGCCGCCCGACGGGGGCACCCTCGACGCGGTCCGGGCCCTGCCCGCCACCGTCGCCGGCCTCGACCCCGCGGCGACCGTGATCGGCGTGCTGAGCGTGGTGATCCTCGCGGTCCACCCCAAGATCAAGACCAAGCTCGTGCACTTCGTGCCGGCGCCGCTCTGGGTGGTGATCTTCGCGATCCCGATCGCGTTCGCCTTCGAGGACATCGCGCCGCGGCTGGGGCCGGCGGCGAGCTCCCTCGCGCTCGACCCGCATCAGCTGGTGGCGATCCCCGACGATCTGCTCGGGAGCCTGGTGCACCCGGACTTCTCCCGCGTCGGCGAGGTCGGGTTCTGGCAGGTCGTGCTGACGCTGACCCTCGTCACGTCGATCGAGAACATCGTGAGCGTCAAGGCGGTCGACAAGCTCGACTCCTTCCGACGCCGGTCGGACCTCAACCGCGACCTGGTCGGGATGGGCCTGGCGACGATCGCCTCGGGCTTCCTCGGCGGGCTCCCGGTGCTGACGGTCGTCGCGCGCAGCTCGGTGAACGTGAACCACGGCGCCAAGACGGGTTGGTCAAATTTCTTTGCCGGCTTGATCATCCTGGTGTTCGTGGTGTTCCTGTCGCCGATCATCCAGGAGATCGCGCTCGCCGCGCTCGCGGGCGTCCTGGTCTACACCGGCTACAAGCTCGCGGCGCCCCACGTCGTGGAGGACGTCCTGCGCAAGGGGCCCGACCACTTCCTCGTCTTCGGCATCACCCTGGCGGTGACGCTCGTCCAGGGCCTGCTCTGGGGGATCACCGTCGGCCTCGCCGCCGAGCTGCTGAGCCACCTGCTCATCCTGGGCCTGCCTCCCCGCGAGGCGCTGCGCATCCTGCGCGAGACGGACGTCGAGAGCATCCGGAAGGAGGGCGAGCCGCGCGTGCTCCGCCTCCGCGGCGTCGCGAGCTTCCTGACCATCCCGAAGCTCCGGCAGGTCTTCGAGGAGCTCGCGCCGCGCGACCGGGTGATCGTCGACTTCAGCGAGGCGATGCTCGTCGACAACTGCACGCTCGACTACTGCCACGAGTTCCGCCGGCGCTTCGAGCAAGGGACGCCCGAGGCGAGCTTCGAGCTGATCGGCCTCGAGGCGCACCGCGCGATCTCGGACCACCCCGACGCGCTTCACGCCCAGGAGCGGCGCCAGCACGCGCACCGGCTCACCCCCCGACAGAAGGAGATCGCGGAGGCGGCCGAGGCGCGCGGGTGGGTGTTCGACCCCAAGCGCGACTGGGACCCCGACCACCTCGACGACTTCCACTTCTTCCGCGTCCACCCGATCGAGTACCGCGACACAGTCGTCCACGGGACCTATGAGCTGGACGGATCGACGGTCGACCTGACGCTGAGCGACGTCACCTTCGACGAGGGCGTGCTCGTGCCGGAGGTCTATCACACGACCACGCTGCACCTGCGGCTGCCGTTCGAGGTGCCCGAGCTGATCCTCGAGCAGGAGGAGCTGATCGATCGCGCCTTCGAGCTCGCGGGCTTCCAGGACATCGACTTCAAGCACTTCACCGGGTTCTCGCGCCGCTTCGTGCTCAAGGGGCCCGACGAGGCCGCGATCCGCGAGTTCATGCGTGAAGATCTCTTGCGATTCTTTGAGCGCGAAGAGGTCTATCACCTCGAGAGCACCGGGCACGAGCTGGTGCTGTTCAAGACGTTCGTGCGCCGCGCGACCCCGCAGGAGATCGAGCAGCTCCTCGCGTTCGGCGAGCGGCTCACGCGCCTGCTCGATGGAGCGTCGCTCGACGCGCCGGGCGCGTCGGCCGAGAGCGCGACGACCGAGAGCGCCGCGGCGTTGGAGCGACCCGCGGCCGAGTCCTGAGCTCCGGTCGACAGCTCCGATCGACAGCTCCGATCGACAGCTCCGATCGACTCAGCGGGCGATCAGCCGCCCGCGAGGAGCGACTTCGCGAGGGCCAGCCAGCGGTCCGCCTCGCGGCGCTCGTGGTCGGCCCGGTCGAGCATGATCCGGTGGTGCTTCATGAGGCGCGTCGGGCCGTCGGGATCGGGCACCGAGAGCCAGAGCTTGTGGGCGCGCATGCGGTGGTGCTCGCCGAGCGCGCGCCCGATGACCACGCAGGCCGCGGTGTCGATCGGGTCGCCGAAGCCGCCGGGGAGCTTGGTGTACTTGCCGATGCGGAGCGCGTCGACGCCCGTGAGGTAGGCGACGCGCCGGAGATCGGCGAGCGTCAGGTGAGGCAGCAGCTCGCCGCGGTCGAGGTCGACCCCGAACTTGCGCGCGTCGAGCACGACCTCACGCTTGAGATCGTGGTCGGCGAGGTCCAGCACGAGCTCGCGCACCGGCTCCTCCACGCGCATGCGGTCGAGCCCGCGGAGCGTGGCCGCGGCCTTGCTCACGTTGGAGACCGCGTCGCGCCACCGGAAGCGCTCCGGAGGCCGCTGGCGCACGATGCGCACCGCGCCCTTGAGCTCGCCTCGCCGCATGTGGAACTGCGTGGCGTCGGTTACCCGGGATCCGTCCATACCCGGCGGTCATCTCGCCTTTGGGCGGCGGGGTCAAAAAACCGGCGGCGCCTCGCCCCGACCGCCGGAGCGCGTATCATCCCGTCAGATCCTGCCGGGTGACGGCGAAGCACCCGGATGTGAGATCGTCCGCCCGCCCCGATGACCAACCCGCTCGCCTCGCAGCTCGAACGCGCACTGGAGGGGGATCGCGAGGCGCTGGGCGCGCTGGTGCGCGGGCTCACGCCGTCGATCCAGGCGCGGGTCGCGCGCGTCCTCCTTCGCCGCAGCGCCGGGCGCTCGGTCCGGGATGAGCTCCAGGATATGGTTCAAGATGTCCTCGTGGTGCTGTTCTCCGACGACGCGAAGGTGCTCCGGGCCTGGCGCGCGGACGGCGGGCTCTCGCTCGAAGGCTACGCGGCGATGGTCGCGGAGCGGCGCGCCCTGTCCAAGCTGCGGAGCCGCCGCCAGAGCCCCTACACGGAGACGCCCTACGAGACCGAGGAGCTCGTCCGCCGCGCGCCGAGCGCCCGCGGACCGGACCGTGAGGTGGCGGCCCGCGAGGAGCTCTCCACCGCGATCGAGCGGCTGCGCGAGGAGCTCACCCCGGAGGCCTTCCGGCTCTTCACCCTGCTGTGGGTCGAGGAGCGGAGCGTCGAGGCGATCTGCGACGAGCTGTCGATGACCCGCGACGCGGTCTACCAGGGCAAGCGACGCATCCGGAAGGTCGCCGACCGGATCGCGGCGGAGCTGCGGCCGCCGCTCAGCGTGGAGCCGGCTCGATGAGCGATGGCGACGAGCTGCTCGAGGAGGTCGCGGCGGCGCTCCGCGCGCGCGATCCGGAGGCCGAAGCGGCCCAGCGCGCGGAGTGGGAGGCGTGGGAGCGCCTCGCGGCGGGCGAGGACGATGAGGCGCTCACCGATCCCGAGCGCCGGGAGGCGTTCGCACCGATGGACGACGCGACGCTCGAGGCGCTGACCGCGGCGGCCGCGGGCGCGCTGTCGGGGACGACCTCCGACAAGGTCGCGGAGACGATGAGCGCGACGGACGCGACGGACGAGGCGCCGCCCGCGCGCCCGCCCGCGGAGGTCGTGCCGATCGGCCGAGGCCGGCGCGCCTGGATCGCCGGGGGGGTCGTGCTCGCCGCGGCGGCCGCGGTGCTCTTCCTGGTGCTGCGCCCGCAGACCGACGCGGGGGCGCTCGACGGCTACACGCTGCAGCTGACCGCGGGCGATCGCGAGCTCCGCTCGGAGGGCGCGGCCGCGCCCGAGGCGACCCTGTCCCCCGGCTCGCGCGTCGAGATCGTGCTGCGGCCCGAGACGGAGCGCGCGCCGCCGGAGGTCCGCTGCTTCCTCGTCGCGGACGGCGCCCGGGCGCCCTGGGACCCGCCCGTCGAGCGCTCAGCGCGCGGCGCGATCCGCATCGCGGGGACCGCGCGCGCGCTCTTTGGCGAACGCGTCGGCCCGGTCGCGGTCGAGATCGAGCTCGGCGACGACGACGACGCCCGCACCTTCCGCGCGGAGCTCCGCCTGGAGCGCGATCCGTGAAGGACCGCGTCGCCCTCGCGGTCGCGGCCACCGCCCTGTTCCTCCGCCCGACCGAGCTCGCCTACGACACAACACTCGAGGGCGTCGTGTTCGCCGGGTGCGCCGCGGTGCACGAGGGGCCGGTCTGCGCGCTGGGCGAGGAGCCGCGGCTCGTGGTGTGGTGGGCGGCGCCGGGGGACGGCGCGGTCGAGGTCCGGGTGGACGGCGAGCCGGTGGGCGTGGAGTCGAACCCGGTGGCCGGCGGCCGTCAGCTCACCGTGCGACCTTCGAGCGACGCGCGGCGCCTCGCCGTCCGCGTGACGTCGGCGGGCCAGGAGCGACGCGGGTGGAGCCTGGCGCTCACCCGCGAGCCGGACGCGCCCCGGTTCGACGAGGTGGCCGAGCTCCGCGCGGCCGGCGATCTGGACGGCGCCCGCGCGCGGCTGGCCCCGCTCCTGGCCGACCCGACCACGCGCGCCCAGGCGCTGTCCCAGGCGGCCCGCATCGCGCTCTCCACCGGCGACGACGCGGCGGCGATCCCCGCGTTCGAGGAGGCGATCACGCTCCACGAGGGCCGCGGATCGCTCTCGCGCGCCGTCCGCGACGGGATCGCCCTGGCGTTCACCGAGCACAAGCTCTCGGATGACCTCGACGGGGCCGAGGCGGCCCTCGCGCGCATCGGCCCGCTGGTCGACGTCGTGGCGGAGCATCGCTCGGACGTGGCCTACGAGGAGGGCCTGCTCGCGCTCGATCGGGCGGAGCCGGCGCGGGCGCTCGAGCGCTTCGAGGAGGCGGAGCGCTGGGCGCGACGGCTCGGGATGGACGACGCCCGCTGGATGGCCAACCAGATGCGCACGCCCGTGCTGGTCCAGCTCGGCCGCGTCTCCGAGGCGGACCGCCTGCTCACCGAGCTCGAGGCCGAGCTCGAGGCGGGCCTCGGGGCCGGGGCGGGGCTCGCGGGGAGCGCCGCCGACGCGTGCGTCCGCGCGCACATGCTCGCCACCCGGGCGTGGTTCGACTTCCTGCTCGCGGACGGTCCGGTCGCGCGCGGGGTGGATCCGCGGCGGCTCACGCGCGCGGCCGAGGCGGCGGAGCGAGCGGTGGAGGGCTTCACCGGCCCCTGCCGGAACGATCAGATCGCGGCGGACGGGCTCGGCACCTGGGCGCTGGTCGAGGCGGCCCGCGGCGAGCCCGACGCGGCGGAGCGGCTGCTCCGGCGGGCGCGCGCGCTGCAGCGGGAGCCGGCCTTCGACCTCGAGAGCTGGCTGATCGACGTCGAGGGTCGGGTCGCCCTGGCGCGCGGCGAGCGCGCGCGCGCGCACGGCATCTACGCGGATCTGCGGACCCGCGCGCAGGACGCCGGCCACCTCGAGGCCGCGTGGCGGGCGAGCTGGTGGATGGCCGAGGCGGCGGACTCCGCCGAGGCGCGGATCGAGGCGCTCCGGAGCGCGGAGCAGACGCTCGACGCCGAGGTCCGCGCGGTCACGGTGGGGGCGGGTCGCGACACGCTCGCGTCGCGCCGGGGTCGGACGGCGGCCGCGCTCGTCCTCGCGCTGCACGAGGCGGGCGCGCTCGACGAGGCGATGGCCGCCAGCCGCCGCGCGCAGGCTCGCTCGCTCCGTACGCTCGCCCGCGAGCGCCGCATCGAGGCCCTCAGCGGCCCGAGCCGCGCCGCCTGGCAGGCCGCGCTCGCCCGCTACCGGCGGGGCCGGGCCGCGCTGGACGAGCGGCTCGCCACCCGCTGGGAGGTCCCCGAGGAGGGCCTCGGCGCGTTCGACGAGGAGCTCCGCGCCGCGAGCCAGAGCCTCGCTCGTGAGCTCGACGCGGCCTACGCGGCGCTCGGACCCGAGCCGCGGGCGACGCTCCGGGCGCCGCCGCCCGGCGCCCTGCTGTTCGTCGCCCAGCCGCTCGAGGGCGAGGGCTGGCTGCTGCTCGCGCACTTCGACGGCCAGCACCGCGCCGCGCGCCGGGACGCCCCCCCCGCCGAGCCGGCCGCGCAGGGCGAGTGGGCGTTCGGCCCATTCGACGACTGGGTCGAGGCGGCGGACCGCGTGGTGATCGTCGCCCCGGCCGCGCTCGCCGCGCTCGAGCTGCACGGACGGCCGTGGCGCGGTGCGCCCCTGCTGGCGCAGCGCGAGGTCCTCTACTCGCTCGACCTCGACGTCGACCTCGATCCCGAGCGCACCGACGACGCGCCCCACACCGACGGGCCGGTCCTGCTCGTGACCGATCCGGCCGGGAACCTCCCCGGCGCGCGCGAGGAGCACGCCGCGCTCGCGGCGGCGCTGGGCGATCGGGCGCGGAGCCTCGTCGGCGAGGAGGCCCGACGCGGCGCGGTGCTCTCGCAGCTCGGCGCGGTCCGCGCGCTCCACTTCGCCGGACACGGCGTGAGCGACGATCTGCGCGGCTGGGAGCGCGGCATCGCGCTCGCCGGCGGCACCCGCCTGACCCCCGCCGACGTGCTCGCGAGCGAGGGCGCGCCGCAGCTCGTCGTGCTCTCGGGCTGCGCCACCGCCGCCACGAGCGCCGACGCGACGGAGGTCCAGGGCCTCGGCCTCGCGCCCGCGTTCCTGCTCGCCGGCTCGGCCACGGTGGTCGCGACCTCGCGGCCGGTGTCCGACGAGGCGGCCGCGTACCTCGCCAGCCGCCTTGCGCACCACGCTGCTCAGGCAGCTCTCGACCGCCAGGCGCTGCGCCAGGCGGTGCTTGAATCACGTGTACGGTTCCCCTCAGAGTGGAGCGCGTACCGGATCATCACGTCGGATCTCGGAGGACTCGAATGAGGCAAATTCGCTATGGGCTGTTGGCGTTCCTGCTGAGCGGGGGGTGCGTCGCCGACGTGGGATCGACCGGGCTCGCGGTCGCCGGCGACTCCGATGGCGACGGTGATCCGGACGGGAGCGACTGCGCGCCTTCGGACCCCGCGATCCACGCGGGCGCGCCCGAGATCTGCAACCACGTCGACGACAACTGCGACGGCACGGTCGACGAGCCGGTGGGCACCGTCTACTGCGTCGGGAGCGAGCCGCGACCGGGCATCACCGAGCAGTGCCTCGACAACGTCCTCGTCGGACGGCTCGCCCTCGCCAGCAACCATTGCCCCGTGCCGGGAGGCGGCTGGGACGTGCGCGATCTGTTCACCCACGGCTTCGAGACAATGGCCGGTCGGTACTGCGTCTACGAGCACACCACGCACAACCCCGGCCCCGGGGGCCTGCCGCCGTCGGACGACGGGCGCGCCCCGATGGACTGGCTCCAGCCGGACTGCCCGGTGATGGTCGGCCTCGGCGGATCCGACTCGGAGCTCGCGTCGGCCGCGGTCTGGGAGGAATACTACGAGGGCTGGCTCGCCCAGCTCGAGGCCGAGTCGTCCTTGCCTTCCGTCGTCTCGGCGGTGGACGGGCCGCTCCCGCGGACCACGCACGTGGCGGTGCTGGACACCGCGCCGCCTAACACCGGGTTCACGTCGCCCGCGCCCTCCGGGCGGGGAAGCGCGTCGTCCCACGGCGCGGTGATGGGTCACCTCATCGAGGCCCTCGCCTGCCCGGGCGGCAGCGGCGCCGTCTGCAACACCGAGTTCACCAACCACGTCGCGCTCGAGCGCCTGCCGGACGGCTCGGACGAGCGCGCCGAGGGGGGGGTGATCGGCACGTTCTCGCAGGTCGCGGCCGCGATCGAGGAGGCGGTGACCGTGGGTTCGTCCGCCCGCGGCGGAGCCCCGCGGATCCTGGCGCTGTCGATCGGCGCCGAGCCTGGCTACGAGGTGCTCTCCGACGGCAGCCCGCGACCCTCGGCCGACGCGCTGCGGCGGGCGCTCGACGCCGCGGTCTGCGGCTACCAGGCGCTCGTGTTCGCGTCGGCCGGCAACGCGACCGGCGGCCCCGGCGCGAGCGCAGGGCCGATGCTGCCCGGGGCCTGGGCGAGCGACGTCGCGTCGTGCGGCGAGCCGCTGCTCTACGCGGTGGGCGCGGTCGACCCGTCCGACCAGCCGCTCCAGCTCGGCCGCGTCGGCGGGATGCCCGAGCTCGTGGCGCCGGGGCGCAGCGTCGCGTTCGACCTCGACGGCGCCGGCCCCGGCAACCCGACCCCGCTGATGACGGGCACCTCATTCGGCCCGGTCGCCGCCGCCGCCGCCGCCGCGATCCTCTGGTCCTACACGCCGCACTGGACCGCGTCGGACGTCGCCGATCACCTCTACGCCTCGGCCGTCCCCCTGAGCCACCTCGGCGCGGCGGACTTCTGCGCCCCCGGCGGGAGCTGCGGCACGGTCGCGCGGATCTCGATGTGCGGTGCGCTCCTCGAGGCCGCGGCCGAGGTGTGCACGCGCGACCCCGGCGCGACGATCTGCGGCGTGACCTGCACCGCGACCCGCATCGGCCCCGGCGCCGGCTCGCCGGTCGTGCTCTCTCCCGGGGCGATCGCGTCGCTGCCGCCCGGCGGCCCCAACTTCTCGGCGGCCTCCCTCGTCGACGCCGTCAGCTCACCGACCTGCGGCGCAGGGACGATCATGAGCGACATGTCCGCGATCGGCCCTCACCCCGATCTGTGCCCCTTCGAGCAGTACCCCTCGCGCGAGGCCGGCCCCCTCGGGCCTCAGCCGCCGACCGGCGGCTGCCGGGTCTGCGCGCTCGATCCGAGCTCGCTGACCGCGGTCATCTTCACCAACGAGGAGTCGGCCCACGGCACGTTCTACCCGCCCGTCCTCTACACGAGCTCGGGAGACGTGGTGGACCTGTCGAGCGTCCTCCCGAGCCCCCTCGCCTACGGCACCAAGTACGTGATCGAGGACCTCCCGATCGACAGCGGCGCGGAGGCGGCCGCGCTCAGCTTCATCGTCACGGACGGCGGCGACAAGTGGTCGACGATCGAGGAGATCGAGATCTGGTAGGCCGCGGACCGGGGCCGTCAGATCCGCCGGGGTCGCGGCGAAGACCCCGGTATGGACGTCACTCTCGCCCCTCCGAACCCGCGGCGCGCGCTCCTCGCGCTCTCCCTCGGCGCCGGGCTGCTCCTCTCGGGGTGCAGCCTGGTGCGCAGCTCCGGCGACTTCACGGTCATCGACGCGGGCCCGCCCGGAGGCGAGCCGTGCGTGACCGCCGCCGACTGCACGGTGGGTCCGCACGCGCTGGCCGAGTGCGTCGCGGGCCGCTGCGCGCCGGCGGGCTGCGAGGACGGATACGCGGACTGCAACGGCGCCGCGGCCGACGGCTGCGAGGCGGAGACCGACACCAGCCTCACGCACTGCGGGGGATGCGGGATGGCCTGCAACCTCGCCAACGCGGTCGGCGCGTGCGAGGCGGGCGCCTGCACGCTCAGCGGGTGCATGGCCGGCTTCGAGGACTGCGACTCCGACGCGACCAACGGCTGCGAGGCGGATCTCGCCTCGGCCACGAGCTGCGGCGCCTGCGACGTCGCCTGCGCGAGCGGCGAGCTCTGCGACAGCACGGGCGCGTCGCCGGTGTGCTCGGCGACCTGCGCGGGCACGGTGTGCGGCGGGAGCTGCGTCGACACCACGAGCAGCGTGAGCCACTGCGGCGGGTGCGACATGGCCTGCGGCACGGCCCAGGTCGTCTCGACGACCTGCGAGAGCTCCGCGTGCGAGGTCCAGGAGTGCGCCGCGGGCTTCGGCGACTGCGACGGCGACGGGCGCAACGGCTGCGAGGCGAGCCTCCTCGACGATCCCTTCCACTGCGGCGGGTGCGGCGTCGTGTGCAGCCCGGGCACCGCCTGCGTCGCGGGGGTGTGCGACCCGGCGATCGACGTCGCCGGCTCGATCGGGCACACCTGCGTCATCCGCCAGAGCGGGCAGCTGTGGTGCTGGGGACGGAACCGGCACGCCCAGTCCGCGCCCGACCTGCTGCCCCGCAGCCCGGAGGAGGCGGTCATGGTCCGCGAGTCGCTCTCGCCCGGCGCGCCGCCGCTGCTCGTCCGCGCGGTCAGCGCGGGCGCCAACCAGACCTGCGTCATCGGCCTCGACGGCCGCCTCCGCTGCTGGGGCTTCGGGCCGCAGGGACAGCTCGGCATCGACCCGCCGCCCGCCCTTCGCGAAGCGGAGCCGCAGCTCGTGACGAGCGCCGACGCGGCCTTCGCGGCCCGGAGCTTCGTGGCCGTCGCGACCAGCGACGCCCACACCTGCGCGCTGGACGACCTGGGCGGGGTCTGGTGCTGGGGCCAGAACACGCGCGGTCAGACGGGGCGCCCGACGAGCGAGGCGACCACCAACCAGGCTACGCGCGTGCCGCTGCCGATGAGCGCGACCGACGTGGCGACCTCCAACGCGGCGAGCTGCGCGGTCCTGACCGACGGGACGGTCCGGTGCTGGGGCGACAACCAGTACGGCACGCTGGGCGACGGGACCACCACGTCGAGCCACGTCCCCGTCACCGTGATGGGCGTCAGCGACGCGAGAGAGATCCTCCGCGAGTACCGGACCTTCTGCACCATCGGCACGGGCGGCAGCCTCCGCTGCTGGGGCTACAACACGGCCGGCGCGCTCGGGACGCGGGTCCCCGTCGACTACGAGACGGTCCCGGTCACCCGCGAGCCGAGCGGGGTGCTCGAGGCGTGGATGGTGAACTACGCCCTCTGCTGGCGCATGAGCGACGGCGTCCGGTGCGCGGGCAACAACCGAAACGGGCAGTTCGGCGATGGCCTGCGCGCGCCGCTCACGCAGAACGGCGACCCGCCGATCCGCGTGCCTGGGCTCGACGCGATGCGCACGGTCCACTCGGGCCTCGGGCACGCGTGCGGCATCCAGGACGGCCGCGTCTACTGCTGGGGTCGGAGCGGCGAGGGCCAGATCCTCCGGCCCACGCTCTACGCGGAGAGCGCGGTGACGGTGGTCGACCAGGCCGGGGTCGCCCCGACGGACTTCACCGAGGTGAGCTTCGGGTTCAACCACGGCTGCGGGATCCGGCTCGGCGCGCTCTACTGCTGGGGGAGCTCCGAGTGGAACAAGGCCGGCCAGCCCAGCGCCGAGAGCTACGCCTCGGCGGTCAGCGGCCTCCTCGGCGTGCAGCACGTCAGCGCGGGGCGCGACGGCACCTGCGTGATCGTCGACGCGGGGCCCCCGGACGGCCGCCAGGTGCTCTGTTGGGGCCAGAACAACCGCGGGCAGACCGGCGGACCGACCGCGAACACGACGGAGCCGACGCTCGTCGACATCCCGGGCGGCGAGGAGATCGCGGTCGCCATCGACGACAACCACACCTGCGCCATCCAGGAGTCGGCGGCGGGAAGCGGCCAGGGCTCGGTCTACTGCTGGGGCGCCAACGACAGCGGTCAGCTCGGCCGGGACACCGGCGGCGCCGACGGCGCCCCGGGGCTCGTCTCGGGGATCACCGACGCCACCCAGCTCGGCGTGGGCCGCGACTTCACCTGCGCGCTCCGCGCGGGCGGCACGGTGGTCTGCTGGGGGGCCAACACGACCGGCCAGCTCGGCGACGGGACGACCACCCCGCACACCAGCCCCGCGCCGGTCACCGGGCTCACCGGAGTGACTGCGCTCGCGGTGGGCTTCCGGCACGCCTGCGCGCTCCGGGCCGGCGGCGCCGTCGCCTGCTGGGGCTCGGGCGGGGGGGGGCAGCTCGGTGACGGCAGCACGGGGGTCAACGCCACGACCCCGGTGGTCGTGTCGACGACCGGCTTCAGCGCCCGCGCCACGTCGGTCGCGGCGGGTGAGACGCACTCCTGCGCGAGCTACGATGATGGCAACACACGTTGCTGGGGGGCCAACACCTTCTCGGCGGTCGGAGGCACCGACTACGGGAGCATCGTGACGCCCCAGGTCGTGGGCGGGGTGACGGACGCGACCTCCGTGACCACGGGCTCGACCAGCGCCCACACGACGTGCGCGCTCCAGACCAACGGCTCGGTCGCCTGCTGGGGCGCCGACGACCTGGGCGCGACCGGGGGCGGCCACCCCCTCTACTTCGCCCCGACCCTGATGGACCTGCCGTGAAGGAGCCGATGACCATGACCAAGCCGCGCACCCCCCTCTGGCTCCTGACGATCGCGCTCGCCTGGGCCGGGCTCTCGGCCACGGCCGCCGCGCAGTCGCCCTCGGGCGAGGGCCCGCCCGACGAGCAGCGCGAAGCGCGCGAGCAGGCCGACAGCGAGGACCGCGAGGCGCGGAGCCTGTTCCAGGCCGGGCAGGACGCGTTCAGCGACGGCCGCTTCGAAGAGGCGCTGGCGAGCTGGCGCGAGGCCTACGCGCTCACCGAGCACCCCGAGCTGCTCTACAACATCGCCACCTCGCTCGACCGACTCGGGCGCCTCGAGGACGCGGCCGCGGGCTACCGCGCGTTCCTCTCCGCGATGCCTCGGGCGGCGAACCGCAACTACGTCGAGCGGCGCATCCAGGTCATCCAGGCCCAGCTCGACGCGCGCGCGGCCGAGGAGGCGGCGCGCGAGGCCGACCCGCCGGCCGACCCGACGCCGCCGGCCCGCGAGGAGCCATCGCGGGCCGGGCCGGCGATCCTCCTCGGGGTCGGGGGCGCGGCGCTGGTCGCGGGCGTCGTGACCGCGATCCTCGCCAACGAGCAGTACGGCTCGCTCGAGGCGCAGTGCCCGGGCGGCGCGTGCAGCGCGGAGCAGGCGGGCGACATCGACACGCTGACCGCGCTGACCGTCAGCACCGACGTCCTGTTCGGCGTCGCCCTCGTGGCCGCCGCCGCGGGCGTGCTCTGGTGGGTGCTCGACGACGGCGGCGAGGTCGAGGCGTCCGCCGCATGCGGACCGACCGGCTGCGTCGGCGCCGTCCGCGGGGTCTTCTGAGCCCGTGCTCCCGGGCGCCTCGCCCCGCGGGGGATGAGGCTACTCGGGCAGGCCGGCGAGGATCTGCATCAGGAGGTCGGCGCGCACCGCCCACGCGTAGGGGGTCTCGGACTCGACGGTCCGCGTCACCCGCGTGCCGGTGTCGGTGACGCGCCGGCGGGTCCGGAAGTTGCCGGCGTTCACCGCGATCACGCGGCCCTCGCGATCGAGGACCGGGCTCCCTGCGGTCCCGTCGTCGCTGAACGCGCTGTGCGACACGAGGAAACGCGCCTCGGGCTCGGCCGCCGTGCCGTCGAACGCGGTGAGGCGGCCGATCACGCCGGTCGCGATCCCGGCCACCGGAGCGCCGTTCTCCGCGATCGCGCTCGGGAAGCCGAGGACGAAGACGTCGTCGCCCGCGCCGAGCTGGCGCAGCTCCGGGAGGCTCGCGAGGCGGACCTGCTGGGTCGTCTGACCGCTGATGCGCACCAGCCCGACGTCCGGGCTCGCGGGCACGTCCGCGTCGTAGCGCGGGTGGCGCCACATCTGCCCGATGGGCACTCCCTGGCCGCCGTGGTTGTGCACGGCCTCGACCGCGTCACCGCGGCTGCGCGCGCGCTCGAGCGCCTCGACGCAGTGCGCGTTGGTCGCCAGCAGATCGCGCCGCACC
The DNA here is from genome assembly GCA_030426845.1 of Polyangia bacterium. Lineage (GTDB taxonomy): Bacteria > Myxococcota_A > Polyangia > Polyangiales > Sandaracinaceae > JAUHXR01. The sequence goes on along the minus strand of JAUHXR010000002.1, from coordinate 43,367 downwards.
GCGAACCCCGTGCAGAGCACCGAGCGCTGCCCGTTGTGCGTGCGCAGCAGCGCCCAGACCGTGCCGTCGTTCTCCTCGGCGATGCGCGAGCCGCGCTGCTCGTTCTGGTCGCTGAGCTGCTCGTTCAGCTCCTGGATCCGCTGCGCCAGGCGATCGCGCTCGGCCGACTCGCCCGCGCCGAGGTCGGCGAGCTGGCGCTGCAGCTCGACGTTCTCGTCGCGCAGCTCCTGCTCCTGCCAGCGCGCGTAGAAGAAGAGCGCGATGACCGCGCCGAGCGTCAGCAGCAGGAGGAAGGTGAGCAGAAAGAGCGCGACCTTCACGCCGCGCGAGCTCGACTGGGCGGCCTCGGTGGCCACCGCGCGCAGGAACGCGGTCGAGCGGTTGCCGCCTCGCTGCTGCTGCTGCTCGGCCTGCGCGAGCGCGGCCTGGATCATCATCCCGACCGTCCGCTGCCCGTAGCGCCGCGGCTCGCCCCCCGGCGCGGCCGAGAGGCCGGGGGCCGACGCGGGGATCTGCGAGGGCCCGTGGGAGGACGGCGGCGGGGTGCCGGCGAGGGGCTGCCCGGGAAACGGCGAGGGCGTGCCGATCGGGAGGGAGACGCCCGCGCCCGGCGGCCCGAGGCCGGCCGACGGCGGCAGCTCGCTGGGCGGCCCGACCGGCGGATGGCTGAGGGGCATCGGCGTGGCCGCCCCCGTCGCGTGGCCAGGCGCCGACAGCGGCGTGGCCTGGGCGGTGTGCTTGCTGCCGACCGCGCCGAGCAGCTCGACGCGGATCCGCGGCCCCCCGACCCCGAACTCGATCTCGTCACCCGAGACGAGCGCGTGCCGCGTGACCCGGCGGCCACCCACGAGCGTCCCGTTGCGGCTGCCGACGTCGACGAGCACCCACTGCCCGCCCTCGCGGCGGATCTCCGCGTGCCGCCCCGACGCGTCGAGATCGGCGTGCGCATCGAAGCACACCTCGTTGTCGGGCAGCCGGCCGAGACGGACGACGTCGCGGTCGAGCTCGAGGACTCTCCCAGCGTGGGCCCCGAAGGTCTGGTGGAGGCGAATCATCGCCGCCGGCGATCATAGGGGATCTCGGCAGGATTGCTCGAAATCCGCGCCCTCGGCCGCCGGGGGGTCAGAACGGGTTGGTCGGGAGCGGTCCGTTGTTGGGGGTATTGCCCCCGGGCGTGCTGCGGCCCCCAGTGCGCCCGGAGCCGCGGCGGGTCGAGCGCCCCGTATCGCCCTGCCCTGAGCTACCCTGTCCTGAGCTACCTTGCCCTGAGCTACCCTGCTCCGAGCTGCCCTGCCCTGAGCCACCCTGCTGCCCCGCCGCTTCGGTCCCCTGGTCGGGCGCGTCGCCCTCGGTGCCGGCGCCTCCGGTGTCCGGCAGGTCGTCGGCCGCGCCCACCGGGACGCTGAGGCTCACGTCGATCGCCGCGCCCTCGGTCACGGTCACGGTCTGCTGCGAGATGGCGGTCTCGCCGACCCGGACCTCGAGGGTGTAGCCCCCGGGCGCGAGGGTCACCTGCTGGCCGTCTTCGAGCGGGCCGCGGTCCTCGCCGTTGATGAAGAGCGTGCCGCCCTCCACGTCGCTGGTGATCGTGATCGTCCCGGGCTCGGCCGGCGGCGGCTCCGGGAGCGGCTCCTCGACCGGCGTCGGATCGGCGACCGGCGCGTCGGGCGGGGGCGGCAGATCGCTGCCCTCGTCGCCGGCCCCCGAGCCGCCCCAGAGGAACCACGCCCCGGCGGCGCCGACGAGGAGCAGCAGCACCATCACCGCGTAGAGCAGCGCGTTGCTGCCGCCACCCGCCGGCGGCAGCTCCACGTCGTGCGACGGACCGGTCGCGTCCCGCTTCACGTCCGCGCCGGGCTTGGTCGCCCCCGGCTTCATGCTGATCGCGCGCGGCGGCAGCGACTGGCGCCGCTTGTCGGAGGGCGGGAGCGGATACTGTTGGTAGCGGACGGGCGCGCTCTGGTCGTCGCTCAGCCCGCCGCCGTGGAAGTCGGCCACGATGACCGAGATGTTGTCGTGGCCGCCGCCCGCGTTGGCCATCTGGATGAGCTTGGCGGCGGCCGCCTCCTTGTCCTCCGTCTCCTGGAGGACCTCGCGCATCATGTCGCCGTGCACGAGGCCGGAGAGGCCGTCCGAGCAGAGCATCAGGCGGTCGCCCTCCCGCAGCTCGAGGAACGTGAGGTCGACGGTGACCTCCTCGGTGGTGCCGAGCGCCTGGAGGATGATGTTGGAGTGCTCGAACGCCTCCGCCTCCTCCTCGGTGAGCTGCCCCGCCTCGATGAGCTGGTTGACGAGGGACTGGTCCTTCGTGACCTGCGCGAACTGGTCGCCGCGGAGCACGTAGGCCCGCGAGTCGCCGACCTGCCCGACGAACAGGACGTTGTCGACCATCCCGGCGACCGTGGCGGTCGTTCCCATACCGCGGCGCGAGCGGTCCATCTTGGCCGCGCTGAAGATGCGCTGGCCGGCCTCCTCGATCGCGGTGACGAGGCGGCGCGCGAAGTCGTCGCGGTCCTCGGCCGGCGGCGAGCCGCCCATCACCTCGTGGACGGTGTCGACCGCCATCTGCGAGGCGACCTCGCCGGCGGCCGCGCCGCCCATGCCGTCGCAGACCGCGAAGACGCACCCGGCGGGGCCCACCGTGGCGTCGGACGGCTTGTCCGGGTCACGCACGCCCTCGGCGAGATCGGCGACGAGGAAGTTGTCCTCGTTGTGCTCGCGCACGAGCCCGACGTCGGTCCGCCCGTAGTAGCTGACCAGCACTGGGCCGCCGGCCTCCGCGGCCCGGGGCTCGGCCGACTCCTCGGCGGCGGGCCGGTCGGAGCCGGGCTGGTCGGAGCCGGCCTTGTCGGAGCCGGGCTCGGCGGCGGCGGGCTCGGCGGCGGCCGGCGTCTCGTCCGAGGCGCTCGGGGGCCCATCGGCCGCTCGCTCGGCGGTCTCGTCCGCGCTCGCCTCGGCCTGCGAGGCCTCGGAAGCCGGCGGCTCGCCCTCCGGCGACAGCGCTGCCGGCATGCCGGGGATCGTGGCCTCGGTCGAGGTCACCATCGGCGGCTCGGGCGCGGGCAGCGACTCGGCCCGCGCCTCGACCTCGACCGGCGCCGGCTCGGGGGCCGGCCCCGACGCGCGCGGCGGCTCGGAGGTCATCGGCGCGCCGCCCGCCCAGCGGCGGCTCAGATCGGCGAACGAGCCGGGCCCCGAGCGGAACCCGTGGCGCGCCCCGTTGACCGGCGCCGGCTCGCCGCTCCCCTTGGCCGCCCCCGGCTTGTCGTCCACTTGAGCCAGGGCCGCGACGACGGCGTCGGTGAGCGACGAGCCCACGCGCCCCTTCTTCCCTTTGCCCTTGCCGGTGGTCATCGTCAGCTCGCCTCGAAGCGGAAGAGGTGACGCCCCACGCGGAACTGGTCGCCGGCGGAGAGCTTGCGCTCGCCCCGGATCCGCAGCGCGGTGCCGTTGGAGGAGCCGAGATCGCGGAGCACGAAGCGACGGCTCGCCCGATCGATGGAGATGGTCGCGTGACGGCGCGACATGAACGGATCGTCGGTGAAGACGATGTCCCCCTGCTCCCGGCCGATCACGGTCTCGTCACGATACAGGTAATGGACGTCGCGTCCCACCCCTTCGGTCGTGTACTGGACGAGGCGCGCGACCCGCTGGACCTCCGGCGTCCCGAAGACCATCGCGCCGTGCTGGGTCGCCGGCCCGAGCGGTAGCTCGCTCTCGGCCAGCACCTCGAAGCGGAGCACCTGCTGCCCGAGGAGGATCGAGTCGCCGTCCCCGAGGTCCATCGGCTCGCGTAGGCGCACGTACACCCCGTTGACGCTGTCGAGGTCCCGCACCGTCGCGGTGCCGCCTCGGAGCACCACGCGAGCGTGGCGCGGCGAGAGGTAGGGATCGTCCTGCAGCACGATCTGACCCTCCTCGCGGCCGAGGTCGGTCTTCTCGTCGTAGAGCGGGTAGCGACGCCCGTCGCTGCCGTCCTTGAGGATCGATACGAGCGAGCCGCGGCTGGCGCTCTTCTCCGAGGCGCGCGCGGGCGGCGGGTCGGTCGCGGGCGGCGGGGTGAGCGGCGTCTCGCCCGATCGATCCAACGCGTCCGCCGCGCGTGAGGCGGCCGGCGCGGGGGTGGGCTCGGGCCGCGACGCGGGCGCGTCGGCGTAGCGCGCGCCGCAGAACTTGCAGAAGTCGGCGCCGGGATCGCCGACTCCGTAGCAGCGCCAGCAGACCGATCCCTCCGAGGGTCGGCCGGGCGGGTTGGTGACCGGCACCGCGTCGGCGGCCGAGGGCACCGCCACCGCGTCGGTCGCCGCGCCCGACGGCTCGGCCGCGGGCGCGTCCGCCGGCTTCAGGGAGAAGCCGCAGTTGTTGCAGAAGCGGACGTGGGGCGCGTTCTCGAAGCCGCACCGAGGGCACTGCTGCTGCGAGGGCGGCCGGGGCGCCGCCGCCTCCTGCCGCGACAACCCGGTGGGCGGCGTCGCGGAGCGGCTGGGTGCCTCCGCGGGGCTCCAGTCCCCGAGCCGCGCACCGCAGTCCTGGCAGTACAGGCTCGACTCCGGGTTCTGCGCCCCGCAGTTCTTGCAGCTCTTCATCCGGCCGCAGTGGAACCCGTGGCGCCCGCCTTCGTCAAGCGTGGAACGGCCCGCGAAAACGGCCTGAAACGGCCTCACGTGACGCGACGCCGGGGTCGCCGCTCAGTGCGCGCCCGAGTCCGCGAGGATCGACAGCCCGAGGTTGAGCTGGAGGGTGACGTTGAGGCCCAGGCCCTCGGAGCGCATCGTGCGATCGCGGCCCGTCGTGAAGGGGCTCGTGGTGAAGAGCCAGAGCTGCGCGCCGGCGAGGAGCGCGACCGATCCGGTGAGCTCGACCTCGGCCCCCGCGCTCGCCTGCGCGGCCCCGCCGAGGGTGGACGGGAGGAACGTGTCTCCGAAGACCAGCGCCCCCGCGCCGATCGAGACCGAGGGGTGGACGATCTCGTCGGTCGCGAAGGTGAAGCGAAGGCCCGCGTGAACGATCTGCACGACGCCGATCTCGAACACGCCGCCCGAGTCGACGAACCACGCGTCGTAGCCGACCGTCAGGCCGAGGCCGAAGGGCCAGCGCCGCTCGATCTCGACGTTGAACGCGCCGCCCGCCCCGAGGACGCAGAGCGAGTCCCCCGGACAGATGTCGGTGTGCTCGAGCGGGACGATAGCCCCGAGGCCCACCGCGACCAGCAGCTCGGGATCGAGCGTGTCGGGCGCCGGGGGCGGCGTGACGTGGTGAACGCGCGGGTCCTCGGGCTGCGCGGCGGCCGGGCTCGCGAGCGCGAGGAGCCCTGCCGTGAGGAGCGTCGTTCCGAGGGACCGAGCGAGCATCTGCGAAAGGGTATCAGCGTCTCGTTGACAGGGTGCAGACCCTTCGGTATGGGTGGCCGCACCGTTGACGTCGACGAGGTCGTAGGGATGGATATCTACCTCCGGAAGAGTGCCGTTCGCCAGATTCGCCTCTCCGCTCAGGACGCGGTCGAAGAGGGGGATCAAGACACTCTCCGCGAAGATCTCATGGAGGCCTTCTCGGACGAGGAGATCGAAGAGATCGAGCGCCGCACCGAGAGTGGGGAGTTCTACGAGTTCCTCTCGGACGTCCTCGACGAGTGGGCGGGCGACGAGGTCGACGAGCTCTTCGAAGTCCTCGAGCAGGCCCTCTCGGACCTCGGCGTCGAGATCAAGTACTCCAACCCGGAGTACGACGACGACGAGGAAGAGGACGACGAGAGCGACGACGACGACGACGACGACGACGGCGAGATCGAGCTCGACGACGACGAGCTCTGATCGTTCGTCCCGGCTCGTCTCGTTCCTCGCGCGTGCGTCGCCGTTCGGCCCTGTTCGCTCGGCCCTGTCAGGCTCGTCCCGTCGGGAGGCGCTGTCTCCGTCGGGAAGCGCTGTCTTCGTCGCCCCCCGGCTTGAGCCGCCGCGGAGCGCGTCCCCGCGGCGATCGTTCAGCCGCGGGTCACCTCGCGCGCGGCCTCGATCGCCGCGTCGATGTCGTCTCGGCTGACGTCGAGGTGGGTGACCGCGCGGATTCGCTGCGGCCCGAACGGGCTGACCAGCACGCCCCGGGCCCGCATCGCGTCGGCGAAGGCGGGGGCGTCGGCCACGTCGATCATCACGAGGTTGGTCTGCACGGTCGCGAGGTCGACCGCGCAGCCGTCGAGCGTCGCGACGCCCTCCGCGAGCCGGCGCGCGTTGGCGTGGTCGTCGGCGAGGCGTGCCCGGTGATGCTCGAGGGCGTAGAGGCCGGCCGCGCAGAGCACGCCTACCTGCCGCATCGCGCCGCCGAGCATCTTGCGGAAACGGCGCGCCTCCTCCATCGCGGCGCGTGAGCCGGCGAGGACCGAGCCGACCGGAGCGCCGAGGCCCTTCGACAGGCACGCGGTGACGGTGTCGAACGGCGCCGCGAGCTCGGCCGCGCTGCGCCCGGTGGCGACCGCGGCGTTCCAGATCCGCGCTCCGTCGAGGTGGGTCGCGAGGCCGAGGGCGCGGGCACGATCGGCGACCGCCTCGGCCTGGGCGACCGGCCAGACCGTCCCGCCGCCGCGGTTGTGGGTGTTCTCGAGGGCGACGAGGCGGGTGCGGGGCATGTAGTAGGCGGCGGTCGGGTAGATCGCGGCCTCGAGCTCGGCGACGTCGAAGAACCCGCCGCGCCCCGCCTGGGTGAACTGGACGCCCGCGATCGCGCCGCCCGCGCCCGACTCGTAGAGCTTGCAGTGGGCGTCCTCGCCGATCACCACGTCGTCGCCGGGGCGGCAGTGGATCAGCAGCGCGAGCTGGTTGCCCATCGTCCCGCTCGAGACGAAGAGCGCCGCCTCCTTGCCGAGCACCTCGGCGGCCCGCGCCTCGAGCGCCTTGGCGGTCGGGTCCTCGCCGTAGATGTCGTCGCCGACCTCGGCGGAGGCCATCGCCTCGCGCATCGCCGGGCCGGGCCGGGTCACGGTGTCGGAGCGCAGATCGATCGGCGTCGAGGGGGTGGAGGAGCGAGTCATCGAGCGGCAGCATACGAAACGCTGGCGCGTGTGGTAGACGGCACTCGAGATGCCCACCGTCCAGTGCCGCTGCGGCCACGTGCTCCCCGACGTCAGCGACCGGCTGCCGTACAAGGCCTACCTCCACGTCGACGAGCACGACGAGCTCTACTGGGACGGGATCGTGCGGGAGACCCTCGGCCTGCTGCGCAACGCGCGCCGCCAGACCGAGCGCCAGGGCGTGCTCGACCGCATGCTCCCCGGCGCCCCCGACGCGGACGTCGACGACGCGGCGGCCCTGGCCGACGCGCTGAGCGAGCACGCGGCCCGCTACACCCGCCAGGTCTACGCCTGCGAGGCCTGCGGCCGCCTCCTGGTGGAGACCGCGCCGGGCAGCGGCGACTACCGGAGCTTCGTCCCGGAGGACGACGAGCGCGCGGTCCTCGCCAGCGACCCGGAGCCCCCCGCGACCGCCTGAGCGAGAGTCGCTTGACACCCCTCGGGCGGTTGGCTAACTCATCGCTCCCTCAAGGGGGACGCCGCCATAGCTCAGTTGGTAGAGCAACGGTTTCGTAAACCGTAGGTCAGCAGTTCGAATCTGCTTGGCGGCTATCTCGGAATGACCCTGCGTTTTCCGGGGCCGCACGCGCGTTCAGGGGTCGTGGTTCGAGTGTGGATGTTTCCTTGCTTGTTTCCGTCAAAATCGCAGGGTCGGAACGTTAGTTGTCAGGGCCCCCGGCCGGGGCTTTCTGGGCATCACTCCCGCAAGCCGCGGTAGAGACGTTGACACCCGAGTGGCTCGCTGTGCTCTCGGGGAAGGCGTTGGCCAGGGCCCAGCCGCATTTCTCGCAAACGCAGTCGGGGGTCTGAAGCCGGTGTCTCCCGCACGCCGGACAATCCGCCATCACGTAGTCGGACCCGTACTCCACCCCACGCTCGGTGAGGTCACGGAGCGTCTCGCGAGCCCACGCCGCCCAGTCAATCTCGGTCATGACGCCACCACCATAGCTGAGTGCCTCACCGATCGTCCCCCGGCGGCACGACATCGAGCAGCCCGCCCGGCGCGAGCCGCGCGTAGTACCTCTCGGTCGTGGTGATCGACGCGTGCCCGAGCCAGCTCTGCACCTCCTCCATGCGGAGCGGCCGCGCGACCCACCCGCGGGCGACGTGGGTCCCTCGGAGCAGGTGACACGCGCAGGTGTGGCGCAGGGCCTTGAGCGGCACGTGGCGCTCGATCCCCGCGCGCGTCGCCCACCCCGGCTGGGTGTAGAGCTCCCCCGCTCGCGAGCGCTGCGGCCGGTCGACCCAGCCCGCGTCGTAGCCCGCGCGGTAGCAGCCGCCGTCCGCGCTCGGCCAGACGAGCGCGTCGTCGCGTACGACCTCGCGCCCGAGCTCGTCGACCTCGCCCGCGCGCTCGTCCCGCCACCGCTCGAGCGCATCGCGCGCGGGCTCGAGGAGCGGGACGCGTCGCACGCGGCCGCCCTTCGTCGCCGCGCGCCGCGAGTGCCGCACGATCACCTCGGCGCGACCCTCGAGGATGACGTCGCCCCAGAGCAGGCCCCACAGCTCACCGGGGCGCAGGCCCGCGTAGGCGGCGAGGAGGAACGCCGAGTGCTGCGCGAGCGGGATGACGGTCGCGGTGCGGAGCGCCTCGAGCTCGGCCGCGTCGAGGTAGGTGAACGGCTCCTCCTTCGTCGGCGCGCGCGGGACGACGACGCCGGTCGCGGGCGACGCGTCGATCGCCTCCTCCTCGACCGCGCTCCTCAAGATCGCGCGGAGCAGGTTGAGGACGTTGCTGACCGTCTGCCGCGAGCGGCGCTGGCCCTTCGCGCGGGGCCCCTCGGCGCGCCCGTCGGCGAGGTCGCGGATCCAGCGCTGGACGTCGCGCTGCGTGATCGCGGTGAGCGGCCAGGTCGCGAACGGGGCGCGGGCGATGTGCCGCGCGAAGCGCGCCTCCTCGCGGTCGAGGCCGCGGCGCCGGCCGCGCGCGCGCTCGGCGGCGAGCCAGGCGCGCCCGTAGCTCACGAGGGTCGTCGCGCCGGTCCCGTCCGCCGTCTGGTGCCGCTGGAACTCGAAGGCCTCGAGCAAGGCCGCGTTCGCGTCCTCCTCGGTCCTGAACGTGCCGAGGTAGGTGCGCTTCGGGTCGCCCAGCCGGGCCATGTACCCGCCGCGGTGCGGTGAGATCGAGCCCCAGCGTCGGCGGGTCACTCCGCGTCCCCCGGCAGGCTGGCCGCGAGCTGCTCGACGACCTCGGCGGCGCGGAGCATCTCCTCGTCGCGAAAGACGGTCGTGCCGATGCCCCAGCCGCCGACGTGGGCGTGCACGGTCCAGCAGTCGCGCTCGCGGTCGCGATGCACGGAGGCGGCGTCGGCCCCGCTCGCGATGCAGCGGTGTGCGTGCTCCTGCGCAGCCTCCTCAGTCGGCCACGCGGTCCACGGTCCGGGCGTGACGATGGGCTCGCCTCGGTCCCACGCCTCGAGAGCGCGACGGTGGCGCTCGATCTCCGCTTCGCTGCACGACTCCTCGTCCGGCGTGAAGTCGTGCGGGTTCTGGGTCACCGGGTGCCCGTAGCAGGGCTCCTCGGCGCGGTCGCGCAGCATCGCTGCGACCTCGAGCGCTGCCGCCTTGAGGCTCACGCTCACAGCTCACCTCGCGCGATCGCGACGAGCTCCTCGGTCCCGTAGACGTGGCGCGAGACCCCCTCGCACGTCCACGGGCCGCCCATCTCTCGGAGCACCCGAACCGCGGTCGCGTGGATCGCGGGGGCGCACGCGCGGACGAACGCGTCGAACCCGTCGTAGCCGTCCGGGTCGATGTAGCCCTCGTCGCGGAGCCCGTCGGCGAGCGACTCCGCGGCGTTCCGAGCGCACGCCTTGATGTACCGATTGCCGAGGCTGACGCGCTGGTAGCCCACGACCTCGATCGACTCCTCACCATCGCGGATCAAGCGCTCGATCTCGTCGGCCTCCTCCGGCGTGGTGGCGTATCCGTGCCGGTCCTCGAGCACCGCGGCGACGTACTCCACGGGGCACTCGTGCAGGAGCCCCTCGTCGTCGGCGTCACCGAAGAACGCGGCACCTTTCCAGTCGCGCTCAGCCACGGTCGGCCTCCCTCATGTTCCACATGCGGACCGCGCCGGCCTCGGTCCTGGACCACGGCCCCTCTGCCGCGCACCCGAAGCACGTGATCCAGTACTCCAAGCGGGGCTCGTCGGAGACGGCGCCACGGCACTCGCCGGTCTGCACCTGGACACGGGTGCTCCCGCAGAACGGGCAGGGTCGGGGGTCAGCCACGTCCACCTCCCGCGAGCTTCGCCCGCACCTTCTCCCTGACCTCCGGGGTAGCCCGCGGTCCGGGCGGCGGCCGCCGCGGCGCGCGCCGCTCGAGCTGCTGTCGGAGGAGCGCCTTGACCTCGCCGAGGTCGCGCCGGGTCTCCTCGAGTTCGCGCCGCAGGGCTGCGAGCTCTTCGGCGGTCGCCTGCTCAGCCATCGTTCCTCCGCGGTCCGAGGAGGACCTTGCTCAGGTGCTCGAACGCGACGCGCGCGTTCGCGAGGCAGTCCTTGCAGGTGATCAGCTCCGCGCGCCCCGCGATGTGGTGGTGCGGCTCCGCGCCGATGGCCCGGAGGCCGCAGTACATGCGGAGGTCGCTCACGCTCGAGGGGACGAGGAGCAGGTGCGTCACGCGCTCAGGCTCGGCGGTCACGATGTGCTCCTCGGGTACTCGCGGACGCGGAGATCCTCGGGCCACTCGGACGTGTCGCCGCCCTTGCGGTCGCGCTTCGTGAGCAGGATGTAGCGCCAGTCATCGTCGCAGGTGTCGGTGCGCTCCCCATCCCGGACGACCGTCGCGCGCGGCTCGGCGCCGAGCTGCTTCACGAACACCGGCACGCCGGCTGCGCAGCCCTGCTCGATCGTCGACCGCGCCCACGCGAGGTCGAAGGAACGCGCGCCCGGGCCGGACTCGCCGCCGATCACGACCCAGTCGAGCGCCCAGCCGCCGGGGGACGCTGCGCAGACGTCCGGGTCTTCACATTCATTCGGGTGCTTGCCGCAGCGAGGGCACGCGAACCTCTTCGCGTCGAGCCACCGCGAGAAGTCCACCGGCCCGAGCGCAGGCTCATAGCTCACCCACCGCACCGCGGCCGGGCACTCGAGCAGCCAGGGGATGCGCTGGTCAGCGGTCTCCTGGTTCTCGACGGAGACGCCGAGCCAGACGTTCGGAAGGGGCCAGGGGTCACGGTCGCCCTCAGACCGGACACGGCCGAGGCCGTTCGGCGGCACCTCGCTGAAGAAGCGGCGATCTTGCCGCTGAGCCTCGATGATGCACGCGACCGTCATGGGGGAGCCGTCGTCGGACAACGACGCGCATCCCTCGCCCTCCGCCTTGAGCCACTCGAAGAACCGCCGCGGGTCGCGCTTCGTCAGGATCTGGAACGTGTGCTGCGGGCTCGCGGCCATCACGCCGAAGACGGCCGCGATGAACTCGAAGGGCACCGACTCGTGGAACAGGTCGGACATCGAGTTGACGAAGACGCGGCGAGGCTTCCGCCACCGGAGCGGCTGCTCGAGGCGCTCTGGGAGCGTGCGCACCTTGCCGTTCCAGCGAGGCCCCTTCCGGCCCATGACGGTCAGCCCGCGGTGCGCAGCCTGCATGCCGCGGTGTGCGACGCGCTCGGCGTAGCAGCGCTCGCAGCCCTTCGACACGCGCGAGCACCCGACGACCGGGTTCCAGGTCGCCTCGGTCCACTCGATGGACGTCACGAGTCCGCCCTCCCCGCCCGCGCGAGCCGCGCGTCGACGAAGCGAGCCGCGCCCGCGCGGGAGTCGTGGATCTCGCAGCCATGATCGAAGTAGGCCTGCTCTCCGACGACGTCGGCGCAGGTGCACGAGGGCGACGGGCGCCGCGCGATCCCGAAGCTGCTGTCGAGGGTCAGCCACCGCGGGTCGAGGTCGACCCCGACGAGCCGGAGCACGCCCGCGCGCTTCACGCTGCCCTCCCGCGCACGGCCCACTCCACGAGCAGCTCGTTCTGGGCGATCAGGAACCAGACCCGCGTCTGCTTCGCGCTCCACGGCCCGATCGAGCCCGTGTCGTGGAACTCCTGGTGACAGTCGTGGCAGAGGGGGACGGTCCGGTAGTCGTCGACCTTCTTCGCGAGCGTCCGCACGCGGGCCCAGTGGTGCGCCTCGACGAGCCGGCGCGACGTGCAGGCCATGCAGGGGTGCGAGCGGACGAAGTCGAGGTAGCCCTCGTCGCGCGCCGGGAGGCGCTCTCGCGGGACGGCTCGGGGCTCGGTCGGCGTGAAGTCGGGCACGACGGTGATCGGCTCGGGCGCCGGCGGGCGCCGCTCGAGCGGCCGCACGAGGCCTGCAGCGAAGGGGAGCGCCTTCGACTTCCCCTCGGGGACGACGAAGACCTTGGCGCCCTCGACGCGCTCGACCTCGCCCACGATGGCGGGCCGCATGGAGCGCGAGACGCGCACGCGGGTACCAGGCTCGAGCGCGGTCACGCTCCACCTCGCAGCAGGCGGAACCGCGGCGCCCGCTCGTCACGGTCGGCCGCGAGGATCTCGACGCGCCCGCGATCGAAGCCGGCCTCGAGGTCCATCTCGGCGTCGTCCTGGCAGAGCATCCCGTCGAGCTCGGCGCGCGTGGCGATGAGCCCGGCGACGTAGCCGAGGGCGGCGAGCTGGGCCTCGGGCCCGCCCGGCTGCTGGGCCAGGGCGCTGAGGATGGCGACCGCGCGCGGGTCGGCGGGTCGCTCGGTCAGTCGGGCCTCCCGCAGATCTCGCAGCGCCGGGGCGCGCCCTGGTAGTCGTAGGTGTCGGGCGGGTACTCGCAGGGATACCAGCCGAGCTCGCGGTGGGCCCAGGCGTGGAGCCAGCCGGCGGCGAGGGCGATGCTGAAGCGGATCACGGCAGGCCCTCCCCCTCGAGGAGCATCCGCGCGCACTCCTCGTTGCGGACCTCGTGGAGAGCGAGCTGACGGATGATCAGGTCGCGCGAGACGAGCCCGCGGAACCCCTGATCCGCCGCACGCGTCGCGAGGTCGTCGTCGGCAAGCTCGGCGAGCTCGAGCGCGCGGTTCGCGACGAGGACGCGCCGGCGGGGGTCGCGCTCGTCCTCGGCGAGGCGCGCGAGGGCGTCGGGGATCGAGGCCCCGGTCGCGCGGTTGTCGGCGTAGGCGGCCGTGACGGCTTCGAGGAGGCTCACGCGAGCACCTCGACCGACGGGGTGTGGAACCCGCGCGCCAGGCCCGCGGGGTGCGCGGGGCAGCGCGGGTCGTACTCGCCGCCGCCCTCGAGCCCGACGGTGAACTCGGCCGCGCCCGCGCCGTGCCAGCGCTCGATCGCGACCTGCCCGCAGGCGCCGCAGGTGAAGCGCCGGACGGCCCCCTTCCGGGGCACGAAGGCCGCGCGGTCGGTGTGGGGCGTCCGGGACATCTCCCGCTCCCAGCGCTCCTCGTCGAGGCCGTCCTCGCACTCCCAGGTGGCGGGCATCAGACCGCCCTCCCCTGCTCGGCGAGCCGCCGCGCAGCGCGCCGCGCGCGCTTCGCCTCGGCACGCCGGTAGGCGCGATCGCCTACCGCGATGGGCTCGTTCTTCCAGACGACCTCGGTCTGAGCGCCGAGCAAGGAGTCGGGGTTCGAGAGCGGGGTCGAGGAGTGGGGCCGGCCCCCATGGGACCGGTGAAGTCGGCGGAAGGGGACGGCCATCACGCGGCCTCCAACAGGTCGAGGGGCCGGGCCCGGGTGACGGAGCAGAGCGGGCGCAGGCGGCGCGCGCGGGGCGAGGCGGGCTGCCGGGTGAGGAGCGTCGCGGTGCAGCGCTCGACGACGACGCCGTCGATGACGTCCGCGATCACGATGCGGAGGACGCCCTCGTCGTCGAGGTCGAAGGCGAGCAGCTGCTCACCGTCCAGGTCGACCGCGGCGAGGCGGACGCGGCCGGCGCAGAGCTGGGCGGCGGCGCGGAGGCCGGGGCCCTGGGCTTCGAGCGTGACCATGGGTCAGCCCGCCTTCGCGAGCGCGCGGTGGCTCGCGGCGCGCCGGACGGCGCTCGGTCGGATGGGGAGCGGACGGGAGACGACGCGGGGCGCGCCCTCCTCGTCGGCCTCGACCACGAGCGTCAGGGGCTCGCGGCGGCGTAGCTCATCTACGAAGCGCGCGGCCTCTCGCTCGGCGGCGAGGAAGGCGCTTTCGGCGGGGTTCAGCAGCATCGGGACCTCCATGCCGTGCACCGTAGTACGCCGTACCGTACTCAGCAACCGAAAAAGTACGCCGGGCCGTAGAATCGACGGATCGGCCAGCTACGCGCGGAGCATCGCGAGGGCCATGGCGTACCTGCCGACGTCGGGCGGACGGTTCGGCCACAGCATCACCGCCAGAGCGTGCCGCTCAGCGGGGGTCATGCTGCGGCCGAGCTCCGTGTCGAGGAACTCGCGCCAAGCCTTGCCCTCAGGCTCGCGCCCCATCGCCGCGCCGATCAGTTCCTCGAGGCTCATGTCGAGCGCCCGCGCGATCTTCCCGAGGTTCTTGGGGCGCGGCGGCTGCTTGTTGCGGCCCTCGACCCAATACTGCGCGGTCTGCCACCGGACGCCGGTGGCGTCCGCAAGCCTGGTGATGTCTGGCCGGCCCTCATCGTCTACCCACCCCCGTCGGCGCATCGCGTCGCGGATGCGCTCGGCTACGAACTGCGTCCGCTCCTCTTGCTCGGAATCGGAACGGACGTTCAGGTCTTCGGTGGACTGACGCTCTTTCACAAGATCATGCTGGTCGAGCTGAGGGAGGTCCGCGAGCCGATGGCACACGGTACACCGTAAGTTTTGGCTTGCGCCGCTCCACGGTACGCCGTAGCGTCTACGGCATGACGCTGGCGGAGTACGTCGAGAAGTACGGGAAGTCGGTGAAGACCGACCTGCACAAGTCCACCGGCCTTCGCTGGCAGACCATCCACGACATCGCTGAGGGACGTTCAGTCCCTCGTCTCGAGACGGCCAAGAAGCTGGCCGCCGCCACGGGCGGCGAGGTCACCGTGGTCGACCTGCTGGGGCTCCAGGGGCTTATCGACGTCGAGCTCGACGCGACCGGGAGCTGACCGGTGCTACCGACCGAGCTGACGGAGTTCCTCCGCTGTCCGTCGCGCCCTGCTGAGGTGCGCCCGAGCTGCCTCCGGGCTGTCAGGGGCGACGGGCGTCCACTCTCCGCCGATCTCGAGACACTGCCGCATCTGAGCATCGTTCTCGAGGACTCGCAGGCCGTAGAAAAACTCCGTCGTCTCGACTCGGATGCTGTGAGCGGCCTCCCGAATGTTCTCCTCCTCGTCAGACGTGGGGCGTTCCGTCTCATCGTCCATGACCGCGGCGCAGGTGGCGAGAGCAGGGTGGTGGGGAAACTGCTCTCCGCACGAGCGGCGCAGGAGCGTGTTCTCGCCGGCCATCCGGGCCGCGAGGCTCGACCACATCTCGTCGTCCGGAGGCCAAGCGCCGCCGACGTTCTCGCGAGGCCGAACGGTGATCGTGTTGTCGGCGCAGTTGGACAGCTGATCGTTGCTGTCGAACCGCGCGACGCTGATCGAGCGAGTTACTGGCTGCGGACCGGTAGGAGCTTCGGCCTCAGGCGTCTCCGCCGACTCGGCTGGCATGGGCGGCAACGGGGAGGCAGGGGTGCTTTCTCCGCACGCGCCGAGCAGAAGCACCCCCAGGGCTACGGACCGGGTCAATCGTCGTTGCATTCGTCGTCTCCTGAGAGGGGTCTCAGGGAGGGTACCGCAGTCGGCTACCCGGGGGCTCCGGGGGTGCGCTTCGACCGCTCGAGCACGGTAGCCACGATCCGGGCGAAGGGAACCCCGGGCGCTCGGAGGGCGGCGTGACCGGCGTCCTCGTGGGCGCCCTGGTGGGCCTCGTCCTGGTCGCCGGGCGGCTCCTCGTCGCGGGACCGCTGGTCGGCGGCACCCGTCCCGAGCCGGCACGGATCGATCCGCGTCGCCGGCGCCCGTCCCCGTTCTGCAGGCCGCCGACCGAGCCGGTGAGGCGGCTGAGACCACAAGCGCACCCGCGCATCGCGGGGCTGACCGTCTACGTCGCCACCGAGGGAGGACCGTCATGAGCCAGAAGGAAGACCCCCTGGTGACCGAGTCGAAGGCGGAGACGCTCGCGTGGCTCCTCGGGTGCGGCGCGCTGACCCTGTCGCTGTTCCTCGGGTCGACGGCCCTGGCCGTCTCCATCGTGATCTGGCGTCTCGCCGTGGGGGAGTGGTGATGCCCGGCTGGCGTGACCGCCTCGCCCACGCGCTCCGCGTGGGGTTCCTCTGGGGCCTCCTCGCCCTCGCGTGGTGGACGCTGCGCGGCATCGGACACGCGCAGGAATGGCCGCCGCCTGCGTCCGTCGAGGCGCTCGCCCGCGTGTGTGTCGGGGAGGCTGGATTCGACTCCACGGAAACAGGCGACTGCACCGCCATCGTTCTCACGCTGCGACGTCGCGCGATCCGGCGCCGAGTGTCGGTCGTTCGGATGGCGGAGCTCTACTCAACCCGCCACTTCGATCGCGACCGCGACGACGCGCGCGCCTGGATCGCCGGTCTCATCTACAGCGCCGAGCGGCCTCAGGCTTGGCCCGAGAATCTGCGGTGGGCTCGCTACCGCCCCCGCTGGATCGCGGTCTTGAGGCACGTCCGAGCGGTGCTGCGTGGCGAGGTGCCGGACCCCTGTCCCGCCGCCGATCACTGGGGCATGCGCCACGGGATCGACTGGGAGCGGGCCCAGCGAGCCGGATGGCGAGAGGTGTCTTGCGGTGAGACTCGGAACGCGTTCTGGGACGCTGGAGGTGCCTCGTGATCGAGGAGTGGCGTCCCGTTCCGGAGTTCGAGGGGCTCTACGAGGTGTCCAGCGCCGGGCGCGTGCGAAGCCTCGAGCGCACGTCTGGTCACGGTCGGCATGCGCGTCGCCTCCGAGGCCGGATCCTGACCCCAACTGGCAGCCCGTATCGAGGTGTCGGCCTCTACCGCGACGGGCGATGTACGTGGAGACGAGTGCATCGTCTCGTCGCCCTCGCGTTCCTCGGGCCGGCCCTTGAGGGCCACGATGTCGCCCACAACGACGGCGACAAGACCAACAACCGGGTCTCCAATCTTCGCTGGGCGACGAGGATGGCGAACATGGCGGACAGCATCGTCCATGGGACGATGCCCCGGGGCTCTCGCAAGCCGGAAGCGAAGCTGACCGAGTCAACGGTCCGCGAGATGCGGCGGCTCTACGGCGAGGGGCTGACCCAGCGTGAAGTTGGTCGGCGTTTCGGGGTGAGCCAGCAGACGGCCCAACGAGCGGTGACCGGCCGCACGTGGAGGCACGTACCGGGCGCTGTCGCGAGCCGGTCAAAGGAGGAGCTCGCGCGCGCACGTCTCCGATTGGCGAGCGGCACGTTCGTGCCGGCGCGGGAGTCGCGATGATCGACGAGCTGATCACTGCGTTCGTGCACGGCGCGCTGCTCATGTCGCCGGTGCTCGTCCTCGCGTGGCTCACCTGGGAAGGCGGCCGCCGATGAGCCTCGACCGCTACCGCATCGACCCGCCCGCCGGCGAGGTCGCGGGCCGCTGCCCGCGCCACCCGAGCGAGGAGCGCGTCTTCGCCGCGATCCCGGTGCGCGACCTCCGCAACGACGAGGCGGCCGCCGTGGTTCAGGGCTGGACCTGCCCGCGGTGCTTCACCGCGCGCGGCTTCGCGATGGAGCTCGCGTCGTGACCCCCGAGGAGGCGATCGCCGGCATGAGGTCGCGATGGGCGATGCCCGCGCCCGACGTGCTCGACGTCGAGGAGCGCGCCGCGATCCGACTCGAGGACGAGCCCGAGCGCGATGTGCTCGTCCTCGCACGGCCCGCCGCGGCCGCGCCCGCGCACGTGCGGCTCTTCATCCGGGTGGGCGAGGAGGACCGCGTGAAGTGGAGCGAGGGCAAGGCGCACCGCCTCGTGCGCGGCTGGCACTCCGGCTACGTCCACGAGCTCGCGGACGTCGACCGGATCCTCGACGGGCTCTCGCGCCGGCTCGGGAGGTCTGCGGCGTGACCCTCGCTCTCCGAGAGGACGGTGACCGGCTCGACGTCGAGCGCGCGGCGGCGTGGCTGGCGCGCTGCAAGAACCTCGACGACGTCCGGTCGATCCGTGACCGCGCCCGCGCGATCGAGGTCTACCACCGGTCCCGCGGGGCAGCGCTCGACGCTCAGCAGGACGCGGCCGAGATCGCGCTCCGGGCGGAGCGCCGCCTCGGGGAGCTGTGCAGCGCGGTTCTCAGGCCGGGCCGGCGGAAACGGTCGGACGATGCGAGCGTTTCGCTCGAGGACCTGGGCATCTCGAAGGATCAGTCCTCGCGGTGGCAGAAGCTCGCGAGCGTTCCCGAGGACGACTTCGATCACCACGTCGCCGTGATCCGGGAGAAGGGCGAGCGCCTCACGACCGCGGGCACCATCCGCGCGACGAGCGACGCGCCCGACTACGACGGTGACTCCTGGGGCACGCCGCCGAAGTACCTCGAGGCGGCTCGCGAGGTGCTCGGGGAGATCGACCTCGACCCGGCGAGCAACGTGGGGGCGCAGCGGTTCGTCCGCGCGAAGACGTTCTACACGGCGGCCGACGACGGCCTGTCGAAGGCGTGGGCCGGCCGGGTGTGGCTCAACCCGCCCTACTCCTCGCCGCTGGTCGAGCGCTTCACCACGCGGTTCGTGGAGGCGTACGAGTCCGGCGCGCTCGTCGCGGGCATCGTGCTCGTGAACAACACGACGGACACCGACTGGTGTCAGGAGCTGCTGCGTCGGTTCCCGGTCTGCCTAACCGATGGCCGGATCCCGTTCCTCGACGCCACGGGCAAGCCCGTGAGGGGCACGAGGCAGGGCCAGGCGTTCTTCTACGCGGGCGAAGAGCCGAGCGTCTTCGCCGCCCGTTTCGAGGCGTACGGCGCGGTCCTCGGACCGCTGCGTCGGGGTGACGGGTGGGCGCCGTGACACCTACTCTTGCCGCCATGGAGGTGTCATGGCCGTAAGCCAGCGAGTTCGGTTTGAGGTGCTGAAGCGCGACGGGTTTCGGTGCGTCTATTGCGGCGCCACCGCTAACGACGCTCAGCTCCACGTCGACCACATCATTCCGTCATCCAGGGGCGGCTCAGACGACCCGGCCAACCTGGTCACGTCGTGTGACCGGTGCAACCTCGGCAAATCAAACGTACATCTTCACGAGTCTCATCCCAGCATGGTCCCGTTGGACGAGGCGGTGTCTAGGGCCGAGGACGCGGCGGCCCTGGCAAACGCACAGGCGGATAGGGCCCGAATGGTCGATGCCATGGTCGGGAGGGCGATGGAGATGTGGTCGCACATCGTTGGCGGGCGCACACCGCGGACCGTAGAGGGAGCTCTACCGCGACTCGTTATTGAAGAGTCGCCGGAGCACTTGGCCCAGGGGATGGAAGCCGTTGCTCGGAAGAGGGACCTGACCTACTCGGGGAAAGCTAGATACTTCTTCGGCGTGCTTCGACGACTGCGGGAGCAACGCGAGGCAGAGTCACTGACAATCGAGGAAAGACACAGGCGTCGCCAGCAACTCCACGAGAAGGGTATCGATGCCTACAACAGAGGCGCATACGAAGAGGCGGCCTCCCACCTACTGGCATCGCGAAACCTTGCATTTGATGTGCAAGCAGCCTTCATGGAAGGTCTTGCTTGTTTCGAAGTCGGGTGGTTCGACCGAGCACTTCATTTGTTTCAGAGGACCGCCGACTCGGCAGCCAAGTGGGAGAGCCTCTTCAATGCGGCGCTCTGCGCCGAACGCCTGGGATCTGCCGATCTTGCGATCAGTCTCGCCACCCAAGTGGCGATAGGGGCCAGCGACCAGCCGCGGCTGATGAGAACGGCCGCCGACATCGTAGGCCGACTAGTTCGCGAAGAGGCGGAGGCGGCCGATCGAGCGCAGCGAGCAGCCGACGAAGCCGCCGACCGCCAAAGGCGATGGAGTGAACTGCGCGCGCGAACATCTCGGATGAAGGCCGAGGGCCGGACGCTGAAGGAAGACGTCTTCGACGCCGTTCGGGCGTCCGTTGCCGCGTCCGACTCAGCTGTAGTGTCGGCGATCGCTCGAAGCGAGGACCTGGTGCGAGTGCAGGCGCTATGGGGCGCCACGCCTAGCGCTGTTGCCGGGTACGTCGGTCAGGCGCTCGCGCATCTCGGATGGAAGAGGGTCGGCTGGACTTCCGGTCGACATCGGTCGCGATTGTGGGCCCCGCTGGGAGACGAGGAGGAGTAGTGCAGGACTACCGGAAGGTGAGCCCGATGCTGTGGATCCGCGGAAGCGGCAAGCGCCTCCGCGGAGACCCCGTGGCGCAGGTCGTGGCGCTCTACCTCGCGACCGCGCCGAACGCGACGATGACGGGCCTCTACCACGTCAACGTCCCGACCATCTCCGCGCACACTGGTCAGTCCGAGGACGAGGTCCGGCGGGCGCTGGCGCGCATCGAGGAGGCCGGGTTCGCGTTCGTCGACGAGGAGGACGAGCTCGCGTGGGTCCCGAACATGCTCCGGGTCGAGGTGGGGCGCTCGCTCAAGGCGGGCGACAAGCGTCGCGGGTCGATCCGCAAGCTGGTCGAAACCTACGAGGACCACCCGTTCGTGGGGCGCTTCTGGGCCAAGTACGCGGACTGGTTCCCTGACGAAGCGGCCATGGGCACGCCGGGACCCGATGCCCCTTCGAAGGGGCATCCGTCGAAACACGATGCCCCTTCGGAGGGGCATCAAACTAGGCGCGAAGCCCCTCCGAAGGGGATCCGGCTCTGCGGGGAGGATCAGGATCAGGATCAGGATCAGGATCCCCCCCCTACCCCCCGTCCGCCTCAGGACGTGATCGACATGCAGCGGACGAGCGACCTCGTCGTGGCGTCGTCGGGGGCGATGAAGCGAGCGATCGAGAGCGACGGTGGCGAGTACCGCGGTCGCGAGACCGACCGCCCGCTCCACGTCGAGGTCGGTCACGAGGCCGACGCGTGGGCCTCCAAGCGAGGCCTCGACGTGAACGTCGTGCTCGACGGCTGGGCTCGGGAGTGGCTCGCCGTGGTCGACATCCGCTCGGCGAACTCGTGGCGGAAGTTCGTCGCGTCGAAGGTCTCGGGCGGCAAGCCGTGGACGAAGCGCGGCCGCCAACGCGGCCGAGGCGGCGAGAGCGAGAGCGTGATCCTCAAGGGCGACCCGACGACGGCGCCCCTGAGCTTCGGAGACGCGGACATCCCGACGGAGGAGGTGCGGCATGGGTGACCTGGCGAAGCTGGACGACGCGCTCTCGGCGGTCATCGACCGCGCGAGGACCTTCGCGGTGAGCGAGGAGGAGTTCCAGGCCTGGGAGACCGAGGAGGTCACCCGACAGCGCAAGCGGCTGCTCGATGCGTCGGGGGTATCGGAGCGCCTCGACTCCGACGGCGAGAAGGCCATCGTCGCGAACGAGATGCTCGACACGCGGGCGCTCCAGCTCACCCGCGGCTGGTTGCTGTCGTCGCGGCCCGCGCTGGTGCTCCTGAGCCGCCCCGGCGGCGGGAAGACCGTCGCGGCCGGGTGGGCGCTCGCGCGGCTCCCAGGGCGCTACTACCGCGCCCGCGACCTCGAGGAGCTGATGCTCGGCACCACGGTGCGCGAGCGCGACGCGTACCGGGCCGCGCGCTCGTGCGAGCTCCTCGTCATTGACGAGCTCGGGAGCGAGCGAGGCCAGGGCGACGCGGCCGACATGCTGCAGGACATCATCGATGCGAGGCAGCGCCTGCCGCGCCGCACGATGCTGCTCTCGAACCTCGACCCCGCGCGGCTCGTCGCGAGGTACGACGACCGCACGCTCGACCGTCTCGGCCGCGGGAGCGACGAGCACGGCATCGCCATCCTGCGGTCCCTGCCAGTCGAGCAGAGCCTGCGCTCAAGGCCGGTCCGATGACCGCGACCGCCATCGACCTGGCCCGAGCCCTCGCGAACGACGAGCGGCACCAGCGGCGTCGGCGCGCGCCGTGGACGGGCCCGACCGCTGCCGAGGAGCAGGCCCTCGACCGTCGCCTCCGGGCGGACGACCTGCGGCGTCAGACCCCGTGGACGCGCGTGCCCGACGGGAGGCCGCGCGAGGTCGTGTGCGAGGCGCGCAACCGGGAGACGGGGAAGCTCGAGGCGGTCTTCATGTGCGTCGGGGGCGGCCGGTGACGGGCGCTGAGGAGAGGCTCGGCCGCGCCCTCGTCCGCGCGCTGCTCGGGCTGGAGTTCGACGCGCGCATGATCGATGGGCGCCGAGCGCGCGCCGAGGTTCTCGATGGGCTGGGCGGCCCCTACGTCGCGGTCTCACACCCCGAGGTCCGCGCGCACCTGCGAGCGACCGATGACGAGCTGCTCTTGCTCGCGCGCGTCAGCATCGCCGGAGGTAAGCCGCGCCTCGACTACGCGGTGCCGCTGTACGCCGCCGCGGTGAGGCAGGTCGTCAAGCGCGTGGGAGGTCGTCGATGAAGCGGGCAACGTTTGCCCTCTGGCTCCTCTCGCTCACCGCGTGCGCTGCGACTCACGAGCGTGCATGCGACGGGGCGGAGACCATCAACGAGTGCCGAGCCGCGGGCGGCGGCGCGGCGTGCGCGAGCGAGGAGCGGCAGTCGTGCGAGGACGAGCACTTCGGGCGCTGCCTCGAGAACGAGCTCTCGTGGTGCGGCAACCGGGGTGGGTACCTCGACTGCCCCGCCACCGAGTTCCACGCGGCGGTCGACCGTTGCTGGATGGACGAGCGCGTGCTTCGCGAGGTCGCGTGCCTCTGCGATCCGGGGGACCCATGACGCTCGCGAACGAAGCCATCGCCCGCGTCATCCTCGGCGTGGAGAGGCTCACCGACGAGGAGGCGCGGGACGTCTGCAGAGAGCTCCTCGGTCGCCGCGTCAAGGAGGCGTGGTCGCGCACTGACCCTCCCCCCCGGGTCAGGCAGGCTTCCGCCGTCCCCCCGGCTCGTCGGACTCACACAGCGGGTAAGATCCCCCGCGGGGGTAACGCGCCGTGAGCGGGATGACCCGCCTCATGCAGCGGTTCTGCGCGGAGCGCGTGCGCCTCGGCGGATCGACAGGCGCGGGGTGGCGCGCCGCGAAGGCGGCCGGCTACGCGGGCGACGAGAAGACGCTCGCCGTTCGAGCCTCGAAGCTCATGCGGGATCGGCGCGTCAAGGCGCGCATCGCGCAGCTGCGCGCCGAGGGCGCGGAGATCGCGGAGCGCGAGGGCGTGGCGGTGATGAAGCTCGCCCGCAAGCTCGAGATCCTCGCCAAGATCGCCGAGGACGGTGAGGCCAAGGACGCGGACCGCGTTCGGGCGATCGAGCTCGCCGCGCGGCTCGATGGGGATTGGGGGCGCGCGGGCGCGGGCGACGACCCTGGCGACGCGAAGGACGCCAGCGCGGTGCAGGTCCAGATCGTGAACTGGGTCGGGAACGGTCGCGGCCCGGCTCCGGAGGTCGTTGGGGGTGGGTGAGCCTGCGATGGCGATCGACGCTCCGCCGCCGATCGGGCCCCAGGCCGGACCCCAGACCGAGTTCGCCCGGTGTGAGGCGGACATCTGCGTTTTCGGCGGGGGCGCGGGCGGCGGCAAGAGCTTCGCGTTGCTCTACGAGGCGGTGAAGTGGAGCCACGTGCCGGGCTACCGCGCTGTGCTCTTCCGGCGAACCTCCCCTGAGCTCACCGGGGGCGGCGGCCTCTGGGACGAGTCGCACGGATCTGGGCTCCCCGGCGGGACGTTCTACCGGACCTTCGGCGGCCGCGCGCGCGGCGGTCACATCCTCGACTGGCGCTTCGAGCCCGACGCACGGATCCAGTTCCGCCACCTCCAGCGGGAGTCCGATCGCTTCGCGCACCAAGGGCAGCAGTACGCGTTCATCGGCTTCGACGAGGCGACGCACTTCACCGCCTCGCAGGTCTGGTACCTGTTCGGCCGGCTCCGATCGACGTGCGGCGTGCGGCCCTACATGCGGCTCACCTGCAACCCCGACCCGGACAGCTTCATCGCCACGCTGATCGACTGGTGGATCGGCGAGGACGGCTTCCCGATCCCCGAGCGCGCGGGCGTGCTGCGGTGGTTCGTCCGATCGGGCGACGAGATGCGGTGGTTTGCGAGCGAGAAGGAGGCGCGCCTCGCCGCGCCCGACTCCATGCCTCGGTCGCTCACTTTCATCCCGTCCCTCGTCACCGACAACGCCGCGCTCCTCGCCGCGAACCCTGAGTACATCGGCAACCTGCAGGCGCTCGGCCGCGTCGAGCGCGAGCGGCTCGAGAAGGGGAACTGGCGAACGCGCGCGGCCGCGGGGAAGGTCTTCAAGCGCGACGACTTCAAGATCGTGGACGAGCCGCCCTCGCCTCCGGTCGCGACCGTGAGGTTCTGGGACCGCGCCGCGAGCGAGCCGACGAAGGACCACCCCGATCCCGACTGGACGCGGGGCGTGCGGGTCTCGCTCTGCAAGGACGGGGAGCTTTGGGTCGACGACCTGATCTCGATGCAGAAGAGGGGGACCGACGTCCTGCGCGAGATGCGCAGGGCTGCGGAGTCCGACGGGATCCATGTGACCCAGGGCGTGTGGCAGGACACCGGCGGCGCCGGCAAGGCCGAGGTCGACACGACGATCACCGCGCTCGCCGGGTACGTGGTCGAGGTCGTCGAGTCGTTCGGCGTGACGCTCGCGGGCGTCGACGAGCACCACCGGAGCTCGCGACCTAAGCAGGCGTTCGCGAACGCGTGGGCGCCCTGGGCAGAGCGAGGGAGCGTGTACCTCAAGCGCGCCTCGTGGACTGAGGAGTTTCGGAGCGAGTGCCACGGGTTCCCGGACGCAGCGCACGACGACATCGTCGATGCGATGAGCGGCGCGTTCCAGGTCCTCGTGGGGTCTGGCCTCGGATGGTGGCAGGCGATCCAGCAAGCGGCGGACACGTCGAAGGGGTGATGATCATGGGAAGCGAGCAGCACTGGCTTACGGAGATTCGCGAGGACGCGTTCTCGGTCCTGGCGGGGTGGGTCAACCCGCTCACGGGGCGAGGCGATCCCGAGCGGGACAAGTCGGCATCCTCAGTCTGGGTGCCAGGCAGGACCCTCACGCCTGAGCTCCTGCGGGACCTCTTCTCCCGGAACGCGCTCGCCCGCGCGGTGTGCATGGCGCAACCCGAGTGGGGTCTCCGCAACGGCTGGGACCTGACGCTTGAGGGCGACGCCGTGGATGCGCGCAAGACCGAGAGCGCCATCAGGACGCACCTGATGCACCTCGGCGCGCACGAGGCGTTTCTCCGGGGCGCGGTGTGGGGCCAGGCCTTCGGCGGGGGGCTCGTCCTCGTCGGCGCCGACGACGGCCGCGAGAGCAAGCAGCCGCTCGATTTCGACCGGCTCAAGGCGGTGCGCTGGCTTCGCGTGGTCGGACGGCAGCACGTCGATGTCGCGGAGATCTACGACGACCCCGGCAAGGCGATGTTCGGGGAAGCGGCGCGCTACAAGGTGCAGGAGCCGGCGCTCCGTGGGCTCAACCCGTCACAGACCGAGTGGCATGAGAGCCGCGTGATTCGGCTTCCCGGCCCGACGACGGAGGACCAGACCCGAGTCGAGAACGAGGGCTGGGATCAGTCGATCCTTGACGTGGTGATCCTCGCGCTCCTCAAGCACGACGGGATCTGGGACGACGTCGGCGGCATGGTCGCCGACGGGAGTCAGGGCGTGTGGAAAATCCAGGGGCTCGCGAAGGCCGCGACCACCGGCCTCGCCGACGCGGTCCAGGCCCGGTTCAGGCTCGCCGACCAGGCCCGCGGGATGTTCCGGTCCCTGCTCCTCGACGCCGACAAGGAGGACTTTCAGTACGTCCACCGGCAGTTCAGCGGCATCTCCGACCTCATCGCGCAGAGCGCCGTCCGCGTGGCCGGCGCCGCGCAGATCCCCGTGACCGTGCTCATGGGTCAGAGCCCGGCCGGGATGAACGCGACCGGGGAGAGTGACCTCGAGCTCTGGTACGCACGCGTGCGGGCCTACCAGACCGGCGTGCTGCAGAGTCGGATTCACCGCCTCGTGCAGCTCATCTTCCGGTCGAAGGAGGGTCCGACGAACGGCGTCGAGCCGGACTCGTGGGCGGTCACGATGGCGGACCCGCGGTCCCTGACGCCGATGCAGCGAGCCGAGCTGCGCGCGCGGCAGTCGCAGGTGGACTCCACGATGATCAGCGCGCGCGTGCTGACGCCCGAGGAGGTCGCGATCAACCGCTACACGTCGGAGGGCTGGAGCGACGTGACCCAGATCGACCTGAGCTGGCGCCGCAAGCTGCAGTCGATGCTCGGCGAGGAGATCGGTCGTCGAAGCGAGGAGGACCTCGCCGCCCTCGCCGAGGCCTGGCTCTTCGCGGCGCCCCAGGGCGTCCAGACCGAGCAGGGCGGCGACCCCACCGACCCGCCCGCGCCGGGCGGAGCCCAGGGCGAGGACGCTCCGCAGAACCGGCGCACGGGAGCAACCGAGTGAGCACCGTTCGCGAGCGCCGCCGCGCGGCCTGCAGCATCGTCGCGACGCTTCGGATCTCCGAGGAGATCTCCGAGCGGATCGACGACGAGGTCGCGCGGCAGCTCGCCGAGCTCCCGCTCGACGCCGCCCGCGCCGATCGCGTGGTGTCGCGCGCGTCGGTGATGCGTGAGGCCCTCGAGCGCGGCCTCGAGGGTCTCGAGCGGGGCTCGACGTAGCCCGCGCGCGCGCGTGTCACTGCGGGCCGCGTCGCGCAACACGTATACGTCGAATACGTCGTAGTTCGATGTATACGTCTGGTGCGATCTGCATGTCGCGGGGAGGTTCTCCCCGTGGCGCACGCCGCACCGCACATCGCTCCTCGCCCGACGCCGCCTACCGCGACGTCGGCGATCCGGTTTGACCTCTCCGGTCGGCTCGGGAAGTTCACTCGCACGCCGAGCGGTGGGTTGCAGATCCCCGCGTACATCTCGCGGGTCGGAGTCCAGACCTACCAGGACGCCGAGGGTCGCGTGGTGCGCGAGTTCCGCCCGCCGTCGGAAGTGTTCGACGAGGCGAGCTACCGCAGCTTCGAGGGCGCCCCGGTAACGCGGCTTCACCCGCCCGAGCTCGTGAACCCCACGACGTGGCGGACGCACGTGATCGGCAACGTCCGCAACGTGCGCCCCGACGGCAACCGGGTCGCCGCCGACCTCGTGATCGAGGACGCGAAGGCGATCGAGGAGATCGAGGCGGGCGAGCTCGTGGAGACCTCCGCCGGCTACGAGGCCGCCGTCGCGCCCCTGGGCGGCGTCTACGAGGGCGAGTCCTACGACGCCACGCAGCAGAGCATCCGCGGCAATCACGTCGCGCTGGGCCCCGCAGGCTGGGGCAGGGCTGGGCCGTCGGTGCGTCTCCGCGTCGATGCGGCCCACGAAGTGATCGGCGCGCCGGAGCGTGCCCCGAGGAGTGATTTGATGAGCACGTCCCGCATGGTCAAGGTCGACGGCATCCCCTACGAGGCCGGGTCCGAGTCGCACATCCACGCCGTCGAGCGGCTGATCGGCCAGCTCGAGGTCAAGGCCGCCGAGGCAACCAAGCGCGCCGATTCGGCGGAGGGCGACCTCGAGAAGCTCCGCAAGGAGCACGACGAGCTCAAGCAGCGCGCGGACGCCGCGGAGTCGACCGAGGAGCTCGACGCGCGGATCAACAGCCGCCTCGCGCTCGTCGACAAGGCCCGGAAGGTGCTCGGCGACGCCTACAAGTGGGCCGGCAAGAGCGACCGCCAGATCATGGTCGACGCGCTCAAGAAGAGCGGCCACAGCGTCGCCGACGACGCGACCGACTCGTGGGTGCAGGGCGCGTTCAGCGTCTCGCTCAAGGACGCCAAGAGCGCCAAGAAGCCCGCCGCCGACGCCATGGGCGAGGGCGACGACGAGGAGCAGGGCTCGCGCGGCGACAGCCACACCGTGAGCGTCTCGCGCGTCGACGCGTCGACGCCCGCGGCGCCGAAGAAGTTCATGCCGACCTGGGACGAGAAGCTGCGGCGCTGAGCCGCGCCAGCCAGCCACGAAGGAGATCCAGACCATGCCGCACACCACCGTCACCAGCGCGCCCGAGCGGGCCAAGGAAGGCCTGCTCTACGACGCGCAGGGCGCCGCGGACGCGCTGATCACCGGGATCGTCGAGGAGGCCAACGGCATCAAGCCCGGGCGCCTCGTGGTCCGCGGCTCGAGCGACTTCCAGTGCTCGCTCCCCGCGGGCGCCGGGAGCCTCGGCCTGAACGTCCTCGGCGTGAGCGCGTTCACCCACAAGGCCCTGGTGAACCCCTCGAGCTCCGACAACGAGGTCTACGAGAACGAGACCTCGATCCCCCTCGTCCGCGATCGCCGGATGTGGGTCCGCTTCGAGGACGCCTTCGACCCGACCGACTCGGTCTTCGTCCGCGTCGCCACGGGCGCGGGGGGCACCGAGATCGGCCGGTTCCGCACCGACGCCGACACCGCGACGGCCGTCGCGTTCGCGGCCGCCCGCATCCTCACGAGCGGCGCCGCCGGCGAGCTCGGCGTCATCGAGGTCGACCTCTGATCCGCTGCGAGGCGGAAACAACCCACCGACAGGGAAACGAACCATGACCACGCAGCACCAGGTGACCCGGTACGACGGCGAGGCCTTCGTCCAGGCCCACGGCGACCTCGTCGAGCGGAACGCGCAGATCCTCTCCCGCTTCGACGAGTTCCGCGCGCACCTGCGCGGCCGGGGCGTCCGCCTCGACGCGAACCTCACCGCGTTCCTCGCGCGGCAGCTCGTCCACGAGCGCGGCCGCATCGAGGCAAAGATCCACGAGCGGGTCCGGGCCGCCGAATTCGTCCCCGTCGAGACCGGCCATCCGCGAGGCGCCGCGAGCTACTCCACGCAGCTCATGGAGGGCGAGGGCGAAGCCAAGATCAGCACCGACCTCGCCGGTGACGATCCGCGCGTCGACCTCAGCGTCGAGGAGGACCTGCGGAAGTACGTCAACGTGCGGGCGTCCTACGCCTACACGGTGCAGGACCTCGAGCAGGCCGCGCTCGCGGGAACGCCGCTTCCCCAGTGGAAGGGCGACGTCTGCGCCGACGTCATCGCGCGCGGGCTCGACCTGATCGGTCGGCGCGGCGACTCGCGCCTCGGCCTGACCGGGTTCTTCAACGGCCCCGACGTCCCCGTGCTGACGCTCACCAACGGTGAGTGGCTCGCGGGCGGAACCACGCCGGACCAGATCGTCGCCGACCTCAACGAGATCGAGCAGACGCTCATCACCAACACGCTCGACACCGCCGAGATGTTCGGGGGCCACGTCCTCGTCCTCCCGACGGCCTACGAGGGCAAGCTCGCGACCACGCCGCGCGCCTCCGGCTCGGACATGAGCATCAAGGAGTGGTTCCTTCGGAACGCGCGGATCATCCGCCGCATCGAGCGCTACTCGGCGCTCGACACGGCGACCGGCGCGGACGTCGGCGTCGCCGACCCGCCCGAGGGCATCTGCTACCCGATGTCCGAGTCGGTCCTCTTCTGGCCGATGCCCATCGCCTACGAGGAGCAGGCTCCCCAGCTCCAGGGCTGGGAGTGGGTCACCCGCGCCCGCGCCCGCTGCGGCGGCGTCGACTGGCGGCGCCCGACCCACGCCCTCTACGTCGAGAACCTCGACTGATGGCGCGCCTGCTCAACGCGGGTCGGCGCATTCTCGGGCTCCCGGGACGCAGCAAGGGCGACACCTCCGTCTCCCCGTTCTCGCTGCGGCCCGGGGAGTCCCGGGACGTGCCCGGCTGGTACGTCGAGGGGCTCCTCGAGATCAAGGGCCCGGCCGCGCGGTTCTCGCGCGGCGACCTCCAGGTCGAGGACGGCGCCGAGCCGACTCCCGCTCCCTCCACGCCCGCCGGCGACGACCTGGCGGGCATGGACCGCGACCAGCTCCGCGAGTTCGCGCGGGAGCGCGGCCTCGAGGTCGACCTCCGCCTCGGCGCGGACGCGCTCCGCGACGCCATCGCGGCGGCCCTCACCGACTGACCCCAGATGCCGATCACCACGGCCACCGACGAGCACTACGACGAGGCGAACTTCCGGCTGCGGTTCAAGCACGCGCCGGAGGATCGCTCGCTCGTAGAAACCGTCCTGGCCGACGCGGCCGTGCGCACGCCGGTCGACGTGTGGGGCGATCGGACGCGCGAGGCCCACGGGTACCTCGCGGCGCACATGCTCGCGATGGACGTCCACGGCCGCGACGCGCGGCTCAAGCAGGACGACGGGCAAAGCTCGTACGGCAAGATGCGGGAACGGCTTGAGGCCGAGCTCGCGCCCGCCGTCATCCCGAGGGTCACGTGACGGTCCGCGACATCGACCGGGGCGCTGCGCGGCTCACCGCCGCGCTCGAGCGCCTCGCGAGCGCGCCCCCGCGCGTCACGGTCGGGGTGCACGAGGAGGACGGCTCCGCACAGCACCCCGGCTCGAGCTCGGCCACGATCCGCGAGGTCGCGCTCCTGAGCGAGTTCGGCTCGGAGCACCAGCCCCCGCGGAGCTTCGTCCGCGCGACCGTCGACGATGAGACGGCCGCGACCGAGCGCGAGCTCGCGGCGGCTGCCGAGCGCGTGGCTCGCGGCGAGAACGTCGAGGACGCCTTCGGCCGGGTCGCGGTCGGGCTGCGCGACAAGATGCGCGCCCGCATGAGTCGCACGGTCTCCCTCGACGAGGAGACCGTCCGGGCGAAGGGGAGCCCGACCCCGCTCGAGGACACCGGCGCCCTCCACGATGCGGTGCGCGCCTACGTGAACGGGACGGCGGTCGGATGACCGACTGGACCACGTGGAACGACGAGCTCCCGAAGCTCTTCGCGTCGCTCTTGGGCATCCCGTGCGACTGGGCAGACCAGCCGCGCCAGATGCACACCTCCGCGCGCGCGCAGCTCGCGGTGATCGCCACGCCGGCCGACGGGACCGAGGACCGACGTCAGTCGACCGACGCGGGCGTGCTGATCGAGGAGATCGTCGGGCACCGCCGGATGGTGCTGCAGGTGAGCGTGTGGAGCCCGAGCCAGCCGCTCGGGCAGAGCGCGCGCGCGTTCCTCGAGCGCCTCCGGACGCGGCTCGCTTTCGACTCCTCGCAGGAGTCCCTGCGCAGGCTGCGGCTCAGCTACCAGACGACCGAGAACCCCGTCGCGCTCGACCGGGTCGAGGACGGCCGGCAGGTGTCGTTCTGGGCCATGGATGTCGTGCTCGGCTACGTGTGGTCCGAGCAGGACGAGACGAACGTCGGCACCTACATCGAGACCGGCCGCATCACCGCGGACACGGCCGATGACGTCGACGGGACCCCCCTTCACGCGGGCTTGCAGTCCGACATCAACCCGCCGGAGTAGCAGATGGCCTCCCTCAACCGGTTCGTCCGTTCCACGATCACGCGCTCGACGCGCACGGTCAGCCGCCGCGGCTTCGGCATCGCGCTGCTCGTCGGCTACCACACCGCGTTCCTCGACCGCGTCCGCGAGTACGAGACCGCGGACGAGATGCTCGTGGACGGCTTCACCACCGCCCACCCGCTCTACAAGGCGGCGCAGGCGCTCAAGGCGCAGGACCCCTCCCCCGACCGCTTCAAGGTCGGGCGTCGCGCGGGAGCCCCGACCCAGACCATCCGGCTCACGCCGAGCGCACCGGTCGAGACCGAGGTGTTCAGCGTGGAGATCGGCGGGGTGTCGTTCGCGGTCACCGCGGGCGCGGGCGACGCCGAGGCCGACGTCCTCGACGACCTCGTCGCGCTGATCAACCCCGACGTCGACGCGATCATCGCGACCGGGGCGAGCGCGGCCACCCTGCAGACCATCTCGGGCGCGGGCCTCGACGGCGTGATCGGCGGCGGGACGCTCTCGCCCCCGCGCAACGTCGAGCTCGTGCTGAGCGCGAGCGCCGACTGGGACGCGACGAACGCGGTGATCACCGGGACCGACGCGAACGGGCGCACCATCACGGAGACCATCGCGATCCCCGACGCCGGCGGCGTCACGGTCGCGGGCTCGCGCATCTTCTCTTCGATCACCAGCGTCCAGATCCCCGCGCAGTCGGGGGTCGGCGGGACGTTCACCCTCGGCTACGGGTCGGTGTTCGCGAACGCGGCCGTCGACGTCACGGCGACCGACGGCGCGACCTACGTCGACATCGCGGCAGACGTCCCGGGGGCGTGGCTGTCCTACGTGGCCTCGGCCAACTTCGCGATCGACGACCGCACCGCAGAGCCGGGGACCGACCTCGCGACCGACCTCGCCGCGATCGAGGCGGCCGACGCCGACTGGTACGCGCTCGACGTTGTCGACGCTCAGAGCGAGGCGCAGATCACCGCGGTGGCCGCGTGGGTCGAGGCCCGCGAGGCCGACTCGGTCTACGTCCCGCACAGCTTCGACAGCGACGTCGAGGACGACGTCGAGACCGACGTCGCGACCGTGCTCGTCGACGCCGACTACCTGCTGACGAAGCTCTTCTACTCGCGCCGCAACCACGGCCGGTTCCCCGCGGCCGCGATGCTCGGTCGGATCCTCGGCGCGTACGAGCCCGGCGAGGCGAGCTGGGACTTCAAGGCGCTCGCGGGCATCCTCCCCGACGACCTCTCCTCGACCGTCCTGACGCGCCTCACGGGCACGCCGGAGTCGCCGGTCAACAGCAAGCGCGCGCTGGTCTACATCGAGGCGGTCCCGCCCGGGACGAACCAGGGCACCGCGATCACCACCGGCGGCCTGAGCGCGGGCGGCGAGTGGATGGACGTGATCCAGGGAATCCACCTCACGAACGCGCGCCTGCAGGAGGTCGCCTTCAACCTCCAGATCTCCGAGCCGCGCATGCCCTACACCCGGCGAGGGATCGCCCGGTTCCAGGGCGAGGTGGAGAGCGTGCTCTCTCGGCTCTCGGCCGCGCCGTTCAACATCTACGACCCCGAGTCGATCGTGGTCACCGCGACCGACCTGGACGACACCACCACGGCGGATCGCCAGGCGCGCTACTTCAACGGCGTGCGCTGGGGTGCTCGGGCGCAGGGCGCGATCCGCTTCGTGGACATCGGGGGCAACGTCGCCCCGTGAGGAGCTGAGCGATGAGCGGCCAGACCTGGGGCTACAGCCCCCGACAGATCGTGCTCGACATCGCCGGCGTCGGCATCGACGGCGGCTTCGGCGAGGACGAGTTCGTCAACATCGAGAAGCAAGAGGACGACACGGTCGACGTGGCCGGAGTCTTCGGCGACGTGGCGGTGGGCGTGATCCACGACGACCGCGCGACCGCGACGATCACCCTGCTCCAGACCGCGGACGGCAACGACAAGCTCTCGCAGCTCCGCAAGACCGGTCGGGCGACGCCGCTCGGCGTGTCGATCGGCGCGTTCAACGTTCGCGACCTCCTCGGGCGGAGCATCCACCGCTCGCGCAGCGCGTGGATCCAGAAGCCCCCGACCGTCACCTACGCGCGCGGCCCCGGCGAGCGCGTGTGGACCATCCGGCTCGGCCACCTCGAGACCTTCAACGGCGGCAACACGACGCTCTGATGTCGACCGAGGATCACAGCTTCACGATCGAGGCCATGGGGCGGAGCTACCGCCTCACGGCGCGCCCGTGGCCGCACGCCGAGGGCAAGCGGTGGATCCCGAAGCTCACCGCGCTCCTCGCGCGGACGCTCCGGGCCTCGGGCGTGCACCTCGAGGATCTCGAGGGCGCGGCCGGCACCGGGGACGTCCCGGAGGAGCTCGACCTCCTCGCGATGATCGAGTCGGTCATGTCCGACGAGGACCTCTTCGTCGCCTTCGTCGACGCGTGCGAGAAGCACACGGACGTCGTCGCGCTCGGGGACTCGCCCGAGCGGATGCCCTTCGAGGAACTCGCGCCCCGGCTCGCAGGTCAGGCCGCGCTCGTGCCGAAGCTCGTGGCCGCTCACCTGCGGGTCCAGTGGTCCCCTTTTTTCTCTACGTCTCTGAGCGAGCTCGCGCCGCGCAGCCCGGGCCCGACGACTCGGTCGGGCTGAGCATCCCCGAGGGAGTGGACTGGTGGGCGCACCGCATCGCGAGCTCGCAGCGCTACTCGGAGCGACTCCGGGACCTCGACGCGTGGACCATGCGCGAGGTGCTGGACGCGCACCGGGTCCTCGACGCGTTCGATCGCGCGGAGCTCGAGGTTGCGCGCCGCGCGCGCGCCGGCGGGAAGAGGTGACGCGTGTCGCTTCGTGACGTCCTCGCCGACCTGCGGATCCGGGTGCGCGGTGGCGAGCAGCTCCGCGCGGCCAACCGGTCCGTCGGGACGTTCGTCGCCGGGGTGCGCACCGCCCTGCCGCAGCTCGGCGCGTTCGCGACCGCGATGGCGAGCGCGCTCGCGGTGCGCGAGGTCGCGCAGTTCACCACGGAGCTCATCGACCTCGGCGACGAGCTGGGCAAGACGTCGCAGCAGCTCGGGCTGAGCACCGATCAGCTGCAGGCCTGGCGGTTCGCGGCCGACCGCGCGGGTGTCGACGGCCGCGCGATGTCGCAGAGCTTCATGCGGCTCCAGCGCGCGGCCTTCGAAGCGTCGCGCGGGTCGGCGCAGTACGTCGAGGCGTTCCGGGCGCTTGGGGTCACGGTCGACGACGGGAACGGGAACCTCCTCGAGGCCGACCAGCTCATGACCCAGATGGCCCGGGGCATGGGCGCTCTCGACGACGAGACGCGCAAGGTCGCCCTGGCGCAGACCCTCATGGGCCGCTCGGGCGCCCGGCTGCTCCCCCTGCTCAACGGCGGCGAGGAGGGCGTGGCGGACCTGCTCCAGCGCTTCCGCGAGCTCGGCGGCGGGCTGAGCGCGGACTTCGTCGTCAACGCGGAGGCAGCCCAGGACGCGCTCACCGACTGGAACACCGCGACCCTCTCGTTCAAGAGCCAGCTCGGCGCCGCCCTTCTCCCCACCCTCACGCGCGTGCTCAACGTTGTGACGGAGTGGTCCGTCTCGATCGGCGCCGCGCTCCGTCGATCGAACGCGCTCGAGGTTGGGCTCTGGGCCCTCGTCGCCGTGCTCGGCGCGCTCGCCATCGCGTTCGCGGTGGCCTTCCTGCCGCTCACCTTGGGGCTGCTCGGCTTCGGCCTGCTCGTCCTCCTCATCGACGATCTGATCGTCGCGTTTCAGGGAGGCGAGTCAGCTCTCGGCGCCCTCATCGATGGAATCTTCGGGGTGGGGGCCACCCAGACGATCGTCGAGGCCCTCACGTCCGCCTGGGAGGGATTTGTCGACGTGCTTCGCGAGGCCGGGCAGCTCCTTGGCCTGGTGGAGGATCCGGGCAACCTCTCGCCCGAGGCGCGACAGCGTCGCGAGTTTCGGAGCGCGTTCATGGCCGCTCAGGGCAAGAACGAAACGACGCCCGACGGGGCAGAAGCCCGGGGCGGAGGGCGCGTGCCGCGGCCTCGGCTTGCGCTGAACGCCGAGGCCCTTCGCGGCCTCATCGGCCAGGGACCGGTGATCCCGGTCGGGCAGGTCGCCCAAGGTGCGCCGAGTCGTACCGACGTTCGCGTCGACAGCCGGCCTAGCATCACGATCAACGGTGGCGGGGATCCGGAGCGGACGCGCCGGCTCGTCGAGCGCGCGCTCTCCGACCACGAGCGTCGGCTCGTCAATCAGGCCGTGGCCGAACTGCCGCAGGGGGCGACCTGATGGCCGCCGCCGACATCCTCTTCGAGACCCCCGACGGGCTCCTCGCAATCGTCGCCGACGCCGTGCTCGTCGAGACGCACCGCGTCGCCGCGGTCGCGACCGAGAACGAGGTCGAGGAGGGCGTCGACATCACCGACCACTACCGCGCCGAGCGCGCGCCCCTCGACCTCCAGCTCGCGATCAGCGATTCGCCGATCGAGTCCATCGAGGCCGACGACCCCGAGTGGTTCGCGTTCGAGGCCCCGGGTGCGACCGAGGGCGTCGAGCTGCGACCGCCGGGGCTCCCCGCGTTCACCGCACAGGTCTTCCGGCCCTCGTCGGAGGAGATCACCCGCACCGCCGACAACTGGGCGGCGCTCGAGCTCGCGCGGGACGAGGGCTACCTCGCCACGGTCCGCACCCAGCTCAAGACGTACGAGTCGATGGTGCTCCTCAGCGCCGAGGCGCAGCGCACGAGCGACCGTGGGAGCCTGCTCGTCGCCGACCTGGTGTTCGTGCCGATCCGGCAGGTCGCGACGGAGCTGGTCGACGTCGCCGAGCCGGTTCGCCCTCGTGACCAACGCGGACGCGATCAGGGGGCGCAGGGGACCGACGACGTCGAGGACGAGCCGCAGACGAGCCTCGCTCTGCAGGCGTGGCGGGGGATCTTCGGATGAGCCGCATCCTCCGACAGCCCGCGGGTCCCGACTCCACCCAGCGCGTTCAGCTCGACGGCCGGGAGTTCGTCTTGCGCTGGCGCTGGCTCCAGCGCGCCGCGCGGTGGGCGCTCGACGTCTCCGACGCCGAGGGCGTGCTCCTCGCGGGCGGCCTGCGCGTCATCCCGAACGTGCCGCTCCTGCGCTACGTGCGCGGCGCCCGGCCGGAGATGCCGCCCGGCGAGCTGGTGATCCTCGACGGTCGCTCGCCCACGCCCGCGCTCACCCTCGACTCCCTCGGCGGTGATCGCGCCCGGATCGTCTACGTGACCGAGGCCGAGCTCGCGGAGGCCGCGGCGTGACGCGCCTCTTCGACAGGGATTGGCGCGTCCAGGTGGGCGAGCTCGTGGTGGCCAAGCCGCTGCGCGTGACGTTCGAGATCGAGCGCACGGTCCGGCCGAGCCCGAACCACGCAACGATCCGGCTCTACAACATCACCCGCGACTCGCAGGCGCTCATCCGCGACGCGGCCGAGGCGCTCGTGGTGGTCGAGGCCGGCTACGTCGACGGCCGGGCCGAGGTCTTCCGTGGGTCGGTTCTCCGCGCCCGCGCCGGTCGCCGAGGGCGGCCCTCCCCCGTGCGCCACGAGCAGGACAAGGTCGACGGGGTGACGGTGGTCGAGGCCACCGACGGCGGGCGCGCGTTCCGCGAGGCGCGCGTCTCGCGCAGCTACCAGGCCGGGGTCCGGCTCACCACCGTGCTCCGCGACTGCGCAGCCGCGCTCGGCGTGGGCGAGGGCAACCTCGCTCAGGTCGAGACGTTCGCCAAGCTCGAGGGCGGGCAGACCACCTACCCCGAGGGGACTGTCCTCTCGGGGCAGGCCGCGCGCGAGCTGACCGAGATCCTCCGCGCGTACGGGCTGCGCTGGAGCGTCCAGCACGGCGCGATCCAGGTCGTCCGTCGCGGGCGCGCGCTGCAGTCGCAGGCCGTCCGGCTCGCGGCCGACACGGGTCTCCTCGGGAGCCCCGAGGTCGGGCCGCGGGGGCACGTCACGGCCCGCGCCCTCCTCGCCCCCGACCTCTGGCCGGGACGCCGCGTGCGCCTCGAGTCGGACCGCGTCGAGGGGACCTACGTCGTCCGCGCGATCCGCGCCGAGGGCGACACGCACTCGGACACCTGGCAGGCGACCTGCGAGCTCGCCCCCGAGGAGGCCGCGGCATGACGGAGGAGATCGACCGTCCCGACTGGACCCTCGCCGAGTACATGGAGGCGTTCCGCGGCGCGTTGCAGAATGAGCTGCACACCGCGCTCGTCGGCCGGGTCGAGAGCTACGACGCGGCCCGGCAGACCGCGGACGTGCGCGTGATGCAGAAGCGCGCGCTCACCACCAACGACGGCGGGCGCGTCTTCGAGCAGCTCCCGATCCTCCGGCGCGTTCCGGTTCTCCAGCTCCGCGCGACTGCGGGCGGGTGGTTCGTCCACCTCCCGATCGCGGCCGGGGACGAGGTCGTGCTCCTCGTCCTCGAGCGCGACTACCAGCGGTGGCGGCAGACCGGCGACGAGTCGGTCACCCCGGACACGCGGCTACACCACCTCGCGAACGCCATCGCGATCCCCGGGCTCCCGTCGGCCGCGCGTGTGCTCGACAGCCCGCCCGCCGATGAGCTGCGCGTCGGCCGCGAGGGCGGGGCGCAGGTGCGCGTCACGAGCGCGGGCGAGGTCCACATCACCGACGCCACCGTGCGGCTCGGCTCGGCCGCGGCGACGAAGGGCGTCGCGCGCGAGGGGGACTCGGTCCGGGTCACCATCCCGACCGGGACGTTCCTGACCTCAGCCACGGGAGGCGTTCTCAACCCGAGCCCCGTCAACGTCAGCGGCACCATCACGAGCGCGAGCTCCACCGTGACGGCGGAGGACTGACGTGGCCGATCTGAGGCTCACGCTCCCGAGCGAGGTCGACGACGTGACCAACCCGGTCGCCGGCGACCTCCACGTCGACGGCGTCGACCTCGCGGTCGTCACCGGGCTCGACGCCGTGGTGCAGGAGGTCAACGTGCGCCTGCGGTGGTGGCGTGCCGAGTGGTTCCTCGACGTCGCCCAGGGCGTTCCGTACCTCGGATCGATCCTCCGCAAGGGCGTCTCGCTCGCGACCGTGCGGACCGTGCTCGCGCGCGAGATCCGGCGCGTGCCCGGCGTGCGCCAGATCGAGGCGATCGACCTGACCCTCGACCCGGCCTCGCGTCGGCTCACCGGCCGCGTGCGGCTCCGAACCGCCGACGGGGTCGGCACGGTGGAGGTCTGACGTGCCTGGCCTGACCGCACAGGGGTTCGTCGCGCGTCGGCAGCCCGAGATCCTCGAGGCGCTGATTCAGCGGCTCGAGTCGGAGTCCGCGCTCGAGGGGCTCAACTTCCGCGCCGGCCCTCTGCACCAGCTCGTTGGGGTCCTGAGCGAGGAGCTCGCCAAGGTCTGGGAGGCGAGCGAGGAGACCTGGGCCTCGCAGTACGGCGGAGCGCAGGGGCTCAGCCTCGACCGCGTCGCCGGCCTCACCGGGACTCTGCGCCGCGCGGCCACGCGGTCCGTCGTCGCTGCGACGGTGAACCTCAACGCCGGTTCCACCCTCACGGCCGGCGCGGTCGCCGCGGTGGACGGCAACCCGGACGCGCAGTTCCGCACGCGCGAGACGGTCACCAACACCGGCGGCAGCCCGGCGAACATCGCGGTCACCCTCGAGTCGGTGGCGACGGGCCCGGTTGCGGCGCCGAGCGGCACGCTCACCGTCATCGTCACGCCGTCCTCGGGGTGGAACTCGATCACCAACGCGCAGGATGCGGAGCTCGGTCGCGAGCGCGCGGACGACGTCGAACTCGCGCAGCAGCGCATCCTCGAGCTCGGCGGGCTCGGATCGACCACGCTCGCCGCGGTCCGCGCAGCCGTCGCCCGGCTCCTCGCCGACGCGGAGATCGCGGGCGCGGTGCGTGCCTACGAGAACGTGACCAACGCGGTCGACGCGGCCGGGCGCCCGGCGAAGTCGTTCGAGGTCGTGATCTGGGACGGGAGCCCGCCCTCGGCCGACGACGACGCGGTCGCGCAAGCGATCTGGAACAACAAGCCGGTCGGCATCGAGGCGGTCGGCACGGGCTCGAGCGGGACCGCGGTCGACCCGGACACGGGGCAGAGCTTCTCGGTCCCGTTCACCCGCGCGAGCCAGGTCCAGGTCTACCTCGAGGCCACGGTCGTCCTCGCGGCCGGCGCGGCCGCGGGCTGGGCCGACGAGGCCAAGGCGGCCGTCGCGGCGCGGGCGCAGCAGTACACGGTGGGCGAGACGCTCTACGCGTCCCAGCTCTCGTGCGTCCTGCAGAGCCTCGCGGCGATCGAAGCGGTCGCGACCATCACCGTCGGCACGGCGCCGAGCCCGGTGGGCGCGAGCGTGGCCGTCGCCGAGGACGAGATCGTGAGCCTCGACACCTCGGACATGGACATCACGGAGGCCTGAGCGATGCCCGTCACCATCCCGGAGAAGACCGACGCGAGCATCGGACGCGTGCTGCAGGACCGCCCGCGGCCGCTCCCCGCCGACCTGCGCTACGAGATCCCTGCCGAAACCTTCGAGCGGATCAAGGACGCCATCATCGCCAACGCGACCGCCGTCAACGAGGCTGGCGGTGGTCCGGTGTGGCAGTGGAACGGGACCGACCTGAGTCAGTTCGCGTCCGACAGCCCGATCCACTTCGAGGACGACATCGGCAACGAGGCCGGGAGCGCGGCGGCGTCGGTCGTGACCGACGACTGGGACCAGGCGGTGATCCGCCTCTCGACGACGGGCCTGAGCGGCGTGTGGGTGATGCCGGTCCTCGAGGCCGAGTACCTCGTCGCGGCGTTCCCCCGCGGCGTGGTGATCGAGGCGGTCTTCGGCGCCGCGTCCGCGACCACGCTCCACCCGGTGGTCGGCGTCCTCAGCGACGACGAGGGGGGCGACGCTGAGGGGCTGCTCGCCAATCTCACGCTTGGGAGCAACACCGCGCGCCTCTACAGCGTGTTCGCCGACGCGATCCAGGACGTCGACACGCTGGGCCTCGACAACCCGGGCACGATGGATCTGAACGCGATGGCGTGCGGGATCCGCGTGCGGCTCGAGCTCTGGATGAGCGACGCGATGCAGGACCCGGACGGCGCACCGGGCGAGACCGTGCTCGGCTACCGCGCACACCTCGACGTGTGGGCCCAGGACGGGCACAAGCACGGCGCGGGCGCCACCGGGCTCACCGGCTACGTGCCCCTCACGAGCACCACCGGCGAGCCGATGGACAAGGTCGTCATCGGCGTCTGGGCGGCCAACACGGGGCAGACCCAGACGCTCGACATCCTCGACCTCAAGATCTACGCGCACCCCATGGACCGGAGCGCCTGATGGGCTTCCCGGTCAGCATGCCGTTCGCGTTCGGCGGGCCCGCCCTCCTCGACGCTGAGGACCTCGGGGGCGAGCTCTCGTTCGAGCGCGCGCAGGTGTGCGAGGCCGGGCTCGCGCTGCTGCTCGGTCAGTTCGCCGACAAGCCGCGGATTCGCGCGGTCACCTGCGCACTCCTGGACGGCGTGCAGGACGTCGAGGACGCGGTCTGGCAGCTCTTCTCCGAACGCTGGATCGACACCGCGGTCGGCGCGCAGCTCGACGGGACGGGCGAGGTGCTCGACTTCCCCCGCGCCGGACGGACCGACGTCGCCTACCGCGCCTTCCTGCGCGCGCGGACGGCGCAGCTCCGGAGCTCGGGCAGCTGGCCCGCCCTCGTGGCGATCCTCCGCGAGATCGGCGTGACGCTGGCCGAGGCGAGCTACCAGGGCTCGCCGCCAGCGAGCTACGTCGTTCGGCTCACGGACACGCTCCCGGCCGAGGTCACCGGCGCCGACGTCTTCGGCCTCCTCGACCCCGCGGACCCGCCCGGCGTGCGGCTGACCCTCGTCGCGCCCGTGGGCGCCATCGAGGACACCTTCCGGCTCGCCGACGCGGCCGACTACCCGGTGACCGGGACCGGGCGCGGCCTCGGTGACGCCACCACCCCCGGCGGCGAGGGCGAGCTCGCCGGCGTGCACGCCTCGAGCGTGGAGGACTGATCGATGGCCGAGCCGACTCAGGACTACGACTTCGCGACCGACGCGACCTACGACGCGGACGCCGCGGCCAACAAGATCGCGCCGCCGACCATCCTTCGCGAGGAGGGCTGGGAGCGCGGCGAGGAGCCCGGCGCACAGCACCTGAACTACATCGTCAACGCGCTCGGCCAGTGGATGGACTGGACGCGGGCGATGTTCGCCGCGACCGAGGACCTCGACGCGACGCCGAGCCGGACCATCGCGATCGCGGGTGCGGCCTTCAACACCGGCGATCTGACGGCCGGGCCGCGGTGGGTGACCTCGGCGGACCCGCGCGGCCAGCTCACCTCCGTCGCCGACTCAGCGCGCGCGTACCTCGACCTGCGGCCCTACCTCCCGCACGGCGCGGTGCTGACTCGGGTGCGTGTGCTCGCGACTCCCGGCGCGGCGCGCGGGTCTGGCTTCCGCGTGCTCGTCGGCCTGGCGAGCTTCGTCCCGGACTTCGCGACGCCGGCCGCGCCGAGCGGGGCCGCGCTCTTCGGCTCGGACGATGGCGGTGCTGCGACGATCACGGCGATCGACTCGGGCGCGCTCAGCGTCACGATCAGCTCGACGACGGCCTACATCCTCGAGGTCGTCGGCGGCAACGACGGCGGAGCCCACAACAACGACGTTCTCTGGGGCGTTCAGCTCACCTTCAGCGACCCGGGTCCGCGGAGCTTCTGATGGCCTCCACGATCGACAGCGGGGGCGGAGGCTCGGCGGCCGCGACAACGTTCACGGCTGACGGCGACATCACGTCGACGGACGTCCAGGCGGCGATCGTCGAGGTGCGCGACGACACCGACGGGAAGCTCGGGACGAAGGCCGACACGGCCGCGCTCGCGGCGCACACGAGCGCCACCACGAACCCGCACGCGACGTCGATCGCGAACCTCGGGGGCGGCACCCTCGCTCAGCTCAACGCCGCGCTCACCGGCGCAACGCTCGACGAGGCCGGAGCCGCGCGGCCGCCGACCACGCACGCGAGCGACCACGTCAGCGGCTCGGACCCGATCCCGGCCGCGACGGCGGGGACCGCGGGGCTCATGCCCGCGGCCGACAAGACCAAGCTCGACGGCTACCCCGCGACCCCCGCCGGCTTCGAGACGACGTCGAGCAAAGGCGTGGCCGGCGGCTACGCGAGCCTCGACGGCGGCGGCAAGATCCCCGCGGCGCAGATCCCCGCGGTAGCGCTCCCGACCGTGTCGGTGGTCGCCGACGCGACAGCGCGGCTCGCGCTCACGGTCGAGGAGGGCGACGAAGCCGTCCAGACCGACGACGGAAGCCACTGGATCTACGACGGCACCACGTGGATCCAGCGCGCGACCGCGGGCACCGGCGACGTCATCGGCCCGGCGGGGGCGACGGCCGACGAGCTCGCGGTCTTCGACGGCCTGACCGGGAAGGTCATCAAGGCGGGCTCGGGGGTGAGCGCGGCCGGCGGCAACATCACGCTCAGCGGGACGGTCGCCGGGCGCAACGTATCGGCGGATGGCGCGACGCTCGACGCGCACGTCGCCGCGTCCAACCCGCACTCGGGCTCGCTCTCGACCTCGCACGAGGGCGCGGGGGGAGGTGTCCACGCGGCGGCGACGACCGGAGCGGCCGGCTTCATGAGCGCGGCCGACAAGGCGAAGGTCGATGGCGTCGAGGCCGGCGCCCAGGTCAACACCGTTACCTCGGTA
Organism: Polyangia bacterium; assembly: GCA_030426845.1. Lineage (GTDB taxonomy): Bacteria > Myxococcota_A > Polyangia > Polyangiales > Sandaracinaceae > JAUHXR01. The sequence continues at coordinate 271 of JAUHXR010000002.1, read as the reverse complement.
CACAGTCGCACCGGCGCGGTGACCGCGGCGGCGAGCGACTACTCTGCGTCGCAGATCGACAATGACTCGGGCGTGGCGGGAGCCACGGTGGCGGAGGCGCTCGATCAGCTCGACACGGACGTGACGGCCGTGGCCGCGACCGCGACCGCGGCGTCAGGAGCGGCGGCGGCTGCGCAGAGCGACGCGACCACGGCGCTCGGGAACGCGGCCACGGCGCAGTCGACCGCCAACACGGCGCTCGCGAACGCCGCGACCGCGCAGTCGGCCGCTG
>JAUHXR010000238.1 GCA_030426845.1 Polyangia bacterium | reverse complement strand
AGGATCGCCCGCGCCTGGTAGATGTCGCCGCCGCGCGCCGTCTCGATCGCCTGCACCGTGGTCACCGCCGCGAGCATCTGGGCGGCCGCGCGCTCGACCTCCTCGTTGCGGCCCGACTCGAGCTGCGCCTCATCGCCCGTCGAGCGCGCGCCGAAGTAGGCCCGCCGCTCGAGGCGACCGGCGTTCGCGACCGCGTCGTCGAAGCGCAGCACCGCGTCGAGCAGCTCGACCGCCGCGCCGGAGTTCCGCGGGTCGGCGTGCATCCGGACGATCACGTCGCGGTGCTCGCCCTCCGAGAGATCGCCGAGCGACACCTGCACCTGCCCGTTGCCGCCGGCGACCGCCTGGCCGACGACGCCGTCGATGCGCACGCCCGGGCCGGGGCGCAGGGTAAGCACGAGGTTGCGCGCGAGGACCCGCTCGAAGCGCAGCACCTCGTCGCGGAACACCGACGCGACCATCGCGGACTCCGCGACGTAGTGGAAGCGGCCGCCGCTGAGCTGCGCGACCTGCCCGAGGAGGGTCTCGTCGTAGTCGAGCCCGAGCCCGAGCGCGGTGATGCGGATCCCGCGCTCGCCCGCGGCCTGCGCGAGCGGGAGGATCGGGCTCGCGTCGTTGGGCACGCCGTCCGAGAGGAGGACCACGCGGTTGATGCCCTCGGGCTCGAAGTTGCGCACGACCTCCTCGAGCCCGGCCTGCAGGCCGCCCGCGAGCTCGGTCGTGCCGGCGGCCTGCATGCGCCCGATGTGCGCGCGGAGCTCGCCCACCTCGGCGCCCTCGAGGCGCGTCGACGGGAGCAGGACCTCCGCCTCCGAGTGGAACGCGACCACCGCGAGCCGGTCCTCGGGCCGCAGCGCGCCGAGCAGCTCGAGGGCCGCGCTCCGCGCGTGGGCGATCGCGTCGCCGTCCATCGAGCCCGAGGTGTCGACCACCAGCGCGAGGTTGATGCGTGGGCGCGCCGCGTTCTCGAGCGCCGCAGAGTTGATTCGGATCCGGGACACGAGGTCCGAGGCCTGGCCCGCGGGCACGTAGTCGTTGCTCAGCGCGCCCTCGATCGTGACCACCTCGGGGTCTTCGCCCTCGCCGGGCACCTGCGCGCCGCCACACGCTGTCAGCGCCCCCGCGATCCCCACGGCGATCCCCACGAGCCACCCCATCGTTCGCGTCTTCACGATTCGTCCTCCGTCGGTTTGCGAGCGAGGGGCAAAGACGCGTCAGCCGGCGCGAGGGTCTATTCTTTGGTCACGCCTCGGCGCCTGGTGTCGATCGCAGTGGCCGCGCGTGAGAGAGTCGAGCGTGACCTCTCCTCGGTGGACGCGGTGGCTGCTCGGCCTCTCCCTCGGGTTGAACGTGGTGCTCCTCGCGATCGTCGCCGCGATGGGCGCCGGATCGCGTGACCCGCGCGGGCAAGCTCCGGAGGGGACCTCGGACCCGGAGGTACAGCCGGGCGCGGACCCGGGCGCGGCCTTGTCGACGAGCGGCGGGGCGGTGCGCCAGGCCGCGCCGCCGCCCTCCTCCTCGCCCGAGGCGGCTACGCGCCGCGGTTGGCGACCCGCCGCGCGCGGCGACGGTGGGATCGCCGCGCGCTACCCACAGTCGCTGGTGTCCACCTGCTCCCTCGAGCCCGGCACCCACGCGGTGGTCGAAGCGCAGATCGCCGCAACGGGCGAGCGCCGCATCGAGCAGGTCCGCGGCGAGCTCTCCGAGTCGCAACGGCGGTGCCTCGAGCGGGAGGTCCGCGAGCAGGGGGTGCGCGGGAACCGCGAGCGCTACGAGTCCGTGATCATCCACTCGGACGGCTCGATCAGCACACAGGAGAGTCCGACTCCCCCCCTGTACGAGCGCCATCTGGCGATGCCTGGCGTCGACCCGTTCGACGTCGCTTCGAGCTGCGCCTTTCGCGAGGAGACCGGCTGCATTCGACGGGCGCTCGAGGGCCAAGAGCTCGGGGCGGCCCAGCATGATCAGCTGCTCTGGGCGTTCGCACACGACGGTGACTACGAGGCGGTGCGCGCGTACGTCGACGAGGTCGGCTCCCGCTACGAGAACGCCGGGTGGCTGGATGCGTATCAGGCGCTCCTCTGGCGCCTCGATCACGGCCTCTCTCCTGGCCGGGTGCGCAGACGCTCTCTCTTCGGGCGGCCGACGTTCTGAGCCCCGCCGCGTCGCGAAGGGAAGGAGCCCGATTGAAAAGGGCGGAGCGACCGGAGTCGCCCCGCCCGGCTGCTCGAACGCGTCGAGCAGTGCTCGGATCACCAGGGAGGGATCAGCTCGTGAGGCGAACCTCCTGATGATGGGCCCGAGCGTGGTTGTTCGTATGGGTGATGTTCACGTTGTGAATCCCTCCTCCAGCAGATGCCGGCGCCCCGGGGCTCGCGGTTGGGCTCGTCGAGCCGGGCCGGGCCTCGCAGGGCGTTCCATGGTGGGAACGGGGCTCACCATTGAGCCCCGCTCGCGACAACGCGGCCAGATTCCCGAAGGATTTCACACCAGTGTGGGGTAGCGTTCCCATCTGACCGCGTGGCTCGGCTCACCGGAGTGAGCCATCGTCAAGATAACACGCAGCTCGCGGATCGCTTCGAAGCTGTCCCATTTCTGCGCGATCGACCAAGGGCGCCCTGGCCCCTCTGCCAGATGATTTACGAGGTGATCCCGAGGGGTTGGCTGGCTCTGGCCTCCTGGGGTGAGCCGACTCTCGGACGGATCCGTCGCGGCCTGTCACGCTTGCCGCATGCCCACCTTCGACGCCTCGAGCGCGTCCTGCACCGTGTTCACGTTCAAGGAGGGCCTGCTCTCCGCGGTGGCCCACGACCTCGAGATCGCGGTCACGAACTTCTCGATCGAGGTCTCGGACGACGGCGGGTCGGTGCACGCGCACTTCGACCCCAGCTCGCTCCGGGTCGTCTCGGCGCGGGTCGACGGCCGGCCGACGCCGGGGACGCTGAGCGACAAGGACAAGGCCAAGATCGCGGCGAGCATCCGCGACGACGTGCTGCACGTGAAGCGCCACCCCGGCCCGATCGAGCTGACCTCGAAGAAGGTCACGGTCGAAGGCGACGCCTGGCGCATCGAGGGCACGTTGCGAATCGCGGGCCGCTCGCGCGACGTCACGATCGAGGCGCGGACCGACGGCGCGCACCGGGTGGCGCGCGTCCGCATCCACCAGCCGGACTACGGCATCAAGCCGTTCAGCGCGATGCTCGGCGCCCTGAAGATCAAGCCCGACGTCGAGGTCGAGGTCCGCGTCCCGGCGAGCTGACGCCCGCGCGTCGAGGCGGCTCAGACGTTGAAGCGGCTCAGACGTTGAAGCGGCTCAGACGTTGAAGCGGCTCAGACGTTGAAGCGGCCTAGACGTTGAACCGGCCTAGACGTTGAACCGGAAGTGCATCACGTCGCCGTCGCGGACGACGTACTCCTTGCCCTCGATCCCGAGCTTGCCCGCGCTGCGCACCGCGGCCTCGCTGCCGAGGGTGACGAGGTCCTCCCACCAGGTGACCTCGGCCCGGATGAAGCCCCGCTCGAAGTCGCTGTGGATCTTGCCCGCGGCCTGCGGCGCCTTGGTGCCCTTCTTGATGGTCCAGGCGTGGACCTCGGGGTCGCCCGCGGTGAAGAACGTGATGAGATCCAGCATCTCGTAGCCGGTCTGGATGACGTTGTTGAGCCCCGGCTCGCTGAGCCCGACCGACTCGAGGAACTCCGCCCGCTCGTCGTCGGCGAGCTGCATGATCTCGGCCTCGATCTGGGCGCTGATCACGACCACCGGGGCGCCCGACTCGGCCGCGCGGGCCCGGACGGCGTTCACCAGCGGGTCGCTGTCGGCCGACTCGAGCTGGTCGTCCTTGACGTTGCAGACGTAGAACAGCGGCTTGTCGGTGAGGAGGAAGAGCTCGCGGACGATCCTCTTCTCGTCCTCGTCCGAGGCGCTCCGGTCGAACGACGCCGCGAGCTTGCCCTCGTCGAGGACCGCCTCGAGCCGCTCGAGGATCCCGACCGCCTTCTTCTCGATCGGGTTGGGGCCCTTGGACGCCTTGCGGGCCTTGTCGAGCCGCTTCTGGACCGTCTCCAGGTCCTTGAGGACCAGCTCGGTCTCGATCGTCTCGATGTCCGCCGCCGGGTCGACCCGGTTGTCGACGTGTGTGACGTTGTCGTCCTCGAAGCAGCGGACCACGTGGGCGATCGCGTCGACCTCGCGGATGTTGCTGAGGAACGCGTTGCCCTTGCCCTCGCCGCGGCTCGCGCCCCGGACGAGGCCGGCGATGTCCACGAACTCGACCACCGCCGGGACCACCTTGGCGGGGGAGTACTGCTCGAGCAGCGCGTCGAAGCGCGGGTCGGGGACGGGGACCACGCCGACGTTCGGGTCGATGGTGCAGAAGGGGTAGTTCGCGGCCTCCGCCTGGTTGCGGGAGAGCGCGTTGAAGAGGGTGGACTTGCCCACGTTGGGGAGCCCCACGATGCCGACCGACAGACCCATGATCGCCCCCTCATAGCGCGGCGACGCCCCTGATCAAGCCCGCTACCGGCGCCGGGCGGGTGCCGCCGGGCGGGTGCAGTGCTTGCTGCCGGGCGGGTGCAGTGCTTGCTACTGCGGCACGCGCGAGTCACACGATTGTTGCGGGGCCGCGCAAGGTTTCGCCAGTGTGGTGGTCATGAGCGAGCGCATCCTCATCGTCGACGACGAGCCCGACATCGTCGAGCTCCTCGAGTACAACCTGCGCCAGCAGGGCTACACGGTGGCCACCGCCCGCGACGGCGCGTCGGCGCTCGCCGAGGTCCGACGGCACCGGCCGGACCTGATCCTGCTCGACCTGATGCTCCCGGACGTGGCCGGGACCGAGGTCTGCCGGCGGATCCGCAAGGACGAGACCACCGACAACGTCCCGATCATGATGATCACCGCGCGCGGCGAGGAGATCGACCGCGTGGTCGGCTTCGAGCTCGGCGCCGACGACTACGTGACCAAGCCGTTCAGCCCGCGCGAGCTCGTGCTGCGCGTGCAAGCGGTGTTGCGTCGCGCCAAGCCGCAGGGCGGCGAGAAGAGCGAGCACGTCACGATCGGCAAGCTCGAGCTCGACGTGCCGCGCCACCGGGTGCTGGTCGAGGGCGAGGAGATCGGCCTGACCGCGCTCGAGTTCAAGCTCCTGCTCGACCTCGCCAGCCGGCGCGGGCGGGTGCAGAGCCGCGACGCCCTGCTCGAGCGGGTGTGGGGCTACGCGCCCGGCATCGAGACGCGCACCGTCGACACCCACGTCAAGCGGCTGCGCGAGAAGCTCGGCGCGGCGCGCGACTACATCGAGACGGTGCGCGGGGTCGGCTACCGGATGCGGGACGCCTGACGTCGATGGGTGAGATCCTCCCGCTCCCCCGAGTCGACGCGGCGGTCGAAGAGCCCCTCGCGCTGATCCTCGACGCGATGGTGGACAGCGTCTTCGTGGCCGACGCGAGCGGCCGCGTGCTCCTCGCCAACGAGGCGATGCGGATCCTCGCGGAGCGCGACCCGGTCGGCCACCGCGTCTCGGAGATCGTCCCGAGCCCCGAGCTCGTCGAGGCGTTCGACCGCGTCGCGAGCGGCGGCGCCTCGGAGGAGATCGAGCTCAAGCTGCGGCTCGCCCGCGGGCGCAAGCGGTGGCTCACCGCCCAGCTCACCTCGCTTCCGCGCGACGGGCGCACGGTGGTGGTCCTCCACGACATCACCCAGCTCAAGCGAACCGAGGGGATCCGGCGCGACTTCGTGGCCAACGCGAGCCACGAGCTGCGCACCCCGCTCACCGCGATCGCGGGCTTCGCCGAGACCCTGTCGGACGGCGCGCTCGACGACCCGGCGACCGCGCGGCGCTTCGTGTCGAACATCCGCGCCAACGCGACGCGGCTGATGAACGTGGTCGAGGACCTGCTCGCGCTCAGCCGCGCGGAGTCGCCGGAGTCGGTGTTCGTCCTCGAGGCGGTCGACGTGGTGCGCGCGAGCCGCCGGGTGATCGACGGGCTCGAGCCGAAGATCGTCGAGAAGCGGCTGACGCTGAAGCTCGAGCGGGCCGACGGGGAGACGCTGGCCGGCGCGCCGATCGAGGGGCTCGCGGACGTCCGGGCGCTCGACCAGATCCTCCTCAACCTCATCGACAACGCGATCAAGTACACGCCCGAGGGCGGCACGATCTGCGTCTGTGCCGCGCGGGACGAGGACGCCGTCCGCGTCGACGTGAAGGACACCGGGCCGGGGATCCTGCCGAAGTACCAGGATCGGATCTTCGAGCGCTTCTACCGCGTCGACAAAGGCCGCTCCCGCGAGCAGGGCGGCACGGGCCTCGGCCTGAGCATCGTGCGCAACCTGGTCGGACGCATCGGCGGTCAGGTGACGGTCGAGAGCGACGTCGGCGTGGGCTCGACGTTCAGCCTGCGCCTGCGTCTGCCGTGAAGAGCGGGGCGCGCCGCGTGAGGAGGTGGCGGACGGTGACCACGCGCTCCTCGTCGGCGAGCCGCGCGCCGTGAGCGGCGTGACGGCCGGCCCCGGCGCGGCTTGGGCCCGGTAACGCGAGACCGATCGGCGAGGCCGGCTCGCGAGGGGAGCGATCGAGGCCGGCTGAGTTGGCCGGCTGAGTTGGCCGGCTGAGTTGGCCGGCTGAGTTGGCCGGCCGAGAAGGCCGGCTGACAAGGCCCATCGCCGCACGGTACTCACCGTGGGCGCGATCGAGCCAAACCCAGGCCCCCGCCCGCGCGTCTGAGAGCACGAATGACCTACCGGACGCTTCGCCTCGCCGCCGCCCTGGCCTTCCTCTTCGCGCCCGCGCTCGCGCGCGCGCAGCAGTCCTTCGCCGTCCAGGAGGGCGCGGGGGCCGGCTACGAGCTGGCCCTCTCGGGCGCGACCGCGGCGACCCGCGGCTACCCGATGACCCTGACGGGGATCGCCTACGAGGTGGAGGGCCTCGCGACGCTGCGGCCCCGGCGCGGGCTGGTGCTCGACGCGCAGATCACGGCGCGGCAGGGGAGCGGCCAGAGCCGCGTGGTCGCGAGCCGCGCGAGCGCGCGCACCGAGGCGGACGGACGCTTCACCGTCGCGATCGACGTGCCGGCGGAGGGCCTGAGCGCGCCGATGCTCGAGCTCACCCTCCACCCCGAGGGGCAGCCGGGGCGCCGGTTCACCTTCTCCATGAGCGCGGCCGTCGACGAGGCGCTCGACCTGCTGACCGACCGCAACCGCTACCAGCCGGGCGAGGCGGTGCAGGCCTGGGTGCGGGTCCGCGGCACCCGGAGCCCCGCGCCGCGGGCCGGGCGCGCGCTCGCGCTCCGCCTCCTCGATCCACAGGGCGCGCCGCTCGCGGAGGCGCGCGGGACCACGGGGGCCTCGGGGGTGCTGACCGCGCCGCTCGAGCTGCCCGAGGGCGCGCCGCCCGGGCCCTACCAGGTGGTCGCGGAGCTCGAGCCCTCGGGCCCGCGCGCGGTGCGTCAGGTCCAGGTGTGGCGCCGCACGGTGGAGCGTCTCCTCGCGACGATCGAGCTGACGGGCGCCGACGAGGAGACCCGCGCGATGGTGCGCCCGGGCGGCGCGCTGCGGGGGCGCGTCCGGGTGACCACGCCGAGCGGCACCCCGGTGCGCGGCGCGGCGGTGGAGCTGCGGGTGCGTCCGGGCGCCGATCCGGTCGCCCTGACGACCGACGCCGAGGGCCTCGCGGTGTTCGACGTGCGCGCGCCCGCGTTCCTGCGCGGTGACGTCGCGAGCGAGACGCTGATCGCCCGGGCCGTGCACGCGGCCTACGGGACGATCGACGCGACCACGCCCTACGTGATCACCCGGACGCCCGCGGTGGTGACGGTCACGCCCGCGGGCGGGGCGCTCACCCCCGAGGTGCCGGGCGTGCTCTACGTCGCGGTCACCGATCCGCGCGGCCGCCCGCTCCGGGAGGGCACCGAGGTGATCGTGCGGGGCGCCGGGATCGCGGGCGGCGAGGTCCGCGCGGCGATCGACGCCAAGGGCTACGTGGAGATCGCAGCCACGCTCCCGCGCGCGGCCGCGTCGACGATGCGCGGCGGTGAGTGCAGCGGCCGGACGGCGACCACCTTCGAGGTCGAGGTGCAGACGACGCCCCCGCGCGCCACCCGGGCGTGCACGCCGGTCGCGGTGGACGCGGAGCTCGCCGTGAGCCTGACCGGGGTGCCGCTCGCCGCCCCGGGCGACACGATCGAGGCGCGGGTCAGCCGGCGCCCCGAGGCGCGCGGCCGCGCGGTGCTCGTCGAGGCGCTCTGGTCCGGCCACGCGGTCGCGTCTGCCTGGGTTGCGCCGAGCGCCGATCGGGCGCGCCTGAGCCTGCCGGCGGATCTCCTCGGCCACGTCACGGTGCGAGCCCGCGCGATGCGCCCGGCCGACGCGCGCGAGGCGGGCGATCAGCCCGGCGCGGTCGCCTTCGGGCCGGGGGCGTTCGACGCGCTCCTCGTCCGCCCGGCCGACGCCTTCGAGCTGTCGGTGACCCCCGAGCGCGCGCGCTACCTCGTGCGCGAGCGGGCGTCGGTGCGGCTGAGCGCGGCCCCCGCGCGACCCGGCTGGGCGGCGCTGCTGGTGCGGGACGAGGCGGCGCACGGCGGCGAGGGCCCCTGGGATCTCTACTGGATGCGCGGCGCGCTCCACGAGGCGGCGCGCAGCCCGGCCGACGCGGTGAACGCACGGTTCCTCCGGGCGTCGCTCGCGGCCTCGCTCGGCCTCGACCCCGAGGCGATTCAGCCCGCGCCGATCGAGACGCCCTACTGGCGCAGCCCGGGGCGCGTCTCGCCCTACCGGCAAGGGATGCAGATCGGCCGCGGCGTCCTGCGCGATCCGATCGCGCTGCGCGAGGAGCTGCTACGCCGGGGGCTCACGAGCTACGAGATGCTCCTCGAGCGCCGTCTCGACGCGCTCGGCGTGGGGGCGGCAGAGCGCGCGTCGCTGATCGAGGAGCGCGGCGGCCGGCCCCGGTTCCACCCGGACGTGATCGCGCACCTGGTGGCCGAGCGGCAGCTCCGATCAGACGCCGCGGTCACCCTCGGCGGCGAGCCGATCACGATCGCGATGATCGAGGCCGCCGATCCGGGCTTCGACTTCGATCGGGTCGCGCGCCGCGTCGCGCGCGCGCGCCTCGCGGCGTTGCTCCTCGGCCTGATGCGCCTCACCGATCCGGACGCGGCCGAGGCGCAGCGGGCGAGCGCGAGCCTGCCGCCCGAGCGGTGGCTCGGCACGCTGGTGCAGCGCGGGATGATCCAGCCGGCGCAGCTCGTCGATCCGTGGGGGCGCCCCTTCGTGTTCCGCCGGGTCTCGGGCCGTCCCGCGGTGACGGTGAGCGAGCGCGCGCTCGACTGGGAGCTCACCTCGCCCGGCCCGGACGGTCGCGCGGGCACCGCCGACGACGTGCGTGACCCGTTCGCGCGGGTGGTCCCGACCGGCACCCCCTACGCGAGCGCGAGCGGGGAGGACGCGCTGATGCGTCAGCTCGCTTTGCTAGCTCCCGCGCAGACGGTGCTCACCCGGATGACCCAGGCCTACCAGCGCCTCTCGCTCGCGGCGGCCGAAGAGCAGCGCGCCGGTCCGGTCAGCGCGTCGGGGAGCGAGGTCGCTGACGAGAGCGTCGCCCTCGACGACGTGCTCGCGCAGGGCGCCGCCGAGGCGGACTACGACATGGGCGAAGGGGAGATGTTGAGCGGCGGCGGGGGCGGGATGCCCGGGCGCGGCCGCCGGTCGGGCTACGCGTCGGCGCCGGCGATGGAGCCCGCGCCCGCGCCCGAGCCCGAGGCGGTCAGCCGAGAGGAGGCGGCCAACCGGCCGGTCGATCGCGCGGAGGTGCTGGGCGCGATGGTGCGGGAGGACTTCCCGGCCACGCTCTTCTTCGCCGGGGAGGTCCCGCTGGAGGGGGGCGCGGCGACGATCGAGGTGCCGCTCGCCGACGCGCTGACGAGCTACCACGTCGAGGCGATCGCCTGGACGGCGAGCGGCTGGACGACGAGCGGCCGCGCGCGCATCTCGGTCGATCAGGCGGCGCTGGTCGACGCCCCGGTGCCCGAGGTGGCGACGGTGGGCGATCGCGTCCGCCTCCCGGTGCGGGTCGAGAACCGGACCGACGCGCCGCTCGAGGTCGAGGTGCGCGTACAGGCCGAGGGCCTCGCGGTGGACGCCCCCGGGCCCCAGGCGGTGCGGCTCGAGCCGCGTGGCGCGCAAGAGACCTTGATCGAGCTCGGCCTCGAGGCGGCCGGCGAGGGGCACATCGTGGTGAGCCTCGCGAGCGGCGGCGAGGGCATCGACGCGGTGCGCCGCCCGATCCGGGTGCTCGCCGACGCGCGGGCGGTGCGCGACCGGCGGACCCGGCTGATCGAGGGCGGCGAGACGCTGACGATCGACGTGCCGGCCGAGGCGAGCGCGCGGGGGCCGGGGCAGGTCCGCGTCGCGGTCGGTCCGCGCCTCTTCGGCGACCTCGCCGACGGCGCGGCCCCGCTCTGGAGCGGCTGGGCCCTCGCCATGGCGGGCGAGCCGCTGCCCGAGGTGCTCGAGGAGCCGGTCCTCCGCTGGCTCACCTACGAGGACGACGACCGCGACACCCTGCGCGCGCCCGAGGAGAGCGCGCGCGCGCTGGCCGCGGCGTGGCGGAGCGAGCGCCTGCGCGACGCCGACGCGGCCCGGGCGCTGCGCTCGGTGGCGGCGGCGCTTCCGTCGCCCGAGGCCCTCCGCCAGATCGAGCCCGAGTCGCTCGGCGGCCGGCCGCTCCGCATCCTGCTCGCGCTCGCGCCGGTGGCGGACGACCTCGCGCGCCGGCCCGCGCTCCGAGCCGACGTGCGGGCGACCCTCGAGGTGCTCTGGCGCGTCGCGTCGGTCCAGGGCGCGCGGTCGACCGATCTCCGGGTCTGGGCCGAGGTCGCGGCCGCGCTCGCGCTGACCGGCGGCGACCGCGATCGCGCGGTCGAGATGGTCCGCCGCTGTGAGCGGCAGCGCGTGTCGGTGGGGGACCTGGCGTGGATCGAGCCGGCCGGCTCCGAGATCCACGACGGCCGCGCCTCGCCGACCGCGATGCTGGCCCTCGCGCTCATCGGTCTCGGTCGCCGCGCGGAGGCGCTGCCGCTGGTGCGCGCCCTCGTAGACATGCGCCTCGAGCAGGCCCCGACCCCGCGGCCCTGGGAGGCCCTCGCGGACATCGCGCCGTGGGAGCCCCGCGCCGAGCGCGCGCTGCTGGCGGCCGCGGCGGGTCGGCTCGCGCCCGAGGCCACGCTGGGCGAGGTGCGGGCGTCGCTCGACGGAGCGCCGGTCTCCCTCGAGGCGCAGGGCGCGAGCTGGGTCGGGACCCTCGAGGGGGCGGATCGACCGGGCGCGCATCGGCTCGAGATCTCGATCCCGGAGGGCGCGGTCGCGCTCGTCCGCTTCGGGCTGACCTACGGCATGCCCTGGACGGTGCGGCCCCGCCGCGACGCGCGCGTGGGGATCACCCTCGACGGCGAGCTCGGCGCGCGCGACACGCGGGCCGCGCTCCAGCTCACGGTGCAGAACCGGGCGCCGCGCGTGCTGACCGAGCCGGTGGTCGAGATCGAGCTGCCGGCCGGCGCGGAGCTCGACGAGCCGACCCGCGACCAGCTCGCCGCGCACCTCGCGCGCCCGCCGCTCCAGGACGGCCGGACCCTCGTCCTGCCGCTCCGCCCCCTCACCCCGGGCGGCTGGATCCGCCTGCCGATCCCCGCGCGCTGGGCGCTCTCCGGGACCCTCCGCGGGCTCGGCGCGATCGCCTACGACGCGCGCAACCCCGAGCGCGCCGACGTGCTGCCGGTGAGCGCGCTTCCGTCGCGGGCGGTCGAGCTGCCCGACGAGGGCCCCGAGCCCGAGCCACCCGAGCCGGACGCGTCGGAGGAGATCGTCGCGCCGCCGCCCCTGCCGATCCTCGATCGCCTCGTCCCGGAGGAGGGTTGATCATGCTTCGCCTCATGCAAGTTGCTTGGACGCTCCTCGCGGTCGTCGCCGCGCTGTCCCCCGGCCTCGCCTCGGCCCAGGCCGCGCGCGCGCGCGTCCGACAGGGGGCGGTCGACGGAGTCGAGATGCAGCTCGACGGGAGCCTCTCGGTCGCGCCCGGTGAGCGCCTGCGCTGGCTGGTCACCGCCTACGAGGTCCGCGGTCTCTCGGAGCTCGCGCCGGCGGCCGGCGCGACGGTCCACGTGGCGGCCTCCTACGATCCGACCCAGGACGCGGTCGAGGTGACGACCGACGCGAGCGGGCGGGCGCTGGTCGAGCTCGCGGTCCCGCTCGACGTCGATCCGTCCTTCACCGCGATCCTGCGGCTGGTCCACGCCAACGGGATCCAGCGGCGCTACGAGCTGCCCGTCTCCACGCGCCCGCCCGTGCGGGTCGACGTGTTCGTCGATCGGCCGTCCGTCGAGCCGCGGGGGACGGTGCGGATCTTCGGTCGCGTGCGCGCGGCCAGCGGCGGCCGACCCCTCGCGGACGAGGCGGTCGAGGTCACGCTCGAGGACCCGGGTCGCGGCCCGATCCTCGCGCCCCTCGAGCTCACGACCGACGCCTCGGGCGTGTTCAGCGCCTCGGCGGAGCTTCCCGAGGAGCACCGCGGCGCGCTCCGGATCCGGGCGCGGGTCGAGCGCGGTGAGCGACCGGTGGTCGCCGACGCGATGACCGAGGTCCGCGAGCCGGCGCCGCGCCCGATCTACGTCGCCGTCGCGCCGGCCCAGACGCTCGTCGCGCCGGGGACGCGGGTGCCGCTCGAGGTGGTGGTGCGCGGCCGCGCCGGGCGGCCGATCGAGGGCGCGACCGTGACCCTCGACGGCGCCCAGCGGGAGGACCCCGACCGCCGCGCGGTCACCGACGGGCGCGGCCGGGCGCGGCTCTCGTGGCTCGCGCCGCGTCGCGGAGGCGGGAGCTTCGACTTCAACGTCACGGTCAGCGCGAGCAAGGAGGGGGTCGGCCGCGGTGACGCGGGCGCCCTGGTCCGGGTCGGGAGCCTGCCCTACGCGCTCGCCTACGCGGTCGAGGGCGGCGCGCTGTCGGACCTCGGCGGCGACGTCTTCGCGCGCGTCGTCGGGCCCGACGGGCGCCCCGCGGGCGCCGGGGTCGAGGTGCGGGCGAGTGGGAGCCGCTTCTCGCCCGTCCGCGGCACCACCGACGCGTCCGGCGTCGCGGTGCTCCACGTGGCGCTCGATCGGGCGCCCGATCCCTCGGACCGCTGCGGTGGGCAAACCTCCACCGCGATCGCGCTCAGCGCGGGGACGGCCGAGCTCGACGGCTGCCTCATGCTCGATCCCGACGCCGCCGCGCGGGTCCGCGTCGCTGCACCCGAGGTGCGGCCCGGCCACGCCCTCGACGTCACCGTTGACCGCGCGGCCGCCGCTCGCGCCGCGCCCGTGGCCCTCTCGGTGCTCACGGCGGAGCGCCGCGTGGTGGCCTACCGGGTGCTCGGTCCGAACGAGACGGCCGCCTCGATCGCGATCCCCGAGGACGCCGACGGCCTGCTCACGGTGCGGGCCCGGCCGCTGATCGGCGCCGCCCGCCAGCCGGTGCGGGGCGGCGTCGTCCTCGTCTGGGCGCGGCCCGCCCCTCGCCGCGGGGTGAGCGCGGACCTGAGCCCGTCGGGGCGCGTGACGATCGGCCTCACGGGGGCCGAGGCGCCGGGCACGGCGGTGGTGGTCGCGAGCGAGATCGCGCAGGCGAGCGACGTCCTTCAGCAGGTCGCCCGCTCGCTCGACGGCCCCCTCGCGCGGCTGTCGGTGGGCGTCGAGAGCCCGAGCCCGGACTTCCTCCGGGGCGCGCTCGCGGCCAGCGCGCCGGGCGACGACGCGGCCCCCGCCGTGCTGCGGGGCGGTCGCGTGATCGACGTGCCGGCTCCCGCCAGCCCGGTCGCGGCTGGTCTCCTGCGCGATCCGTGGCGGAGCCGCGCGCGCTTCGTCGAGGGCCGGCTGGCGCTCCTGCTCCGCGCGCTCGAGCAGACGGTCGCGGCCGCGCTCCCGGAGCGGATCGACGACGTCGCGGTGCAGGTCAACGGGCGCTACCGCTTCAACGACCAGGTGCTCGAGGCGGTGGCCCAGAGCGGTCAGGTCGGCGCGGAGGGAGCCACCGGTCTCGGCGGCGATCCGCTCACGATCGATCAGCTCCGGCGCTTCGACGCGCAGATCGACTACGACCATGTCGCGCGTCGAATCACGCGCGAGCGCCTGTTCCGTCTCATCCTGTCGCTGCGCGGTTTCGTCCACGGGCAGGGGTTCGATCTGCCGTGGAGCCGGCTCGGCGATCCGAGCGAGTGGATGCCCGCGCTGATGGGTCGGCCGGTGCCCGGCGGCGGCCCGATCGCGCGCGGCGACCTCGTGGACG
>JAUHXR010000530.1 GCA_030426845.1 Polyangia bacterium | reverse complement strand
TCTACGGCTGGCGCGGCGCGGAGGTGGGCAACATCCTCGACTTCGAGCGGCACTTCCGCGGCGCCAAGATCGTCAAGCTCGAGGACAACTACCGCTCGCGCTCGCCGATCCTCGCGGTCGCCAACGCGGCGATCGCGCGCAGCCGCCGCCCGCGCCACGAGAAGGTCCTCCGCTCGGCCAAGGGCAAGGGCCCCAAGGTCCGCCTGAGCGCGCTGATCGACGCGCCCGAGGAGGCGCGCTTCGTGGCCAAGGAGATCCACAAGCTCAAGAAGAAGAACGTCCACCTCGGCGAGGTCGCGGTGCTCTACCGCAGCAACCTCCAGGCGCGGCTCATCGAGGAGGAGCTCCGGGTCAACGGCATCGCCTACCGCGTGTTCGGCGGCACGCAGATGTTCGACCGCAAGGAGGTGAAGGACGCGATCGCCTACCTCCGCGTGGTGGTGCACGGCCGCGACGAGCTCTCGCTGCGGCGCATCGTCAACTACCCGACGCGCGGGATCGGCGACGCGACCATCCAGCGCGTCACGCGCTACGCGATGGCGAACGACATCACGTTCCCCCAGGCGCTCGCGCGCATCGGGCAGATCCCGGACGTGCCGGCCGCGGCCCAGCGCGGCGCGCGGCAGCTCTTCGCCGCGATCGGCAAGGCGCGCGAGGCGCTCCAGAGCGGCGCGAGCGTGGCCAACACCGCGGCCGCGCTGTTCCGCGACGTCGGCCTCGAGAGCCTCCGCGACGACGAGGACCCCGCGGTCAAGAAGCGCTGGAACAACATCGCCTTCGTGCTCCGCGCGCTCATGCGCTACGAGAAGACGCCGAGCCCGGAGCGCCCGAGCCTCGCGCAGTTCCTCACCCGGCTGACCCTCAACGTCGATCAGGACGCGGAGTCGACCGGCGAGCGCGTCACGCTCTCGAGCCTCCACGCGAGCAAGGGCCTCGAGTTCGACGTCGTCTTCCTCATCGGGCTCAACGAGGGCCAGCTCCCGCACAGCCGGACGACCGACCCGAAGGTCACCGAGGCCGCGCCCACCGACGTGGAGGAGGAGCGGCGGCTCTTCTACGTCGGCGTCACCCGCGCCCGCGAGCAGCTCTACCTCAGCCGCCCGCAGCGGCGCGTGATGCGCGGCAAGGTCACGCCGCTCGTCCCCACGCGGTTCTTCGAGGGCCTGCCCGAGGACGAGATCGAGCACTACGACCCCCAGCTCGAGGCGCCGGTCAGCGAGGAGGAGGCGGTCGCCTTCGGCAAGGCCCTCCTCGATCAGCTCCGCGGCGGCTGAGCGCGCTCTCGCCTTTGGTTGCTCTCGAGTCCTCGGAGCGCGACGTGGGCGATTCGTGGTCGGCGTCCGGCTAGACGTATCCGAACGCTCTCGTCCACTCGCGGGTAACACCTCGATTTGATTTGGAATGCTGGGGCATCGAACCCGAGTTTACGCTCCGCGATCGCGCGCCCAGACTCCCCCGATGACTCGAACGACCCTGTGGTGGCCCGTGGTCCTCGGCGTCCTCTGCGGCGCCTGTGGCACCTCCCCGCCCGAGGCGTCCACGGAAGAGACGCTGCCTGCCGATCCGTACCCGCATACCCTGATCGTCCATGCACCGGACGACTCCCGGCTTGGCCCGGTCCTCGAAGGCGCGGCGGTCGAGCTGCGGGGCGGACAACGCATCGGTCAGCTCGTGCGAACCGAGAACGGCGAGTTGTCACTTCGGTACGACGCCGTGCCGAAGACCGAGCCGATACCGGTGGTCTCGTTCACGCTCCTGATTCCGACGCCGTGCGGCGTTCATCGTCATCTTCTGGGGTACGTGTCCACGGTGACACCCGAGACCCTGGAGCGCGCTCGCAGCGCAGGGGTCCCCTTGCGCAACTTCGGCGACATCCGCGAGTTGGGGCGCGCGCTCGAGTGGCGTCGGGCGTACGTGGAACGAGGCGACTCGGCACAGTCCGTCCGCGTGGGTGAGCGGGAGCTCCCCGACCAGAGCGGGGAGATCGTCTTTCCCACACTGCCGGAGTGCACACAGGCGCCCGTCCTCGTGGGCGATGAGCAGGTGGCGCAGTGGAGCGCGGGGCGAGCGCTGTTCGTGAACCTCGATGAGACACGCTGCTTTCGGTACGTGGTTCGCACCTACGAGGTCCTGGAGGGGGCGGCCGGCGATGCGCCCGAGACGGCATCCCCGCTTGGTCGCGGCGCTCACAGCCTCGAGCTACCCAACCGTTCCGACGCCTTCTCCGCGTACCTGACTCCATTCCCTGAGGCGGTCCGTTCCGGATCACTGGTGGCGCGCCTTGCGGGCGTGCAGGAAGCCGAGTGCGCCGATCGGTGAGCTGACGCCCAAAGACACCGCCTGACGACGGTCGGGCCTCGAGCCGTCGGGAGCTGCCGCAGGCGAGGGAGCGCACCTCGGCGGGTGGACCCCGTCGCCCCTCTCCCCGCTATGCTGCGGCTGGTGGTCCGCGGCCGCGAGATCCGGTGGATGGCGGCGGGGGTGGTCCTCTTCCTCGCGCGGTCGACGCTCGCGCAGGATCGTCCGCCCGAGCTGATCGATCTGCCGTCCGTGATCGCGCCACATGGGGAGCCCGCCGGCCCGGTCGAGCTGATCGCGGAGGTCGACCCGGAGGGTCGCGCCCGCGTGACGGCCTGTGAGGACAGCGCGGCGCGCTGTGAGGTGGCCCGCCGCGCGGTCGAGGCGAGCTCGTTCGCGCCGGCGCGCCGCGGCGACCGGCCCATCCGCGCCCGCGTGCGGTTGCGGCTGCGCCTGGTGCGCGCGAGCGCGCCGCCCGCCGATCCCTACGGCGACGTCCCGCCAGATCCCTCTGC
>JAUHXR010000237.1 GCA_030426845.1 Polyangia bacterium | reverse complement strand
GTCAGCGTCGCCTCGAAGCCCCACACCGGTCGCCAGCCGAGCTCGGAAGAGGCCAGGTCAATCGCGAGGCGGAGGATGTTGGCCTCGTGTGGGTGCGCGCCGGCGGAGTCGTCCTCCCAGCGGCCGCCGCCGAGCGCGGACTGGGTGACCGAGACGAGGTCCGCCACCGTCCGGCAGGACTCCGGGCTCGGCCCGAAGTTGTACGGCTTGGCGAACCGAGGGCCGTCCTCGCCCAAGAGCTTCGCGCCGAGCCACAGGTAGCCCGAGAGCGGCTCGAGCACGTGCTGCCACGGCCGGATCGCGCCCGGGCTCCGGAGCACGACCGCCTCGGACGCGAAGAGCGCGCGCATGATGTCGGGCACGATGCGCGCCGTGGACCAGTCGCCGGGCCCGACCACGTTGCCCGCGCGCGCGGTCGCCACCCGGACGTCGCGCGCCGCGAGGAACGAGCGCCGGTAGCTGGCCGCGACGATCTCGCTCGCGCCCTTGGACGCGCTGTAGGGGTCGTGGCCGCCGAGGGGATCGTTCTCCCGGTAGGCGTAGCTCCACTCGGCGTTCTCGTAGCACTTGTCGCTCGTGACCACGACGCACGCGGCCGGGGACTCGAGCTGGCGCAGCGCGTCGAGCACGTGGGCCGTGCCCATCACGTTGGTCGCGAAGGTCGCGACCGGCGCCTCGTAGCTGGGCCGCACGAGGGACTGGGCCGCGAGGTGGAACACGACGTCGGGTCGCGCGTCGAGGATGACCTGCCGGCATGCCTCGGCGTCGCGGATGTCGCAGTCGACGTGCGCGTGCGTCTCCGCCAGGCCTGTTGCCCCGTAGAGGCCAGGCCCGTCTGGCGGCAGGGCGAGCCCGGTGACCTCGGCGCCGAGGGCCTGGAGCCAGTGGACCAGCCAGGCGCCCTTGAAGCCGGTGTCGCCGGTGACGAGGACCCGTTTGCCCTCGTAGGCCTCGCGCAGCCGCGTCACTGGGCCCGCCCCCGGACGCTCTGGCGCGCCTCGTCCAGCGCGCGGCGGAGCGGCTTGGGCAGGGTCACCGCGGTCACGACCCACGGCAGGCCGCGCAGCATGGTTGGCCCGAGCACCCCGAAGCTCGACCCGTAGCGCGCGACGAGCTCTCCCCGGCTCTGGACAACGAGGGTGGCCGCCGCCGCGCCGCGGAGCCCCGCGAGCGCGTGCCGCACCATCAGCGGCCGGAGCGCCTCGCGGACGCGACCGTCGGCCGTGAGGTCCCACGCCTTGAGGCGCCCGTCGATCATCACGCGGTAGGTCTGGAAGGTCGACTCGCCTCGGAAGTTGGCGTTGCCGAGCACGCAGCGCGCGTCGATGTACGGGACGCGCGCCGCGCGTGAGAGCAGGGTCAGCGTCAGGCCCCACGCCGCGTAGCAGGTGCCCACCAGCGGCTCGGCCTTCGGGAGGACCTCACGGAGCGACTCCACGCGAAACACGATCGAGGCGAGGAACGGCGTCGCGAAGAGCATCGGGGCCCACCTCGGCAGGCCTGCGTCGATCCACTGCACGCCCTCCACCCCGGTGGGCGGCAGGGAATCCCACTCGCCGACGTTGTCGGAGCGGACAACGAGGATCTCGGAATCGAGACCGCGCAGCACCTCGAGCACCTCGTCGAGCTTGCCCGGCGCGATCTCGTCGTCGTCGGCGAGGAACCAGACGAAGCGCCCCTTGGCGAGCGAGAGCACGTCGAGGATGTTGCGATCCACGCCGACGTTCTCGGCCTGCTGGTAGAACCGCACCGCGAGCTCCGGGCGACGTGCCATGAAAGCGCGCACGACCTCCTCGGGCTCGGCGCCCGACGCGTTGTCGCAGACGACGATCTCGACCTCGTCGGCGTGCGGCGGGACGTCGCGCTCGTAGCTTCGCAGGAGCGCGGCCAGCTCCTTCGCGCGGCGGTAGGTCGCGGTCGCGAGCGTGAGCAACGGCCGCGCCCTGGTCTCGCCGTGCTCAGAGGACAGCTCAGAGGACAGCTCAGAGGACATCACCAGGCTAGGCACGCGCCTCGGCTCCGCGGGACTCCGCGCTCGAGGGGCGGGCGCGCCGGAAGATGAACTCGTTGCACCCGAGGCCACCGCCGCACGTCTTCATGTGCAGCAGCTCGAAGCCGCGCTCGTGGAAGAAGTCGAAGATCTCCTCGGGCCGGCTCACCTCGAAGGGGTAGCCCCCGACCCAGTCGACGAGGTCGGTCCAGACCGACATGCCGCGATCCTCCTTGCGCTTGCGCCACTGCTCGAACGGCAGCAGCGGCTCGCCGCGCAGCACGCGCCCGATCGTCGAGCGGCCTTCGAAGTAGGCGCCCGCCCCGACGAGGAGCGCGGACTTGGTGACGCTGCCGCCCTCGACGTAGCGCCGCTTGATCTCGGTCCAGATCCGGCTCGGGAGGCCCTGGTCGTTGTAGAGCGCGAGGAACAGCTCGCCCCCGTCGCGGACCGAGCCCTCGATGTACTGCATCGCCGTCCACATGTCGCCGGTGTGGTGGAGCACGCCCCAGCTGTAGACGACGTCGAACGCGCCGAGCGAGGTGACGAACTCCGCGTCGAGCACCGAGCCCCGGTGCACCACCCAGCCGTCGTCGTCCGGCGCGAAGCGGGCCTTGAGCTTGCGCGTCGCCTCGACGCTCTGGGCGTCGTAGTCGAACGACACCACCTCGGCCCCGAGCCGGCGCGCGGCGAGGCTGTGCAGGCCGCTCCCGCAGCCGGCGTCGAGGAACCGCGCGCCCTCCAGGCTCGAGCGCCCGAGCGCCTCCACGAGCGCGTGCTGCGCCGACTCCACGTGGGCCTCGTCCACGTTCTCGACGAAGCTCGACCAGTTCTTGCCGAACTCGAACCGGCGTCCGGTCTCGATGTCCGTCTTCCACTCGTCCATCGGTCCTCCTACAGGGCCTCCCACACCGCCGTCTTGACGCGCTGGAGCACCTGCTCGAGCGGGGCGTCGGCCTGCAGCGTGATGATCTTCGCGTCGAACTCGGCCCGCTCCGCCGCGGCGAGCTTGGCGCGCACGTCCTCCGCGCGGTGATCGGGCTTGCGCCGGATCGACTCCTCGACCGGGAGCAGCAGGCGGAACACGAGGTCCGGCTTGCTGCGCGTGATCCGACGGTAGACCGCGCGCTCGACCGCGGAGAGCCCCCTGCGGATCGCGGGGTCCTCCCCGTCGGCGACGATGGCCGGGCCGTCGCAGAGCCGCTCGGTCGGGTGCGGGAAGCGGTCGGTCACGAGGATCCAGCCGCGGCGTCGCATGACGTCGGCGCGGCGCATCTCGCGGTGCTTGCGCTCGGCGAGCGCGAGGGCGGAGGCGTCGCGCACCCAGCGCACGCGCTGCTCTCGGGGCGAGGCGTCTGGCTGGCGCCGTCCGTCGTCGTCCGCGGGGCCGCTGTCCGTCGGGCGGCTGCGGTCGGTCACCCGCTCGAGGAGCGCCCACTTCACCTCGGCCGCCACCTGCTGCGCGCGGCTCACCCACTCGCCCCGGCCGAGGTAGAGGGAGTCGGTCGCGAAGAGCTCGCCAAGCCAGCCGACCACCGCCTCGGTGAGGGTGGACTTGCCCGCCCCGTCCGGGCCGACGAACGCGACCAGCAGGCCGCCCGGCCGCCGGAGCCGGGACGTCGGCGGGGGCGGCAGCGCGTCGGCCAGCTCCCCGAGGGCGCGGCGCGCGCCGACCGATCCCATCGAGCGCAGCACCGCGCCGCGCCAGCGCGCATCGGCGAAGGGCACGCGGTGCGGCGCGAGCGCCTCCCGGGCGAAGGCGCGCCACTCCGCCCAGCCGGCCTCGCCCGGGAAGCCGGGCGCGCTCAGCCGCGCGAGCGCCTCGCGCCCGCTCGCGCCAAACAGGCGCTCGGTCAGCGCCTCGAGCGCCCCCGCGTCCACCCGCTCGCGCGCCCCGCGCAGCTCCGCCTCGGCCTCCGCCGAGAGCCGCTCGGGGGCGCCGGCCCAGCGCCCAGGCTCGAAGACGCCGCGCGCGGCGAGGACCACCAGCTCCGCCTCCGGGCTCAGCGCGGCGAGGCCCTCGGGGGCGCGGCGCGCCGAGTCGATCAGCGCGTCGGTCCAGGGCAGCGTCTGCTCGTGCAGCGTGGGCCGCCCGACGTGGATCGCCCAGTGGAGGTGCGCGTAGAAGAAGCGGTCGCCGGTCGCGTCCCACGCGACCCAGGCCTCGCTCTCGGGCACCGCGCCGACCGGCAGCCCGAAGCGCTTGTACCCGGCCCGCGCGAGGCAGGCCCGCGCGCCGTCGAGCGAGGCGGGCCGCACCAGCAGGTCGAGATCCTTGGCCCCGCCGGCGAGGGCCCGCGCGATCCCGCGGTGCGCCTTCCAGTAGACGTACGGGACGCCGGCCGCCTCGAGCGCGTCGACGAGGCGCGCGTGCGGTGAGCGCGCGGGCGTCGCGGCGGTCGGCGACGGGTCGACGGTCATCCGCGCCGCTCCGTGCTCGCGCGGACGAGCTCACCGTCCGGGACGTCCGCCAGCAGGTGCACGCCGTTGCTCACCGTCACGTCGCGCCCGATGGTGATGCCGAGGTAGGCGGTCACGCCCATCCCGATCACGGTGTTCTCGCCGACCGTGACCGCGCCCGCGAGGATCGCGCCCGGCGTCAGGTGCGTGTGCGCGCCGATCACGCAGTCGTGCGAGACCACGACCCCGCTGTTGACGATCACGTTGTCGCCGAGGGTGACGTTGCTCCCGACGATCGCGCCGGCGAAGATCTGGACGCCGCGACCCATCTTGACGGATGGCTCGACCATCGCCTGCGCGTGGACGAGCGGCGGCAGCTCGAAGCCGAGCGAGGCGAGCCGCTCGAAGAGCGCGCGCCGGGTCGCGTTGTGGGTCACCGCGCCGACGCCCAGCGCGGCCCGCTCGACCCCGCTCGCGCGCAGCGCCTCGAGTCGATCCGAGCGGCCGATCACCGGCGCGCCGAGGACGTCGGCGGGCGGGCGGCTCGAGTCGTCGACCGCGCCGACGATCGTGAGCTCGGGGTGCGCCCCGCGCAGCAGGTCGACGATCACCCGTGCGTGCCCGCCGGCGCCGAGGATGACGACGCCGTGGTCGCCCGCGACCGGCTCGGCGAAGGGGCGCGCGGGGGCCGACCGCTCGAGGAACGCGAGGACGTCGCGCTCCTTGACGATGCCGGTCGCGCCGATCGCGGCCAGGTCGAGGCCGTGCTCCTCCGCGAGCGCGCGGGCCCGCTTGGTCGCCCGCACGTCCGACGCCCCCGCCGCCTCCGCGCTCGCCTCGGGCTCGGGCAGGGGCTCGTCGGCGGTCTCGGTCAGCCAGCAGATGAGCGCGCCGACGCCGACGCGGTCGCCCTCGGCCACCGAGAGGCGCCGCACGAAGCCCGCCACCGGCGCGTCGATGTCGCTCGCGGCCTTGGTCGACTCCACCGTGACGAGCAGCTCCCCGGCGCGGACCTCCGCGCCCTCCCGCACGTAGACGTCGACGACCGTGAGCTCGTCTTCGTTGGCGTTGAGGAGCGGAACCCGGACCTGCATGCTCACCCTCCGACGACGCGCATCTTGCGCGACTCGACGACGCTCCGCGCCGCGCGCACGACGTCGTCCTCCTGCGGCAGCACCGCGTCCTCGAGCACGCGCGTGTTCCCGATCGGGAAGTCGCGCGCCGTCACCCGGACCGGCGGCGCGACCAGCGCGTCGAAGCACTCCTCGGCCGCGCGCGCGACAACCTCGGAGCCCCACCCCGCGACCCCGGTCCCCTCCTCGCAGACGAGGAGGCGCCCCGTCCGGCGCACCGACCGCGCGATCGGCGCCAGGTCGAGCGGATTCAAGCACGAAGGGAGCACGACCTCGGCCACGATCTCGTGGTCGATGAGCAGCCGCTCGGCCGCCGCGAGGCCCAGCTCGGCCATGCCGCCGTAGGCCACGATCGTCAGCTCGCCCTCCTCGAAGCCGTCGTAGGAGAGGCTCACCGTCGGGAACGCGCCCTCGGTCGAGCGCACGGTGACGTCGGCCATCGAGGCGTCGCCCGCGCCGCGCAGCAGCCGCGCGTACATGAGCTTGTTCTCCACGAAGAGCACCGGACGGTCGTCCTCGACGCTCGCCGCGAGGAGCGCCCCCGGGTCGTGGAACGGGCTCGGCGCCACCACGACGAGGCCGGGCATGCCGAGGAAGTGCTTCTCGATGGACTGGCTGTGGGTCGGCCCGTAGCCCCGGCGCCCGCCCATCGGCGCGCGCACGACCAGGGGCACGGTCGCCTTGCCGTCGTACATCCACGGGTACTTGGTGGCGTGGTTGAGGAGCTGATCGGCGGCGAGCATGAGGAAGTCGCCGAACATGATCTCGACGATCGGCCGGAGCCCTCGGAGCGCCATCCCCACCGCGACGCCGGTGAAGCCCAGCTCGCTGATCGGCGAGGTGAGCACACGGTCGGGGAACGCGGTCGAGAGCCCGGCGCTGACCTTGAACGCCCCGCCGTAGGGGTCGAGCAGGTCCTCGCCCATCAGCACGACGCGGCGGTCCGCCTCCATCAGCGCGTGGAGGCTCGCGTTGAGCGAGCCGAGGACGTTAGGCCTTCGCACGCGCGCCCCCCAGCTCCGACGCCTCCGGGAAGGGCTGCGCCCGGGCCCACGCGAGCGCCTCGTCCACCCGCGCCTCGGCCTCCCGATCCAGCGCCTCCGCCCGCCCCGGCGCGAGCCGCGCGGCGAGCTTGGGCAGCGGATCGTCCGCCCGGTGCCGCTCGACCTCCTCCTCCGGGCGCCGGTCGTCGCTCTTGGAGTGGTGGCAGAGCCGATACGTGTGGATGACCTCGAAGTGCGGTCGTCCCGTCTCACGGACCTGCTCCACGAGGGCCCCGAACCGCTCGTAGAGCTCCACCGCGTCGGTGGAGGTGATCTCGGAGGCGCTCATCCCGAACGCCCTCCCCCGAGCCACCATGTCGCCGGCGAGCTCCTTGTCGACCGGCGTGCTCTGCGCCCAGCGGTTGTCCTCGACGACGAAGAGCACGGGCGCGCCCCAGAGCGACGCCATGTTGAGCGACTCGTAGACGATGCCCTCGCCGAGCGTCCCATCGCCCAGGAACACCACGGTGACCGCGCCGCCACCGGTGAGCTTCTCGGCCATCGCCGCGCCCACCGCGTTGGCCACGATCCCGCCCTGCACGCCGTTCGAGTAGAAGTCCTCGTAGCAGATGTGCTGGCTGCCGCCGCGCCCGCCCACGAGCCCCGTGTCACGCCCCATCACCTCGGCGAGGAGCAGCTCGGGGCGGTCGCTGTACGCGAGGAAGTGCCCGTGGCAGCGGTGGTTGCTGAACACGACGTCGCCGGCGCGGAGGTGGTTGATGATCCCGACCGCGTCGGCCTCCTGGCCGATGTAGCAGTGCGTCGTCCCGAACAGCTCGCCCTGGTCGAACAGCAGCAGCAGGCGCTCCTCGAACGCGCGGATCAGCGCCATCTGCGCGTAGAGCCGCTCCCCCACCGGGCCGGGCTGCCCGTCGAAGCGCTGCCGGGGATCGACGCTCACGCGGTCGCGACCTGGGCTGAGCCCTGGAACACGGGCATGGTGGCGCTCCCCTCGGCCGCGATGCCCTCGCGGCGGAGGACCGTCACGAGGGTCTGCACGAGGATCTGCAGATCGAGCCCGAGGGACCACGTGTCGACGTACTCGACGTCGAGGGCGAACTTCTCCTCCCAGCTCAGCGCGTTGCGGCCCCGCACCTGGGCGAGCCCCGTGATGCCGGGCGGCATGTCGTGGCGGCGCCGCTGCTCCGCGTTGTATCTGTCGAGATACGAGACGAGCAGGGGCCGGGGCCCGACCAGCGACATCTCGCCGCGCAGCACGTTGATCAGCTCGGGCAGCTCATCGAGGCTGCTGGCGCGCAGGAAGCTGCCGAACGAGGTCATCCGCTCGCGGTCGGGGAGCAGCGCGCCGTAGTCGTCGCGCGCGTCGGTCATCGTCCGGAACTTGAGGATGTGGAACACCGCGCCGTTGAGCCCCGGTCGCGGCTGGACGAACAGCGGGGGCCACCCGTGATAGGCCAGCTCGGCGAGGGCGATGCCGGTGAGCACCGGCGAGAGCCCGATCAAGCCCCCGAGGGCGACCGCGACGTCGAGCCCGCGCTTCACGCGGAGGCCGACGGTCTTCCGGGGCATGTGATCGAGCCAGCTCATGGCTGCCAGGCTGTGTTGCGGGCGGGCCTCATCCGTTCACCCGGGCCCGCTCGCTTAACTCCGGGCCAGTTGGGCGTCAAGGCGGGTGTCCGCGAATGCCCGGCTCCGGAGGGGCAACCTACGGCGGTTGACGCGCTATCTGGCGCGATTCACATACCTGCCGAGGATACGTGGGAAACACTGAACGCATCGCAACCATCGGCCTGGGATACGTGGGACTTCCGGTCGCGCTCGCCTTCGCGCGGAAGTACCCCGACGCGGTCGGCTTCGACATCTCCGAGTCCCGCGTCCGGGAGCTCAAGGCGGGTCACGACCGCACCAACGAGGTCTCGGCCGAGGTGCTCAAGGCGTCCACGCTGAAGATCACGAGCGACCCGGCGGACGTGGTCGGCGCGACGATGTTCGTGGTCACCGTCCCCACCCCGATCGACGAGAACCGCCGGCCGGATCTGCGCCCGCTGCGGGCCGCGAGCCGCACCGTCGGCGCGATGCTCAAGCCCGGCGCGGTGGTCGTCTACGAGTCGACGGTGTACCCGGGCGTGACCGAGGAGCTGTGCGGCCCGATCCTCGAGGAGGCCTCCGGCCTCAAGTGCGGGGTCGACTTCAAGCTCGGCTACTCGCCCGAGCGGATCAACCCGGGCGACAAGGAGCACACCCTCGAGCGGACGGTGAAGGTGGTCGCGGGCGAAGACGCGGCGACCCTCGAGAGGGTCGCGGCCGTCTACGAGTCGATCGTCGACGCGGGCGTGCACCGCGCGCCGACCATCAAGGTCGCCGAGGCGGCCAAGGTCATCGAGAACACCCAGCGAGACCTCAACATCGCGCTCATGAACGAGCTGGCGATCATCTTCGACCGGCTCGACATCCGCACCCGCGACGTGCTCGCCGCGGCCGGCACCAAGTGGAACTTCCTCCCCTTCCGGCCCGGCCTGGTGGGCGGCCACTGCATCGGCGTCGATCCCTACTACCTCACGAGCAAGGCGGAGTCGGTCGGCTACCACCCTCAGGTCATCCTCGCGGGGCGCCGGATCAACGACGGCATGGGCGCCTTCGTCGCCCAGCGGCTCATCAAGCAGCTCGTCGCGCAGGGCCACTCCATCAAGGGCGCGCGCATCGGGATCCTGGGGCTCACCTTCAAGGAGAACGTCCCCGACCTGCGCAACAGCCGCGTCCCGGACATCCTCGAGGAGCTGGCCGAGTTCGGCATCGAGCCGCTGATCCACGACCCGCTCGCGGACGCGGAGGAGGCCCAGGAAGAGTATGGAGTCCGGCTCGCCAGCCTGGACGAGCTGACCGGCCTCGACGGGCTCATCGTCGCGGTCGCGCACGAGGCCTACGCCTCGATGCCGCGCGAGAAGCTCTTCGGGATGCTCGGCGAGCGCGGGGCCATCGCCGACGTGAAGTCGATGCTGAAGCACGACGAGATCCCCTCCTCTGTCGCCTACTGGAGCCTCTGACATGGCGCGCGTGCTCGTCACCGGCGCGGCCGGGTTCATCGGCTATCACCTCAGCGAGCGGCTGCTCGCGCGGGGCGACGAGGTCGTCGGCCTCGACAACTTCAACGACTACTACTCGGTCGAGCTCAAGCGCGCGCGGGCCGCGCGCCTGGCCAAGCACGACGGGTTCGAGATGGTGGAGCTCGAGCTCGCCGATCGCGAGGCGATGGCGGCGCTCTTCGCCGCGCGCGCCTTCGACGGGGTGGTGAACCTCGCCGCGCAGGCGGGCGTCCGCTACTCGCTCGTCAACCCGCACGCGTACGTGGACGCGAACCTCGTCGGCTTCGTCAACGTGCTCGAGGGCTGCCGGCACAACGGCGTCAAGCACCTGGTCTACGCGTCGTCGAGCTCGGTCTACGGCGCCAACACCGAGATGCCGTTCTCGGTGCGTCACAACGTCGATCACCCGGTGAGCCTCTACGCGGCCTCGAAGAAGGCCAACGAGCTGATGGCGCACACCTACAGCCACCTCTACGGCCTGCCGACCACCGGGCTCCGCTTCTTCACGGTGTACGGCCCGTGGGGCCGGCCGGACATGGCGCTCTTCCTCTTCACCGAGGCCATCCTCAAGGGCGAGCCGATCAAGGTCTTCAACCACGGCAAGATGCGCCGCGACTTCACCTACGTGGACGACATCGTCGAGGGCGTGGTGCGGGTCCTGGACAACACCGCCGCGCCGAACCCCGCGTGGAGCAGCGACCGCCCGGATCCGAGCACGAGCGCCGCGCCGTACCGCATCTACAACATCGGCAACAACTCGCCGGTCGAGCTGATGGACATGATCGGCGCGGTCGAGCGCGCCCTCGGCCAGGAGGCCAAGAAGGACTTCATGCCGATGCAGCCGGGCGACGTGCCCGCGACCTACGCGGACGTCGACGCGCTCGTGGAAGACGTCGGCTTCAAGCCCGAGACGCCCCTCGAGACCGGCATCGGGCGTTTCATCGAGTGGTACCGCGCGTACTACGAGGTCTGATGACCACCCCCCGGATCTACCTCTCGGCGCCGCACATGGGCGGCGAGGAGCTCGGCTTCGTCAACGAGGCGTTCGAGACCAACTGGCTCTCGTCCGTCGGGCCGAACCTCGACGCGTTCGAGCGCGAGATCGGCGAGCGGGTCGGCGGGCATTGCGCGGCGCTCGCCTCGGGCACGGCGGCGATGCACCTCGGCCTCCGGGCGCTCGGCGTCGGGCCGGGCGACGACGTCCTCTGCCCGACCCTCACCTTCGTCGCGAGCGCCAACCCGATCGTCTACCTCGGCGCGCGGCCGGTGTTCGTCGACAGCGAGCGCGAGAGCTGGAACCTCGACGCGGCCCTCGTCGCGCAGCACCTCGAGGACGCGGCCAAGCGCGGCCGCCTCCCCAAGGCGGTCGTCGTCGTGCACCTCTTCGGCCAGTCCGCCGACCTCGACGCGCTCGAGGCGGCCTGCGCCCGCTTCGACGTCCCAATCCTCGAGGACGCGGCCGAGGCGCTCGGCACCCTCTACCGCGGGGTGCAGGTCGGCGTGCGCGGTCGCGTCGGCGCGCTGTCCTTCAACGGCAACAAGATCATCACCACGACCGGCGGCGGCGCGCTGGTGTCCCGAGATGAGGCCATCGTCCAGAAGACCCGCTTCTGGGCGACCCAGGCGCGCGATCCTTCGATCGCGTATGAACATTCCGAGCTGGGCTACAACTACCGCATGAGCAACGTGCTCGCGGGGATCGGCAGAGGGCAGCTTCGAGTGCTGGACGAGCGCGTCCGGCAGCGTCGCGCCATCGCGTTTCACTACCGCGACGCGCTCGCCGACGTCGACGGCCTCGAGCTCATGCCGCAGGCCGACTGGGGCCTGCACACCAACTGGCTCTCCGTCTTCACCGTCGACCCGGATCGCGTGGGCTGCGATCGGACGGCGCTCATCGAAGCGCTCGCGGCCGAGAACATCGAGGCGCGGCCGGTCTGGAAGCCGATGCACACCCAGGCGCTCTTCGCCGACGCGCCGGTGCTCGGCGGCGAGGTCGCCGACGACTGCTTCGCGCGCGGCATCTGCCTGCCGAGCTCGAGCTTCCTCACCGACGGCGACCTGTCGCGGGTCGTCGACGTCATCCGAGAGAGAGCGCGGAGGTAGGTGTGCGCAAGCATGTGCTGCGGCTCAGCCAGCTCTCGATCGACCTGTGCGTCCTCGCGCTGGCGTTCGCCGCGGCCTTCCTGATGCGCTTCGACTGGCGCCCGCCCGCCGACATGCTCGGCCGGCTCGCGCTGACGGTCCCCTACGTGGTGCTCGGCGAGTACCTCGTGCTCTGGATGTTCGGCGTCCCGCGCTTCAGCTGGCGCTACATCGGCCTGCGCGAGCTGTGGCGCATCCTCGCGGCGGTGCTCATCGCGAACGTCGTGCTGCTCTGGACGCGGCTCGGCCTCGGCGAGCTCCAGGACAGCTACGCCTACCTGCGGCACGGCGTGATCCCGCTCGGCGTCATCGCGGGCAACTTCGTCCTCATGTTCCTCGGCATCGCCGGGGTCCGCGTCGCCCGGCGCGTGCTCGGCGAGCACCTCGAGAGCCAGCGCCGCGCACGCTCCTCGCGCTCCGTCGAGTCGGTCGCGACCATGCTCGTCGGCGCCGGTCAGGGCGGCGTGATCATGGCCAAGGAGATCGCGAACCGCCCCGACCTCGGCCTGCGCCCGGTCGGCTTCCTCGACGACGACCCCGCCAAGAAGGGGCTCTTCATCAACGGCATCAAGGTGCTCGGCACGACCGACGAGCTCGCCGCGCACTGCAGCCGGGAGGGCGCGCAGCAGGTCCTGATCACGATGGCGAGCGCGCCGGGCGAGACGGTCCGCCGCATCACGCGCTTCGCGGAGGACGTCGGGCTGCCGGTGAAGATCATCCCGGGCCTCTTCGAGATCGCGGGCGGCCGCGTCGAGCTGACCCGCATCCGGCCGGTCGCCATCGAGGATCTGCTGCGCCGCGAGCCGGTCGAGCTCGACACCGACGCGATCGGCCGTCACCTGCGCGGGCGCGTGGTCGTGGTGACCGGCGCCGGCGGCTCCATCGGATCCGAGATCTGTCGCCAGGTCGCCGACTTCGGCCCCGAGCGCCTCCTCCTCGTCGAGCGCGCCGAGAACAACCTCTTCCAGATCCACCGGGAGCTCTCCCGCGTGAAGGCGGACCTCGAGATCGTGCCGCTCCTCGCCGACGTCACGGACCGCGAGCGGATGGACGAGATCTTCGCCGAGCACGGCCCCTCGGTGGTGTTTCACGCGGCCGCGCACAAGCACGTGCCGATGATGGAGTGGAACCCCGGCGAGGCGCTGAAGAACAACGTCCAGGGGACCCGCACCGTGGCCGAGCTCAGCGACCAGCACGGGGTCGAGAGCTTCGTGATGATCTCGACCGACAAGGCGGTGAACCCGAGCAGCGTGATGGGCGCCACGAAGCGGGTCGCGGAGATGTTCTGCCAGGCGCTCGCGGGGCGCAGCAAGACGCGCTTCGTGACCGTCCGCTTCGGCAACGTGCTCGGCTCGGCGGGCAGCGTGATCCCGATCTTCAAGGAGCAGATCGCCAAGGGCGGGCCCGTGACGGTGACCCACCCCGACATGCAGCGGTACTTCATGACGATCCCGGAGGCCTGTCAGCTCGTCTTGCAGGCGGGCACGATGGGCAAGGGCGGCGAGATCTTCATCCTCGACATGGGCCAGCCCGTGAAGATCGTCGACCTCGCGCGCGACCTCATCCAGCTCAGCGGGTTCCGGCCGGGCGAGGACATCGAGATCGAGTTCACCGGAGTGCGCCCGGGCGAGAAGCTCTTCGAGGAGCTGTCGGTCGACTCCGAGCAGGCGGACAAGACGCGGCACCCCAAGATCTTCGTCGGGAGGCGCCAGCCCGCCGTCTGGGACGAGCTGATCGGCCACCTCGAGACGCTCGGCGAGCACGCCTCGCACCCGACCCGCGCCGAGGTCGTGCGCGCGCTCCGCGCCTGCGTGCCCGAGTACCACGAGCCGCCCGCGCCGCCGGATCCCAGCCTGGCGCCTTCCCCGCCCGAGCCCGCGCCCGCGCGGCCCCGGGTGCCCACCGGCGGCCTGGTGCCGAGCGGTGTCGAGTAAGGAGAGACGACGCCGACGGCGAGGTCGCGGCGCCGAGCGCTCCGAGTCGGGCCGCACCGGTGCAGGCCGCGGGCGCACGGGGTCCACGTCCGAGCGACTCGATCGCCTCGCCTTCGGCCTGCTCGCGACCACGGTCGTGCTCGCCCCCCAGCTCCTCGGCGGCACCTTCGGCTGGAGCGTCACCCTCATCGCCCTGCTCGCCGCCGCCTCCGTGGCCGCCGGCTCGATCGCGGCGCTCCGCCGCCGCGCGTCCCCCCGCGCCTCCGCGCTGGTCTGGCTGTCCCTCATCGCGGTGGCGTGGACGGGCCTGCAGGCGATCCCGCTCCCCGAGTCGCTCGTCGCGGCGTGGCACCCCGACGTGGTCGGCGCGGCGCGCGCGATGGCCGAGCTCCGTGGGGCCGAGCCACCGGCGTGGCTGCCGCTCTCCTACTCGCCTCACGGGACGCGCGCCGAGGTGGTCAAGGGCCTCGCGGTCGCCTGCACGCTGATCGCCGCCTGGCTCGCGGTGGCCGGCGGTCGGCGCAAGCAGGTCATCGCGGCCGTCGCGGCCTCGGTGGCGACGATGGGCGTGGTCGCGCTCGGGCACCTCGTGTTCGACGCCGACCGCGTCTTCGGGCTCTACGCGCCGGTCGAGCTGGTCACCCCGCTCCTCGCGCCGGTGATGAACCAGAACCACCTCGGCGGCTTCCTCGCCATAGGCCCGCCGCTGTTCGTCGGCTTCGCCCTCGCGACCGATGATCGCGGCCGCCGCGCCGCGCTCGTGGTCGGCGCGGTGCTCGTCGGGGCGACCTCCCTCCTCGCGGTCTCGCGGGGCGCGTTCGTGTCGCTCGTGCTCGGGCTCGCGGTGTTCGCGCTCCTCGG
>JAUHXR010000236.1 GCA_030426845.1 Polyangia bacterium | reverse complement strand
CGCCGCGTGGCGGCCGCCTGGACCCGCCGGACCAGGGCGGCGTTGTCCAGCGCCTCGTCCGGGTCGCGGCACACGATCCGCACGGGGATGGCCGATCCAGGGGACCAGAAGCCCCGCCCGAGGAAGTGACCGCGCGGGTCCACCACGTCGACCGGCTGCCCCGCGCCGGGGGCCCCCTCGACGCGCTCGATCGCCTGCGCGAACACCCAGGGGTGGCCGGCCCAGAGCGGTTGGACCCGGCCGCTGCGGATCGTCACGCGCGCCATCCGCGAGGCTTACTCCGTCGCGGTGCGCCGGCAAACCGTCGAACGCCGTGGGCGGCCGCTCGCAGCCCTTGCCCGTCGAAGGGGCGAGACGTAGGATCCCGGTCGGAGGACTACGTTGGGATTTGGCTGGCAAGAGCTGCTCATCGTTCTGCTGATCGTGCTCGTCGTGTTCGGCGCCGGTCGGTTGCCTCAGATCGGTGAAGGTCTCGGCAAGGCGGTCCGCAACCTGAAGCGCGGTCTCAAGTCGGATGACGACATCGAGGTCACCTCCAAGGACAAGCGGGTCGACTCCTCCTCGGGCGCCAAGACGCTCGACGAAGAGAAGGTCGCCGAGGCCGAGATCGTCGAGCGCTGAGGACCCGCGACCCCCGAGCGCGGCGACTCCGCGGCTGAGGGCGCCCTAGGGCTACCGCGTCGAGTGCGCGCGCCGTCACACTTCCGGTGAGACGACGCGAGCTCACGCTCTCACGCACCGCGCCGGACGGTGCGGCGGGCTCGGCGCAGGTCAGTGAAGCGTCGCGAGCCCGGCCACGCGCTCGCACGCCTGGCGCAGCGGGACGGCGAGCTCGGGCGACTCGACCACCTGGCGCGCGTCCTGCGCGTTGAGGTGGGCGGCGAGCTGGAGCGCGAGGTCGAGCGGGCTGAATGGGTTGCGGACGATCGCGCGCCGCACCGCGTAGCGCACGATCCACCGCGGATGCCGGAACACCTCGCGGAGGACCTCGGGGGCCACGGGCCGTTGCGCGCAGAGCCGGATGACGTCCGCCTCGGTGAGGGCCGGGTTGCCCAGCAGGATCCGGATGACGTCCGGGTGGGGGTCGCGCAGCACGCGGGCGAGCAGGTCCCGGTCGCGCCGCCGCGCGAGCGACTTGCGCTCCCCCAGGGTGAGCTGGCGCCCCTTGCCGAAGTCGGGCACCGCGAGCGGCTCGTGGCTCTCCCGCTCGGCCGGTCGGTGACGCAGCAGGAGGGCAGTGTCCGCCTGCCCTCGGGCCGCCGCCTCGCGGGCGGTCCGTCCCCTCAGCTCCTCCATCCCGTCCTGCGCGAGGGCGAGGCACAGGCCGAGCAGGAGGGCGCCAAGATCCCCGTCGCGCGCCTCGGCGCCGTGCATCGTCACGGTCAGCACGTCCGCCAGCCGGCCCGGGTCGAGCCGGTGGATGACCCCCTCGAGGTAGCGGACGCGCAGGGCGGGGTCGCGCAGACCACGGATGCGACGGGCGAGCGCGGCGGCGAACCCCCGAGCGTCGAGCATGACGTCAGGGTAGCAGCTCGACGCCCTCGGGGTGCGATAGTGCACGACCCGTCGAGCCGGCCCGCGCTATACTCCCTTGACGCAATGCGTCGACCGCCCGAGCCCGTCCTCGACTCCGCGCCCGATGACGCGCGGATCGTCAAGCGCTACGCCAACCGCAAGCTCTACGACACGCGCGACAGCCGCTACGTGACGTTGCAGCAGATCGCGACGTTCGTGCGTGACGGTGAGGACGTCCGGATCATCGACAACACGACCAAGGAAGACCTCACGAACGTCACTCTCGCGCAGATCATCTACGAGGAGGAGAAGAAGGGCGCGGAGTCGAACCGAGCCGTCGCCTCCGTCACGACCCTCCGGACGATGATCCAGCAGAGCGGCGAGCGCTTCATGACGAGCCTCCGGGCAGGGCCGGTGGGGAAGCTCATCGGCGGCCGCGAAGGCGAGGAGGCGGGCGAGGTGGTCGAGGACGAGGCCGGCCCGCGCCGCCTCTTCATGTCGCCCAAGGAGGCCTTGGACGAGCTCTCCCGCCTGGCGGACGACCGCATCAAGGGGCTGATCGGGCACGCGATCACGCGGGTCCACTCGCTCCAAGGCGAGGTCGGGCGACTGCAGGCTCGGATCGAGGAGCTCGAGGCCCGCCTGGTCGCGCTCAAGCAGGACGCGCCCGAGGGCGCCGCCGAGCCCGACGAGTAGGGTGCCCCAGCGGGGGGAGGTCCCTGTCGGTAGAATCCGCTCTCACCAAAACCCGTCCGAAAGGTCTGCGGAGGGGGGCAGTGTGATTAATGTGAGGGGTACGAACGCCGGCCGTAGACGCCAAGCATTACGGTGGGTTGCAGGTCCCAGTAGGGCAACCCAGCGATGCTTCGGCGCCGTCCTCGCGACGAACGGAGGTTCCGCCGAAACGGGCGGAATACCCCTCGGGACGAGACGGTTGAGCGCCGAGAAAGGACCCTGATGGCCCGCACGACCCAGCCTGCTTCGCGAGAAGAGTTCGAGCGCGAGGCGCTCAAGCACCTCGACGCGCTCTACGGCGCCGCGCTCCGCTACACGCGCAGCCCCGCCGACGCGGAGGATCTCGTGCAGGACGCGTTCGTGAAGGCGTACCGGTTCTACGACCGGTTCGAGCCCGGCACCAACATGAAGGCCTGGCTGTTCCGGATCCTCACGAACACCTTCATCAACAAGTACCGCCGCAAGACGCGCGAGCGGAACGTGCTCGGGGGCAAGGACGCCGGCCCGGTCGGTGAGGGCGTCATGAGCCGCCAGGCGATGCGCCAGCTGACCGACCCGGTCTCCGAGGCCCAGCGCCGGCTCATCAGCGCCGAGATCCAGGAGGCGCTCGACTCGCTCCCCGAGGACTACCGGATGATGATCGTGCTCGCCGACGTCGAGGAGCTCTCCTACAAGGAGATCGCCGAGATCGTCGGCTGCCCGATCGGCACCGTCATGTCGAGGCTCCACCGAGCCCGCAAGAAGATGCAGAAGCGCCTGGTTTCACAGGCCATCCAGCTCGGTATCATCGAGGACCAGCCGGCATCCGAGCCGGTCTCTCTCGAGGCGTACCGCCGAACCAAGGAGGCGAACGGATGATCACGTGCGAGGTCGTTCGTCGTCATGTCGACGCGTTCGTCGATGGCGAAGTTGACCCGGATACGCACATCGAGTTCGAGCAGCACCTCGCGAGCTGTGGCCCGTGTCGGGTGCAGCTCGCGTTTTGCCGCTCCATGAAGGACCAGGTCCACGAGGCCTGCTCGGGGGTCACCGCGCCCTCGAGCATGGCCGAGCGGCTCCGCGCCGCCCTCGACGCCGAGGACAACCGACAGGCAGCGGCGTCGGCCGAGGCGCCGGTAGGGGCCAGCCCGGAGCCCGGCCCGCCGCTCGGGCTCGGCGGCATCCGCCTGCTCCCGATGAAGGCCCGCTACGCGGTGCCGGCGGCGGCGGCGGCGGTCGCGCTCGCGTTCCTCGCCGCCCGCGAGGGGGGCAACCCGGTCCTCGGGGCCGACGGCAGCTCGACCGGCCTGATGGCCAGCGCGGCCTCGCAGACGGGGTCGATGTTCGAGGAGATCGTTCGCCGGCACTCCTCCGAGCACCCGGCGGAGGTCGTGGGCCCGCCCACCACCGTGGCGAGCTGGTTTCGGGGCAAGCTCGAGTTCCCGGTCCATCCGGTGCGCTTCTCGAGCCCGGAGGTCCAACTCGTCGGGGCGCGGCTGTCGAACGTACAGGACCGCGAGGCGGCCGCCTTCTACTACGACGTGCGTGGGCGCCGCGTGACCGTGATGGTCTTCGAGCCGCCCGCGCCGGTGGACCAGTTCGCGGCCCGCACCAGCTACGGAGGCCAGGGTCTCTACTACGGGCAGGCGCAC
Source organism: Polyangia bacterium (assembly GCA_030426845.1). Taxonomy (GTDB): domain Bacteria; phylum Myxococcota_A; class Polyangia; order Polyangiales; family Sandaracinaceae; genus JAUHXR01. The sequence goes on along the minus strand of JAUHXR010000236.1, from coordinate 10,731 downwards.
GGCTACACCGTCCCCGTGGTGCAGTACGAGGGCCTGACCTACGCGTTCGCGGGCGACCTCGACTCGCGCGCGCTCCTGCGGCTCGCGGCGAGCGCCCGCCTCGCCGATCGCTGAGCCGATCGCTGAGCCGACCGCCGTTCGGCCGGGAGTCGTCCCTCACGGCCGGGTGATCCCGGCCCGGGATCGCCTCGCGCCGGCCGCGCCACCCCGCTCGTAAGGTACCGAAACCCGTACGCTTTGCGATTGACCAAAGCGAGCGTCGCTTCGTATCCTCGCGCTCGCCCTTCGCGGGGCGCGGTAAGGAGCGGCGATGGCAGCGCGGATTCTCTTCTTCGAGAGCGACCCCGACTTCGCGGCTACGGTCCGCGGTGAGCTCGAGGCCCGAGGCGCCACGGTCGACGTGGTGAACGACGGGAACGAGGGCCTGGGCCGCGCCGCGGCCGACAAGCCGGACCTCATCCTGCTGACGATCGAGCTGCCGCAGATGAACGGCTTCCTCGTTTGCAAGAAGCTCAAGAAGAGCTCGGACACGCAGCCGATCCCCGTCGTCATCCTCTCGAGCGAGGCCACCGAGGAGATCTTCGAGCAGCACCGCAAGCTGCGCACCCGCGCGGAGGACTACGTCCGCAAGCCGATCGAGCCGCAGGCGCTGGTGGAGCGCGTCGCGGCCCTCGTCCCGCTCGACGCCCCGCTCGACCTGTCTTCCGAGGCGGTCGAGATCCCGATCGAGGAGGTCGAAGAGCTGGGGGTCGAGAACGTCGACGATGAGATCGAGGCCTTCGCCGATAGCGCGTTCGACGCGCTGATGATGGAGGGTGAGGAGGCCACGACGGTGGCCCAGCTGCCGGCCGAGGTCCTGGCCGCCCTCGAGGCCAAGGCCGACGCGGGGCCGCCGCCGCCCCCACCGCCTCCAGAGCCGGAACCCGAGCCGGAGCCGGAGCCCGAGCCGGAGCCGGAACCCGAGCCGGAGCCGGAACCCGAGCCGGAGCCGGAACCCGAGCCGGAGCCGGAACCCGAGCCGGAGCCGGAACCCGAGCCGGTCGTCGCGGCGGTCGCAGGGGTCGATCCGGCCGAGCTCGAGGAGGCGCGCCGCGCGCTGGACGCGGCTCGCGACGAGCTCGAGGAGGTCAAGGGCAAGCTGACACGCTCGGAGGCGGACACGCAGCGGCTCGAGAAGGAAGTGTCCGAGCTGCGCGCGAAGGCGGCCAAGGGCGGCGGCGTCTCGAGCCGTGAGTTCCTGGACCTGCGCGAGGCGCTGAACTCGAAGGACAAGGAGATCCTCGACCTGCGCGACCAGGTCAGCGCGCGCGACAAGCAGCTCATCGATCTGCGCGACAAGAACCTCGGCCTCGAGAGGGAGCGCGCGGACTTCGAGGACAAGATCCTCGGGATGGAGCGCGCCAAGGCCGACCTCGAGGACAGCGTCTCGTCGCTGACCGCGGACAAGGAGACGGTCACCAAGCGCGCGGACGACTTCAAGGCGCGCTTCGAGCGCACCGAGGAGAAGCTCAAGGAGAAGGAGGCCGCGCTCGCAGCGGAGACCGCGGCCCGCGAGGCGGCGGACAAGGAGCGCGAGGAGAAGATGGCGGAGGCCTCCGCCCGGGTCGCGCTCGCGGAGCAGGACCGAGACGAGCGCCTGGCGGCGGCCAAGCAGGAGGCGGACGAGGCCGTCGCGGCCGCCAAGGCGGAGCGGGACGCGAAGCTCGCGGAGATCGAGCAGGCGCGCGACGCGACGATCGCGGCGCTCGAGGCTGCCAAGGAGGCGGCCCTCGAGGAGGCGCGCGCCGAGAAGGACGCCGCCATCGAGAAGGCCGCCGCCGACAAGGCGGAGGCGATCGCGGCCGCCGAGCAGGCCAAGGAGGCCGCGATCGCGGCGGCGACCGCCGAGAAGGACGCTGCCATCGAGGCCGCCCGCGCCGAGAAGGACGAGGCGGTGGCCGCGGTGACGGCCGAGAAGGACGAGGCGATCGCGGCCGCTCGCACCGAGAAGGACGAGGCGATCGCGGCGGCTGAGGCGTCGAAGACCGAGGCGATCGCAGCGGCTGAGGCGTCGAAGACCGAGGCGGTCGCGGCGGCTGAGGCGTCGAAGGCGGCCGCGATCGCGGCTGCCGAGGAGGCCAAGGAGGAGGCGCTCGCGGCGGCGCGCGAGGAGCACGCGGCGGCGCTCGCCGACTCCGAGGCGGCCCGCGAGGAGGCGATCACCAAGCTCACGACCCAGCACGAGGAGGCGCTCGCGGCGAAGTCGGCCGAGGCGTCCGCGGCGCAGGAGTCGGCGCTCGAGGCCCAGCGCAGCGAGCTCGAGTCGGCGCGCGAGGCCGCGGTGGCGGCGCTCCAGGCCGAGCTCGAGACCGCCCACGAGGGCGCGCTGGCGCAGCTGCGGCAGGGACACAGCCAGGAGCTCGCGATCCTCGGCCGGAAGATGGCCGAGACCGAGTCTACGCTCAGCCTCGCTCGCGAGCAGTCCGAGGAGCTGACGACGGAGCGCGACGAGCTCCGGGGTGACCTCGAGCGCGCGCAGGCCGAGATCGCGGAGCTTGGCGGCAAGGTCGAGGAGCGAGACTCACAGATCGCGGGGCTCCAGCAGGTGCGCGCCGAGCTCAACGAGCGCATCGACGAGCTCGAGGCGGCGCAGGTCCAGCTCGAGGCGCGGCTCGCCGAGGCTGAGAGCAAGATCGCCGGGGACGGCGAGCTGCTGGACCGCGCGCGCAAGGCGTTCGCGATCGGGTTGAGCCTGCTCGAGGATCAGCGGGCCAACGGGGCGAGCGTCGAGGCGACCGACGGCGCCGCTCAGGCGGACGCCGAATAGGCGTCGCGCCTCGCGCCCGAAGAGGCCGGTGAAGAGCATCCTGCGCGCGGGTCTGGTCGGGGCGGCCGCCTCGGCGCTCGCGCTGGTGCTCTTCGAGGAGGTGGTTCGCGACCTCGAGGCCACCGGCTTCGGAGACTACGAGGAGTACCACCACCTCTGGGAGGCTGGCTGGATCGCGATCACGCGCCACGGCGAGTGGCCGCTCTGGAACCCGCACCAGTGCGGGGGCATCACCCAGCTCGGCAACCCGCAGACGCAGGTCTTCCACCCGCTGTTCTACGTGTCGCTGCTGGTCGGTCCGACCGTCGGGCTCAAGGTGTTCCTCCTTGCGCACGCGGCGCTCGGGATCGCGGGGGCCTACGTGCTCGCGCGGAGCCACGCGCACCTGTCGATCCCCGCGGCGAGCCTCGCGGCGATCGGCTGGGCGGGCTCCGGCTACTTCGCGTTCCACTGCGGCACGGGGCACGCGAACTTCATCGCCTTCTATCTGACGCCCTGGCTGATCGTGGGGTGGCGGCGCGCGATGCGGGACGTGCGGTGGGCGGCCCTCGTGGGCGGGGTGATGAGCGCGACCGTGCTTGCGGGCGGCGTCTACGCGTTCCCGTTCTTCGTGTTCGTTGTCGCCCACGAGGCGGTCTGGTCGCTGCGGCGCCGCGAGTGGCGCGGACGGGTCCTCGCCGCGGGCGCGCTCGCGGTGCTCGTGACCGTGCTCGTCGGCGCCATCCGGCTGATCCCGATCCTGGACGACCTGCGGACGCACCCGCGCGATCAGGCGTCGCACGACTGGATGGGGCCAGTGGAGCTGCTGCGCGCGCTTACCCAGCAGGACCTGTCCTGGCCGATGGTCGCGCCCGCCGAGCATCCATGGCTCTGGGTCGAGTACACCCAGTACGTCGGCTGGCCGATCCTGCTGCTCGCGCTCTACGGGGCGTGGCGCGCCGCGAGGTCCCGCAGCGCGCGCTGGCTCGTCTCGGGGGCGGCGCTGTTCGCGCTGCTCACCATGGGGAGCTTCGCGCCGTGGGCGCCGTGGGCCCTGATCCACCGGCTGCCGATCTACGACTCGCTCAAGGTCCCGAGCCGCTTCGGCGTGCTGATGCTGCTGCACCTCACGCTCCTCGCGGGGGTGGGGGTCGACGGGCTCGCGCGGGCCGCGCGACGCGGTCTGCGGAGGGCCGCGTGGGCACGGCGCCTCGGGAGCGGTGGCCGCGCGATCGCCCTCGCGCTGGCTGGGCTGGCCGCCCTGGTCGGCGCGGCGGACGTGACCCTCGCGCATCGCGCGGTGCTGGAGGGGAAGTGGCGCGGTCCCCGCATCCGCCGCGTCGCGCCGCTCCCGTTCTTCGTCGCGGACCGGCCGCCGTCCGTGTTCGGCGCGGGCGAGGACGAGCACCCGGTGTCAGCGTGGTTTCCTCAGCTCAATCTCGGGAGCGGATACTGCTACAGCGGGATGCGCTACCACGGGGCGCTGGGGCTCTGGGAGGGTGAGCGTCCCCAGGCCCGGGTGTCGCCCGAGGGCGAGCTCCTCGACGAGGGGTCGACCAGCGCGACGGTGTGGGCAGTGGTGGAGGCGCCGCGGAGCGGGGAGGTGACGTTCAACCGGACGTGGGCGCCCGGCTGGGAGAGCGACCTCGGCCCGGTCGCGCGGGACTCCGAGGAGCGCATGGTCGTGCCGGTCCCGGCGGGGCGGCGGAGGGTGGTGCTGCGCTACCGGCCGGCGGGGCTGGACGTCGCGCTCGCGCTGACGGGGCTCGGGGTGCTCCTCCTGATCGCGCTGGCGTGGCTGCCCCGCCGTGTCAGCGACCATCGAGCCGCCGCGCTCGGCTACGGCCTGCTCACCCTGGGCGCGCTGGGCGTCTACGCGCGCGCGCTGGCTCGCGACCCGGCTCCGGAGCCGACGAGCGCGCTCGAGGCCGGCGGCGCTCCCCGGCTCCGCGCGGCGGCGAGCGCGGAGGCCGAGGCCGAGATCGGCGATCAGTACGCGGCCGCGAACGCGGTGGACGGACGTCCCGAGACCGAGTGGCACCTCGCGGAGCCGGGGCTCGGATGGCTCAGTGTGCGCCTCCCGACGCCGCGCCCGGTCGCTTCGGTGCGCCTGTTGAACGCGCGCAACGCGCCCCACCTCGATCGGGCGGCGCGCACCGCGCGGGTGGTCGCCTTCCTCGACGGCGTCCCGGTCGCTGACTCTGCCGTGGTCGAGGTGCCCGCCCGGTTCGACGGAGTCGAGCGCTGGCGCGACGTCTACCTCGGCGCGCCGCGTGCCGACCGGGTCCTGGTGGCGATCCTCGAGTCGCGCGGGCTCTCGGGCGGCTTCGCCGAAGTGGAGATCCCCGAGCGGCGGTTGAGCTACGACACGGTGGTCGAGGTCGCGGCGTCGTCGTCGGCGGACGACGCGACCGATCCGACCCGGGCGCGCGACCGGCGGGTGTCCACGCACTGGGCGCCTGCGGCTGCCGACCCGTCCCCGTGGATCGAGCTGTCGCTCGCCCAGCCGCAGGAGGTCTGGGGACTGCGGCTCCGCCGCGACGGCGAGCCGCCGCCGGGGCTGCCCGCGCGGCTCGAGGCGTGGCGCGACGACGAGCTCGTGTCGACCCGCGAGGTCGCGCTCGACGCGGGCGAGACGGAGCTCCGCTGGCCGCTCGGGGGGCGGCGGGCGAACCGGGTGCGGCTCGTGTTCCCAGGCCCCGCCTCGGGGGCCGGCCCGATCGTGGTCGGCGAGCTCGGCCTCTACTGACGCGGCGCGCGTTGACATCGATCGTCCGCCTCCGGATGCTGGGGCGTGCCCCGGCCCGAGAGCGTCTCGCTCGTGCTGCCCGTCCTGGACGGAGCGCCGTACCTCGAGCGCACGGTGGGCGAGGCGCTGGCGTGGATCGCGGAGCGGCCCGAGCGCCTCGAGCTGATCGTCGTCGACGACGGGAGCCTGGACGCGACCCCGCGCATCCTCGCGGACCTGCGGGCGCGCCTGGGACCGAGCGCGCCGCTGCGCGTGCTGACCAACCGCGTCAACCGGGGCAAGGGCTACTCGGTGCGGCGGGGCCTCGCGGCGGCGCAGGGTGACTTGCGAGTCTTCACGGACGCCGATCTCACGTACACGATGGGCTCGGTCGAGCGGGTGGTCGAGGCGCTCGAAGGCGGAGCCGACGTCGCGGTCGGCTGCCGGGTCCACCCCGAGAGCCGGTACGTCGTGTCGCCGGGGTTCTTCCGGTACATCTACACGAGGCACAACGCGGGCCGGATCTTCAACGCGCTAGTCCGCGCCACGGTGGTGCGGGGCCTCCGCGACACCCAGGCCGGGCTCAAGGGCTTCCGCGCCGCGGTCGTCGACGGCCTCTTCGGGCGCCTCGTGCGGGATCGGTTCTCGTTCGACGTGGAGCTGCTGTCGCTCGCGCAGCGGGAGGGCTACCGCGTCGAGGAGGTGCCCGTGACCTACCTCTATCGCAAGGAACCTTCCACCGTGCGATTCGCGCGGGACACCCTCGAGATGTGCGCCGACCTGATCGCCATCCGGCGCGATCACGCGCGGGCGTCGGGGCGCGACGTCCCGGCAGGGGCCCCCTCAGAGGTCGGCGAAGCGGCTGGGGAGGCAGAGCGCGCGGATCCGCGCGACCCGGTCGGGGAGGGTGAGCGCGTCTAGCTCCGCCGCGGCGTGGGTGTCCCCCGCGAGGTGGTCCAGCCGCCGCAGCGCGTCGTCCTCTTCGCGCGGGTGGACCGCGATCTCGAACGCCTCGGCGGGCGGGTCACGCAGCAGCGCGAGCAGGCGGGCCTCGTAGTCGGGCTGACCCCAGAGGGTAAGGCCAGTGAACGGCAGGTCGCCGTGGCGACCGACCTCGAGCAGCTCGAGGACCCGCGCGCGGAGGCCGCTGGCGCGCGGGTCCGCGTCGCGGCTGACCCGCACCCGCAGGCCGCGTCGCGCGGCCTCCTCGGCCACCACGTCGCGCACGACGGGGAAGGCGTGCGCGTGGTGGTGCCCGTCGAGATGATCGATCGTGAGACCGGCGGCCTCGGCGCGTGCGAGCTGGGCCCGGAGCTCGCGCCGGAGCTGCGCGCGGACGGGGAGGCCGAGGGCGCAGCGCGTGAGGACGGCCGCGCGCTCCGGGAAGGCGCCGACCGCGTCGGTCAGGCCCTCGATCGGGCCCGAGACCGCCCGGCCGAGCGTCAAGGAGAGGTGCAGGCCCACGTCGACGTCCGGGAAGCGCTCGAGCCGGCGCGCGCCGTCCTCGAGGGCCTCTCCGGTGACGCAGACGCTCACCGCGCGCACGAGCCCCGCCGCGAGCGACCGCTCCACCCCGCGGTTGACGCCCTCGCTGATGCCGAGGTCGTCGGCGTGGAAGACGACGCGCGGCCTCACGCGGCGCGCCGAGCGCGGACGACCGCGGTGAAGGGGCCCGGCCGCAGGACGGCGTCGGGGGCGAGCCCCGCGCCGCGCAGCCAACCGAGGACGTCGGCGATGGGGAGCAGGTGCACCCGCAGGCGGCTGACCGCGCGGTGGTAGGCGCGGTAGGCGTGGCCCGCGACGGTGGGCGGCGGGAACAGGAGGACGAGGCGGCCGCCGGGCGCGATGTGGGCGGCGAGGCGCGAGATGACGCGCCCTGGGGAGGCGCAGAACTCGAGCGGGCCGGCGCAAAGCACTTTGTGGTAGCGGCGGCCGAGATCGAGCGCGTGCAGATCGGCGACGATCGCGTCCACGCCCCGGGCGCGGGCGATGCGCACCATGCCCTCCGACAGGTCGACGCCGTCGACCGCGCACCCGCGCTCGAGCAGCGGCACCGCGTCGAAGCCGGTGCCGCAGCCCGCGTCGAGGATGTGGTCGCCCGCCGCCGGCTCGAGGAGAGCCTCGATGGCCTGGCGCTCCCGCGCGCGCAGCCGGCCGAGCCAGCCGCGGCTGAAGCGGTCCTGGTAGTCGGCGGCCGCCGCGTCGTAGTGCGCGCGGACGGCCTCGGTCACCGCTTGTCGCGCTTGCGGTTGGCCCACATGGAGCGGACCGTGTGGAGCGAGCCCCAGCCGAGCGCGCCCAGGAAGAAGAGGCCGCCGAGGATGTTCTCGCCGCCCGCGAAGAGGACGCTCGAGCTGATGAGGAAGCCGCTCACGACGAGCCCGCTGTAGACGCGGCGTCCGAGGACGTCGACGCCGAGCGGGAGGCTGGGCTCGCGCGTGCGCACCTCGAGCTTGCCCTTGCGGAGATCGTCGAGGATCTCCTGGCTCTGCATCGGCAGGTCGGTGGCTGCGCCGCTGATCCGACTGAGCGTGCGCACCAGATCCGTGGTCAGCCGCTCGGGCGAGTAGCGCGCCCACATCAGCCGCATGAAGTACGGCTTCATCTCCGCGAACACGTCGAGCTCGGGGTAGATCTCCTTGCCGACGCCCTCGACCGTCATCAGCGCCTTGCCGACGAGGAGGAAGTCCGGCGGGATCTCGAGCCCGTAGCGCTGCGCGCCGCCGACGAGGTCCTGGATCATCCGGGAGAGCTGGATGTCCTGCAGCTGCTTGCCCAGGTAGCGATCCGAGAGGCCCGCGACCTCCGCCTCGAAGGCGTTGCGGTCGATCTTCTTCGTCGGCGTGCCGATCGCCCAGAGCGCGTCCGCGATGCCGCGTGGGTCCTCCTGGACGGCGGCGATCATGAGGTCGATGGTCTTCTCCCGCATCTGCGGGGTGAGACGGCCGACCAGGCCGAGGTCGATCACGCCGAGGATCGGCGCCTCGGGCGCGCCCATCAGGATGAAGTTGCCGGGGTGCGGGTCGGCGTGGAAGAAGCCGTCCTCGAAGACCGCCTGGATGATCAGGCCGAGCGTGTTCTTGCAGATCTTCTCCGCGTTGAAGCCGTGCTCGATGGCGGCGTAGATCTTGTGCCCGGAGAAGAACTCGAGCGTCATCACCCGCTTGGCCGAGTGGTCGCGGTAGACGTACGGGAAGGTGATCTCGGGCTTGAGCTCGAAGTTCTTCGAGAACTTGGTCGCGTGGTCGGCCTCGAGGGTGAAGTCGAGCTCGGCGCTGATCGCGCGGTCGAACTCCGCCACCAGCTTCACCGGCTGGTAGATGCGCGACTCGGGCATCGCCCGCTCCATCGCCTTGGCGAGCCAGAACAGCAGCTCGATGTCGCGCTCGATCACCTGCTTGATGTTCGGCCGCTGGACCTTGACCACGACCTCCTTGAGGCCGTTCGGCGTCTCGAGGGTCGCGCGGTGCACCTGGCCGATCGAGGCGCAGGCGAGCGGGTTCGGGTCGAACGACGCGAAGATCTGGTCGACCGGCGCGCCGAGCTCGGCGTGGATCTGGTGCCGGATCTGATCGATCGGGACGGGCGGCACCTGGTCCTGGAGGCGCTTGAGCTCCTCGATGATGTCCGCGGGGATGAGGTCCGGCCGCGTGCTGAGGATCTGTCCCAGCTTGACGAAGGACGGCCCGAGGTCGGTGACCACGAGCCGGATGCGCTCGGCGCGTGAGACCCCGCTGCTCTCCGGGGTCGGCTTGCCGGCCGCGAGCGAGCCGAGGCCCACCCGCTGCACGACCTCGCCGAACCCGTGTCGGATCAGGACCTGGACGATCTGCCGAAGCCGATCGAGGTCCTTGACCGTGTCCAGGATGCCCGCCATCGCCGGAGCATACCTCCCGGGCGCCGAAAGTCCGGCGCGTCACGCGCTGGAGTCGGGCGCGCCGCGTCAGTCGCAGCTCGAGGCCACGCGGATCGTCCGCGTGGTGTCGTTGAACGGGCCGGCGACCGGCTCGCCCGAGGCGTCGCGGAGCGAGAGCTGCACCTGGTGCTCGCCGATGGCGAGGTTGTCGATCCAGTGCGGGTTCCAGCTCGTGATGTCGCCCTCGACCGTGCCGTCGATCGTGTAGTGGACGCGGTGTCCGTCGGCCGCGAGGTCGACGTTGGTGAGGTAGAAGTCGAGCAGGACGCGGTCGCCCTCGACGTTGCAGCCCTTCGGGCGGCTGTAGGTGAGCAGCGGCGCGTCCTCGTCGAAGCTGAAGTCCGCCGTGCGGCTGCGGTAGTGGAAGACCTTCACCGCGAAGGCCCCGGTCGTCTTCACCGACTCGTGGTGCCCGCGGCTCGGGAACACCCGCACCACGTGCGTGCCCTCGGCGAGCTCGTGGCCGAGGTTCTCCTGCACCAGCGCGTTGAGGTCGATCGGCTCCGAGACGTCGCGGACCGCGATGTAGGGCTCGTTGTCCACGATGACGTGGACGTGCCGACCGGTCGGCTCGAGCTCCCAGTCGGTGAGCCGCACGCGCAGCATGACGTTGCCCGTCCGGATCTGCTGGCCGCTACGCGGCTCGACGATGCGGATGCGAGGCGAGTCGCCCTCGATGGGCGTGCGCGCCCCCTCGATCACCTGCGGCGGCGCGGCCGGGGCCTCTCCGCCCGAGGTGTCCTCGGCGTCGGGATCCGGCAGCGGCCCCGATGGCTCGGGCAGGCCGAGGTCGTCGGCGGACCGGTCGACCACCGTCGGGTCGGGCATCTCCGGCTGCTGGTCGGTGCCGCCGCCACAGCCCGGGGCCAGCGCGCCCACGAGGGCGAGGGTGATGACGAGTGCGAGCGTCGAGCGAACGGGGCGCATCGGTCCTCCTGTGACGCGGGAGGCTATTCGACCTCGCGTCGCGACTTCAAGGCGGTAGGCGACCTACAGGAAGAAGTCGATGATCAGGTCGGCGTCGGGATCGACCGCGTACTCGGCCAGATCGGTCACCCCGGCCCGGGCGAGGACCTCGTCGTCGATGAGGAACCCGCCGGTGAGCTCGCGCGAGGGCTGGGTGAGCACCCAGTGCGCGGCGTCGGCCATGATCTCCGGCTTGCGGCTGCCCTTCATGGCGGCGTCGCCGCCGAGGAGGTTCTGCACCGCGGCGGTCGCGATCGCGGTGCGGGGCCAGAGCGCGTTCACCGCGATGCCCTGGCCGCGCAGCTCCTCGTGCATGCCGAGGACGCACATGCTCAT
>JAUHXR010000235.1 GCA_030426845.1 Polyangia bacterium | reverse complement strand
CGGCCGGTGCGTTTGGGGTGCTCCTGCCCGATCACGACGAACCGGGTGTCCACCCCGGCGCGATCTTCGACGCGGGTGCGCACCACGCGGAGCGCGCGGTTCGAGCCGCTGTCCGACGGGGCGCGGTGGCCGCCCGGGCTCGCGACGACCGCGGCCGCGCCGTGATCCTCACGGGCGAGGCTCTCGGCGTAGCTGCCGCTGCGCACGTCGAGGATGCGGGCCCGCGGGAGCTCGCGTCGCAGCGTCGCGTCGCAGGCCGCGAGGGCGACCGCGGTGCCGTAGATCGTCTCGACGTCGGCCAGGTTGCCCGTCTCCGACACGAGGTCGTAGGTGCAAGGCAGCGTCAGCTCGGCGCAGATGCGTACCTCGGACGCGACCAGCGCGTCGACCGTCTCGGCCACCGCGCCGTCCGACGACGTCTCGAAGGGCACGACCCCGTACGCGACGCGCCCGCGCTCGACGTCCTCGAAGACCCGCGCGATCGACTCGAGCACGCTGACCTCGGCCGCCGCGCCGAAGTGGCGCTCCGCCGCGACCTGGGCGAAACCGCCCTCCGGCCCGAGGGCCGCGACCTTGCGCGGCGCGACGATCGCGTCGCAGGCGCCGAGCGCCTCGCGGAAGACCCGCTCCATCGCGTCGGCCGGGAGGTGCTCGGCCGCACCGCGGGCCCGCTGCACCACCTCGGCGGTCGACGGCAGCGCGAAGTAGGAGCCCGGCTCGCTCGCGCGGTGCGCGGCGAACCGACGCACCGCCGCCGCGCGGGCCTCGAGCGCGCGCACGAGATCCCGGTCGGCGGCCTCGAGGGCCTCGCGGAGCGCGGTCAGCTCTGCCTCGTCCATCTCGGCGAGGAGCATAGCGTGAGGCGCGCGCTTGGCACGCGAGGCGCCATGCCCCGGCGCTCGGGCGCCTCGCGATCAGAGCATCTGCTTGAGGCGCGCCAGCGTGACGAGCGCGTCGATCGGCCGCAGGCGGTCGACGTCGAGCTCGGCGAGGGTGCGCTCGAGCTCGCTCGGCTCTTCGGGGGCGGCGGGCGGCGCGAAGAGCTCGAGCTGGCCCTTGCCCCGCAGGCTCGCGCGGCGTCCGCCCGGCAGCGGGGCGCCGGACTCGAGGTCGGCGAGGATCGCCTTCGCGCGGGCGAGGACGATCTCGGTGACCCCGGCGAGGCGCGCGACCGCGACGCCGTAGCTGCGGTTGGCCGCGCCCTCCACGAGGCGGTGGAGGAACACGACGTCGTCGCCGTACTCCTTCGCCGCGACGTTGTAGCTGACGACGCCGTCCTTGAGCTCCGCGAGCTCCGTCAGCTCGTGGTAGTGGGTCGCGAACATCGCGCGGCAGCCGATGCCGTCGTGGAGGTGCTCGGCCACCGCCCACGCGATGGCGAGCCCGTCGTAGGTGCTCGTGCCGCGGCCGATCTCGTCGAGGATGACGAGCGAGCGCCGTGACGCCTCACGGAGAATCGTAGCCGTCTCGCGCATCTCGACCATGAACGTGCTCTGGCCCTGGGCGAGGTTGTCGCTCGCGCCCACCCGCGTGAACACGCGATCGACCGCGCCCACCCGCGCCCGCCGCGCGGGGACGAAGCTCCCCATCTGCGCGAGGATCACCGCGAGCGCGACCTGCCGCATCGTGGTCGACTTGCCGGCCATGTTGGGCCCAGTGACGAGCATCAGGCGCGCGCCCTCCGCGTCGAGGCGCACGTCGTTGGGGACGAAGGTGCCGCGCTCGGCGAGCTGCTCCACGATCGGGTGGCGGCACTCCTCGAGCTCGAGCGCGAGGCCCTCGTCGAGCTCGGGTCGCACGTAACCTTGACGGTGGGCGACCTCCGCGAGCGCGGCCGCGACGTCCAGGCTCGCGAGCTCGCTGCCGAGGCGGCGCAGCTCGCGCGCCCGCTCCGCGACCCGCGCGCGCAGGTCCGCGAAGAGCTCGGCCTCGAGCGCCTTGATGCGATCGTCGGCGCCGAGGATCTTCGCCTGCAGGTCCGCGAGCGCCTCGGTGACGAAGCGCTCCCCGTTCGCGATGGTCTGCTTGCGCGTGTAGTCGTCCGGGACGAGGTGGAGGTTCGCGCGGGTGACCTCGATGTAGTAGCCGAAGACCTTCGTGTACTTGATCTTGAGCGACCCGATCCCGGTGCGCTCGCGCTCCTTGGCCTCCATCTGGAGGAGCACGTCCTTGCCCGAGGTGGAGATCGTGCGGAGCTCGTCGAGGTCGGCGCTCACGCCCTCGGCGAAGATGCCGCCGGCGCCGGTCGCCACCGGCGGCTCGTCGACCAGCGCGGTCTCGAGCTCTCCGAGGACCTCCTCGGCGAGCGTGGTCGGCGCGAGCTGCGCGATGGCGTCGTCGGTGCTCGACTCGGCCCGCTCGCGGAGCGCCGCCGCGAGCTCCTGGGCCGCGATCAACGAGTCCCGGATCGCTCCGAGATCGCGCGGGTGCGCGACCGCCAGCTCGACCCGCGTCGCGAGGCGCTCGAGATCCGCGACGCGGTCGAGCCGAGCGCGCACGTCGCGCCGCAGCTCGGCGTCGACGACCAGCGCCTCGACCGCGTCGTGGCGGCGGCGGATCGCGGCGAGGTCCGCCAGCGGAGCGAGGAGCCGGCGGCGCAGCATGCGCGCGCCCATCGAGGTCTTGGTGCGGTCGAGGAGGTGCAGGAGCGAGCCGGCGCGATCGCCGGTGAGCGTCCGGACGAGCTCGAGGTTGCGCACCGCCGCCTCGTCGAGCACGAGCCGCTCGTTGGGGTCGTAGCGCACGAGGCGCTCGACCCGGATGGCCGTCCCCGGCTGCGCGCTCTGGGCGTAGCGGAGCGCGGTGGCCGCCGCCTCGCGGCCCGCCGCCTCCACCTCGCGGCCGGCGCGGCGCGCCTCGTCCTCGCCGAAGTGGGCCGCGAGCCGCTCCTCCACCGATTCGTCGCCCGCCGCGGGCGCGAGGCGAAGCGCGGAGCGAGGCAGCACCTTCGTCAGCGTCGTCCGCAGCGCGTCGTGGCCCTCGGCGAGGAGGACCTCGCGCGGCTCGAGGCGCACCAGCTCGGCGATCAGGGCGGCGCCGTCCGCCAACACGCAGGCGCGCAGATCGCTCCTCGACATCTCGAGGGCGGCCACGCCCCAGCGCTCTCCCTCAGGGTGGAGCGCGACGAGGAGGTTGTCGGCCTTGGCGTCGAGCGAGTCCGGCTCGAGGGTGAGCCCCGGGGTCGCGACGCGCACGACGCCGCGCGGCACGATGCCCTTGACCGTCGACGGGTCGGCGAGCTGCTCGCAGATCGCGACGTTGAACCCCTGCTCGAGCAGGCGCGCGAGGTAGCCGGCGGCCGCGTGGTGCGGCACGCCCGCCATGGGGATCTCCTCGCCCTGACGGCTCTTGCCGCGCGAGGTCAGCGTGATGTCGAGCGCGCGGCTCGCGGTGACCGCGTCCTCGTAGAAGAGCTCGTAGAAGTCCCCCATCCGGAAGAAGAGGAGCGCCTCGGGGTACTGCTCCTTCGCCGCGAAGAACTGCTCCATCACCGGCGTGCGCCGGCTGGCCTCCTTCGTGCGCCGCCCCGCCATCGCCCCGTCGGCTACCGGAAGGTCTGCTCGACGGTGAGGTTCGTCAGGCGGAGACGGAGGAGGCCCTGCACCGCCTGGTCGATGACGTAGAGGCGCTCGTCGACCCGGTTGTACTCGAGGCTCGCGAGGAGCGACGCGCGGCTCGTGCCGCCGATGCTGCTCACGTCCACCGCGAGGGGCACCGGGACGCTGCGGACCGCGAAGGTGAGCACGGGGGCGACCAGGTTGGCGGGCGCGGCGCCGAGGGCGAAGGAGATCTGCGCCGACGCGTAGGTCTCCCCGAAGCGCGCGCGACCCAGCTGGCCGGCGGCGACGAGGCCGGCATCGACCTCGCAAGCCCCGCTGTCGGCCCGCGCCACCGGATGCTGGAACCCGGGCCGGATGGAGCTGGTGACCACGAAGACGCCGGTCGCCTGGACCTCGCCCTCGACCAGCTCGGGGTAGCACTCGAAGACGTCCTGCACGGTGGCGCCCGAGACGTTGGTCGGGGCCCCGACGGTGAGGCGGCTGACGTAGCTCTCGCGGAGATCGGCGGGCCGGGTCTCGGCGGTGAGGATCGGCAGCTCGAGCGGGGTGATGTCTCCGCCGGCCGTGCGCGCCACCAGCTCCTCGCAGCGATCGCGCAGGTCCTCGTCGCCCATGAGGACCGTGGGCGGCAGGTCGGCGGTGATCACGAAGCGGTCGCCGGCGTAGCCCGCGAGGTAGCCCGCGGCGGGCGCGTCCTCCGAGCCGAGCACCCCGAGGCTGCACGCGTCGCTCCGCGTCTCGATCACCATCCGGTCGGCGTCACCCGGGCTCACCAGGTTCGCGCCGGTCGTGCTGCTGAACGGCAGCACGCCCTCGTAGGCCACCGTCCAGGTCTGGTCGGTCGCGCCCCAGGGGTCGACGACCGCGCAGACCCGCGACGCCTCGTTGTCGACCGGGTAGACGACGCCGAGCGGCGCCTCGCAGGTGACCTCCTCGAGCACCGGGGCGAGGTTCGGGGCCGAGGTCGTCCCGTTCGGCTGCACCGCGACCGAGCCCGACGTCGTGTCCCACGCGGGCTCCGGGTCGACCTGGACGCCCGTCTCGAGGGTGCCGCGGATGCGCGGGCGGTGCCGGCCGATCGCGACCACCTGGTCATCGGCGAAAAGGTTGGCCGCGGTCCCGCACGTCACGCCGCGGCACGGTGTGTCGAGGTCGTAGATGTCGAAGAAGCGCACCCCGCCGTCGAGGGCGCCGCCGCTCGTCGCGACCGCGAGGAAGACGCCGTGAAGGATGCCGCCCGACGCCCCGGTGCCGCCGGCGGCGTCGGTGCACGCGGAGAGCGCGGAGGGATCGTAGCTCGGGGTGACGACCTCGATGTCGCGCGCGCCGACCGCGAGCGCGAGCCGGTCGAAGGGCGCGACCGCGTTCGCCTGGAGGACCGCCCCGAAGCTCGGGTTGCCCTCGTCGTAGTCGACCACCAGGACCGACCGGTCGAGCTCGTCGATCGCGTAGAGGTAGCGATCGAACGGGTTCGCCGCGTCCGGCGTGGCGCCGAGCACGGTCGTCGGGACCGGCGGGGTCAGGGCCAGCTCGCGGACCGGCACCCCGACGCTGATCGGGTCGAGCTCGGTGAACGTCGCGACGTCGATCACGTGGATGAGCGGCAGCGCGCGGTCGGCCACGAGCAGCCGCGGCGCGGCCGGGTCGGCGTCGTCGAGGGCGAAGGACCACGGCTCGGGGACGTCGCCGCGGCGCGCGGGCGTCCGGGGAGAGATCGGCTCGGTGGACGTCTGCACGAGCCCCGCGGGGCAGGTGTAGAGGTACTCGCTCGGCTGCTCGTCGGCCGCGAGGGTCGTCAGGTCGACCGGGTCGGGGACGTCGGCCGCGAGCGTGAGCTCGGTGAGCGCCAGCGGCCTGCCGTCCGCGTCGAGCGTGACCTGGGCCACGCTGCCCCGCTCGGGCAGGGTCACGAAGAGGCTCCCTGCCGCGAGGACCATCGCGCTCGGGCGCGAGCTCCGCGGCATGTCGGCGAACAGCGTGACCGCGGCGCCGTCGCGCGCGCGGGTCTCGAGGGTCTCGACGTCCACGCTGTGCAGCTCGCTGCTGCCGCGGCTCGTCACGTAGGCGCGGCGCGGGTCGTCCGGATCGACGACCACCGCGGACGGCACCTCGCCGACCGCGGCGAAGGTGAAGCCGGGGACGCGGACGTCGGTGTCGATGACCCCGGGCACGCCGGACTCGCCGGTGATCCGCACCGCGGCGAGCTCGCCGGTCGTCGTCTGGGTCACCAGGCCGTAGAGCGCGAAGCCCTCGGGCGGCTGACCCTCGTCGTCGAAGGGCGCGCAGTCGTCGAGCGGCACCAGGGCGCCGACGCGGGTGTCGCGGCAGTAGAAGGCGACGTCCTCGGGCCGGTCGAAGGCGGCGGGCGGCGTCACCGTCTGGTTGTTGCCGCACGCGGGCAAGACGATGAGGCCGGGCGTGAGCGCGAGCAGCGCGGGGACCAGGGGGAGGCGACCCAGGGAGTGGCGTCGAAGCATGAGAGAAAACGTCAGTCGGTGAGGCTCGAGATCGGCAGCAGCTCGCCCAGCCGCGCGTAGGCGGTGGGCGGCTCGTCGGTCGCGAGGCCCGACAGGTCGACCATGCGGATCACCGAGGTCGAGAAGTCGGCCATGAAGAGGATCTGCCGGGCGTCGTCGACCACCACCTCGAACGGCCCGCTGAAGCCGCCGACCACGCCGACGAGCGAGCCGTGGTCCGCGTCGATGACGAAGAGGCGCTGCGCGTCGAAGCAGCTCGCGAAGGCGTAGGTCGTGCCGCCGAGCTCGGCCACCGCGAGCCGGGACGGGCCCGCCCCGACCTCCCAGAGGTCCGTCACCGCGACGTCGGACTGGGTGAGGCCGCGGCGCTCCACCGCGATCTCGATGACCGCCTCGGGCCGGCGGCTGAGCACGAAGGCGCGCGACGGGTCGGTCGGGTGGAAGACGATGTCGCGGCTGTCCTCCCCGTCGTCGACCCCGCGCAGGCGCAGGCCGCCGAAGTTGTAGAGGAAGGAGCGGGTCGGCTCCTCGGCGTCCACGGAGATGGCCGCGCGCGCGAGCTGGTTGGTCGTCGCCGAGGTCATCCACGCGACGCCGGTGCCCGGCTCGATCGCGAGGTCCACGATGTTCGTCGGGAAGCCCTCCGCCACGTGGATCAGCTCGGGGACCATGTCGGCGTCGTGCCGGTCGAGGTAGAGCGCGACCGTCCCGTTGTCCTGCGCGGTGATGACGTAGTCGGCGTCGACCGCGCTGCCGAGCTCGCGGAGGCTGCCCGTGCCCACCGCGATCGGGGCGCCCGTCAGGACGAGCTCGCGCGTCGACGAGACCTCGCCGAGGTGGCCCGTCCGGAAGCGCTCGGCGCAGCGCGGGATGTCCGAGGTGTCGCCCTCGTCGCGCGTGACCTGATCGCAGAGGAACGCGCCCTGGTCGGCCGAGAACGGCACGAAGGTGAGCTCCTGGGAGCCGCCGCGGATCGGCAGGTAGAGCCGATCGCCCGCGCGGTTCACCGCGAGCCCGTCGGCGTGGGAGCCGATGCCCACCTCGTCCGCGATCACCCGGACCACGTCGCGCCCCGAGTCGGGATCCACGTTCGGGCCGTCGTCCGCCACCGGCCGGAGCGGCCACAGCTCGCAGTCGGGCCCGGGGCAGCCCTGGGTCCGCCCGATCTCCGCCTCGACGGCGTCGAGATCGATCGCCCAGAGGCTCCCCGCGTTGAAGCGGAGGTTGAAGTTCGAGTTGGCGACGAAGAGGTAGCGCGGCTCCCCCTCGGCGTTGGTCGCGGGCGACAGCGCGATCGCCATCGGGAAGTTGAGGGTGTTGGGGATCGGGTCGATGCCGGCCTGCGAGAAGTTGCACCCGGCGAGGCCGAGAGCCACCAGCAAACTCCCCGTCACGACGCTGAAAATGCGGGTCCGCACGATCGGCTGGACCCTAGACTGAGCGCTCCGTCCGCGCAACGCCGCGCGTACGACCGAGGCGCTGATTCGTCCGCTCGGCGGCCGCGCCGCCCGCCCCGGCTAATCGCGGGGGTTGCCCCAGGGATCGAGCACCTCGCTGCCGATGCCCGGGCCCCGGCGGCGGGGCGGCGGATCCTCGGCCGGCGCGGTGGTCTCCTCCGTCTGGGTCGGCGTCGTCTCCTGGGTCTGCTGCCGGCTGCGGCGCCGCGAGGAGCGGGCCTGCCGCAGGTTGAGGTGGACCTCGCCGCGGGTCGCGTGGCCGACCCGGACGGGGTGGTCCTCGTAGCCCGCCTGGCGGAGCACCAGGTTCACGAACTGACCCGCGGCCGGCTGCTCGAGCTCGAACGGGGTGTTCCCAGCGAGGGTCTCGCCCTGGTCGTCGACGCGGTAGACCTCCGCCGACTCCGGCTCGCTGTGGATGGTGACCATCACCGCGGCGGGCGCCGGTGGCTCCGGGTCGACCTCGGGCTGGACGCCAGCCGGCGGGTCCTCGGGGACCACCGGCGGATCGGGCTCGGGCGGCTCCGGGTCGGGCTGGGCGATCGGGACCGGATCGGGCTCGGGGGGCGCGAGGACGTAGGTGTAGACGAGGACGCCGGTCGCGACGAGCGCGAGCAGGCCGATCGCCGCCCCGACCACGAGCGGCAGCCGGGACGGCTCCTCGGGGGCGTCGCCGCCAACCCCGACGTCGAGGAGGTGCGCGCCGGTGACGTCCGACGGCTTCAGGCCGGCGGTGTTGCGCTGGACCTCGTCGAGCACCGCGTCGGGCGTGCCGCCGCGCGCGACCTGGGCGAGGTCCGCCTTGACCTCCGCCATCGTCTGGTAGCGGGTGTCGGTCGACTTGGAGAGGCACTTGAGGATCACCGCCTCGAGCCCGGGGTCGACGTTGACCGGGGGCGGCAAGGTGTGCGGCGGGATGGGCTGCTCGTAGATGTGCTTGGTCAGGATCCCCATCAGGTTGTCGGCGTCGAAGGGGACCTGCCCACAGACCATCTCGTAGAGGATGACCCCGAGCGCGTAGATATCGGTGCGTCGGTCGACCGCCTGCCCCGCGCACTGCTCGGGGCTCATGTAGTGGGGCGTGCCGAAGACCTGGCCGGCCTTGGTGAGCTTGCTGTTGGCGCCGCCCACCTTGGCGATGCCGAAGTCGAGGACCTTCACGAAGTCGTCGTCGCCCATCCGGCGGATGAGGAAGACGTTGTCCGGCTTCATGTCGCGGTGGACGATCCCCGCGTCGTGCGCCGCGCCGAGCGCGTCGCAGAGCTGCATCGCGATCTTCACCGCGCGCTGGTTCGAGATGGCCTCGTCGTCCTCGATGAGGCTGGTGAGCTCCTGGCCGTCGAGGAACTCCATCACGAAGTAGGTCGAGCCGTCGGGGAGCTGGCCGAAGTCGCTGATGTCGATGATGTGCGGGCTGCCGATCGCCGACGCGCTCTGCGCCTCCTGCCGGAAGCGCGTGATGATCTCGTCGTCTTTCGAGACGTCGGCGCGCAGCACCTTCATCGCGAGGGGCTTGCCGAGGACGACGTGCTTGGCCTGGTAGACCACGCCCATGCCGCCCTCGCCGCAGCGCTGGATGATCTCGTAGCGGCCGTCGATCGTCTGGCCGATCAGCGGATCGGTGTGACGCGCGACCTCCTCCTCGTCGTCGAGGTCGTCTTCCGGCTCGAGATGTTCCGCGTGCTCGCTCACGACGCGTGCCCGTCGCTTCCTCAGGCCCCCCGCACGTGCGGGAGAGCCTCCTCATGGTTCTCGCCTGCTCAACAAACGTCAAGCGCAGTGTAACGGCTGCGTAGGCAAAGACCCGTATGGGCCCCCTCAGCTTTGGGTTACGCCCCGTCGATCTGCGCCGCGAGGAGCCGCCCGACCGGCACGTCCAGGGGCGGCACCACCAGCCCGAGGGGATCGCGGCCGGCCTCGCGCAGCGCCGCGAGGGTCGCCCCGGCCCGCTCGTCTCCCTCGACGAGGGCGCCGTCGCCGCCGCGCAGCCGCCAGCGGCCCGGGCCGTCGGCCACCCACACCTCGACCCCGCGCGCGGTCAGATCGGGCAGCGGCGCGGCCTCGAGGGGGGCCGGCAGGAGCACCGCGTCGCGGGCGCGGAGCCCCGCGGAGAGCGCGTCGAGGACCTCGGGTCGCTCGGCCACCACGAAGAGCCGCCCCGCCTCGGCCGCCTCGATCAACGCGGACAGGTCCTCGGGCGCGGCGCCCCGCACCATCGCCCCGTCCGAGCCGAACCGGCGACCGAGCGCGACGTGGCGCGGCGCGCTCGCCTCGGCGAGGACGAGGGACCGGCAGACCTCGGACGCCCAGGCGAGGACGCGGGTCACGTGCTCGGACGCGGGGGCCGGCTCCACGTCGACCGAGCCCTCGTAGACGAGGCCGCGGGTCCCGTCGATCGTCAGGACGTCGCCCTCCTCGAGCACCCGCCCGCCGCCGTCGCGGCTGAGCACCCGGCGGCCCACGTAGTCGACGTGGAGGCTGGTCGCGCCGGCGACGCAGGGCTTGCCCATCGCCCGGGCCACCACCGCGGCGTGGCAGGTGAGCCCACCGGCCGCGGTGAGGATGCCGGTCGCGTGGCGCATCGCCTCGACGTCCTCCGCGCTCGTCTCCGCCCGCACGAGGACCAGGTCCTCGCCACGGGCCGCCTCCGCCGCCGCCACGTCGAGCACCACGCGGCCGGACGCCGCCCCTGGGCTCGCCGCGAGCCCGCGGGCGAGCGGCCGACGACCCAGCGCGGCGAGCTGCTCCGGATCGGGCAGGCGCGGGGTCAGGAGCTGCCGGAGGCTCGCCGGCTCCAGCCGACGCAGCGCGGCGGAGCGCTCGAGCATCCCCTCGTCGACCAGGCTGGCCGCGATGCGCACCGCGGCCCGTGGGCTGCGCTTGGCGGAGCGGCACTGCAGGACGTAGAGGCGGCCCTCCTCGACCGTGAACTCGACGTCCATCACGTCGCCGTAGCGCGCCTCGAGCGCGCCGCAGATCTGCCGGAGCTCCTCGACCACGGCGGGCATCGCGGACTCGAGGCTGCGGTCGTCCATCCCCCGGCGGACCTGCGCGCGGGTCAGCGGGTCGGGCGTGCGCCGCCCGCCCACGACGTCCTCGCCCTGCGCCGCCGGGAGCCACTCGCCGTAGAGCGTGGGCTCGCCGGTGGCCGGGTTGCGGGAGTAGACGACGCCCGCGCCGGAGCGCGCCCCGAGGTTGCCGAAGACCATCGCCTGCAGCGTCACCCCGGTGCCCTCCCCCTCGTCGATGCCGTGCGCGTCGCGGTACTTCGCCGCGCGCTCGCTCCGCCACGACCGGAGGACCCCCTCGATCGCGAGCCGAAGCTGCTCCCACGGGTCGTCCGGGATGGACCGCCCCGCCTCGTGGGCGACGCAGCGCTCCATCTCGACGAGGAGCGCCTCGAGCTCGGGCGCCTCGAGGCCGTCGATCGCGCGCCGGCCGAGGAGCGCGTCGAACGCGGCCCGCGGCACGCCGAGGACCACGGTCGCGAAGGACTCGCAGAAGCGGCGGCGGACGTCGAGCGCGAAGCGGGGATCGCCGCGCTCGACCCCGAGGCCGCGCGCGACCGCCGGGCTGACCCCGACGTCCAGGACCGTGTCGAGCATCCCGGGCATCGAGGTGGGCCCGCCCGAGCGGACCGAGAGGAGCAGCGGCGCGTCGGGATCGCCGAAGCGCCGGCCGGTCGCCGCCTCGACGCGCGCGACCGCCGCGGGCAGCGCGTCCACGATCGACGCAGGAAGCGCGCCCTCCGCGTCGAAGGCGCGCCACACGTCGGTCGACAGGGTGAGGCCCGGCGGCACCGGGAGGCCGAGCGAGGTCATCTCGGCGACCGACGCGCCCTTGCCCCCGAGCCAGCGCCGCGCGGCCGCTCCGTCGAGGGGCAGCGGCTCCTCGAAGTGATGGATGCGCGGCGCGTCGGTCACGACTCGAGCTTCGTGCCCCCGAGGAGGTGGAAGTGCGCGATGCGCCCGAGGGTCCGCGCGATCGAGGCGAGGAGGCGCAGCCGGTTGTCGCGCACCTCCGCGTCGTCGACCATCACGAAGACGTCCTCGAAGAAGCGGTGGATGGGATCGCGGAGATCGCCGACGAGGCGCAGCGCGTCCTCGTAGCGCCCCGCGGAGGCGTGCGCGTCCACGTCGCTGCGGATCGTCGACCACGCGGCGATCAGCGCGCGCTCCGCGTCCTCGGTCGCGAGCGTCGGATCGAAGTCGCCCTCCGGCGCCTCGGCCGCGATGTTGTAGGCCCGCTTGTAGGCCTCGCGGAACGCCTCCCACTCCTGGGCGGCGACCTCGGCCACGATCGCGAGGCGCGCCTCGACGTCCGGGACCGAGTCGCCGGGCCACGCGGCGAGCACCGCCGCCACCACGTCGCCGCGGTGGTTGTCCCGGTAGAACGCCGCGAGGCGGCCGCGCACGAACTCGTCGATCGCGGCGAGGGTCTCGGCGCGCTTCTCAACGGTCAGCGTGCCTTGCTCGACGTATCCGTCGTAGGCGAGCCCGATCAGCCCCCCGACGTCGACCTGGATGTCGCCGGCGGTCGCGACCCGGATGATCCCGAGCGCGGCCCGGCGCAGGCCGTACGGGTCGGCCGAGCCGCTCGGCACCTGACCGAGGCCGAAGCAGCCGGCGAGCAGGTCCGCGCGATCGGCCACCGCGAGCCACGCGCCGAGCGCCGACCCCGGCAGGCCGTCGGTCGCGCCGCGCGGCCGGTAGTGCTCCTCGACCGCCTGGGCCACGGCGGCGTCCGCCCCGGCCTGGGTGAGGTACCAGCGGCCCATCGCGCCCTGGAGCTCGGGGAACTCGCCGACGATCAGGCTGACGAGGTCGGCCTTGCAGAGCCGCGCCGCCTCGACGCCGCGGGGGTCGTCCGAGAGCTTGCCCATCATCCCCTCGAGGCGGCGCGCGCGGTCGCCCACGCTCCCGAGCTTGCGCTGGAACACCACGTCGTCGAGCGCGGGGACCCGGTGGGCGAGGCCGACCTTCTTGTCCTCCTCGACGAAGAAGCGGCCGTCCGCGAGGCGCGCGCGGAGCACGCGGTCGTTGCCCTGGGTGATGATGTCGGGCGAGCGATCCGTGTTGACGACCGCGAGGTAGCGGTTGAGCAGCCGGCCGTCCGCGCCGCGCAGGGCGAAGTAGCGCTGGTGGCCGCGCATCACCTCGATGGTGACCTCGTCGGGGAGCGCGAGGAACGCCTGATCGAAGTGGCCACAGATCACGTGCGGCTCCTCGACCATCGAGCCGTTCTCGCCGACGAGGAACGCGTCGGGGATCATCACGCCACCCGCCGCCTTCGCCGCGGCGTCGAGGCGCTCGAGCATCACGCGCTCGCGCTCGGCCGGATCGGCGAGGACGCGGAGCGCGCGCAGCCGGTCGAGGTAGGACGCCGCGTCGTCGAGCGCGACCTCGGCCGGCGCGAGGAAGCGGTGGCCCCGCGTGAGGTTGCCCGCGCGCACGCCCGCGAACTCGACCGGGACGACCTCGCCGCCGTGGAGGCAGCAGATCCAGTGGACCGGCCGGCCGAAGGCGACCTCGCCCTCCCCCCAGCGCATCGACTTGCGGAAGGGGATCTTCGGGATGACCGCGCCGAGCAGCTCGGGGAGGACCTCGGCCGCGGACCGGCCGGCCTCCTCGCGGCGCCCGGCCACGTACTCGCCCTTGTCGGTCGCCTCGACGGTCAGGGCGGAGACGTCGACGCCGAGCTTCTTCGCGAAGCCGATCGCGGCCTTCTTGGGGGTTCCGTCGGCCTCGAACGCCGCCGCCTTGGGCGGGCCGAGGACGGTCTCTTCCAGATCGGCCTGGCGGTCGGCGAGGTCGTCGACGTAGACGGTGAGCCGACGCGGCGTGCCGTAGGCTCGCACCTCACCGTGGGACAGACGCGCGGCCTCGAGCGCGGGCCGCACCAGGTCGGGGAGCGCGGCGAGCGCCGCGGCGACGTAGGACGCGGGGAGCTCCTCGACCCCGATCTCCATCAGCAGCGGCCGGCTCACGACGCGCCCTCCGTCGCGGCGAGGAGCGGGAAGCCGAGCGCCTCACGCTGCGCGAGGTAGGCCTCGGAGACACCTCGCGCGAGGTGGCGGACGCGGCCGATGAAGCGCTGCCGCTCGGTGACGCTGATCGCGCCCCGCGCGTCGAGCACGTTGAACAGGTGGCTGCACTTCACGACCGCGTCGTAGCCGGGCAGCACCAGCCGCTGGAGCGGGTCCTCGATGTCCCACACGAGCTTGCCGCCCTTGCCCTTCGTGGCGCTCAGGCCGATGAGCTTCTGGCACTCGGACTCGAACTGATCGAACAGCCCGAAGTGCATCTCGACGTTCGCGCGCTCGAAGTTGAACGTGCTCCACTCCCACTCGGCGCGCTTGAACATCTCGCCGTACTTGATGCCCTGGGCGTACTCGAGCTCGTACACGTCGTCGACGTCCTGCAGGTACATCGCGATGCGCTCGAGGCCGTAGGTCAGCTCGCCGCTGATCGGCTTGCAGTCGATGCCGCCGACCTGCTGGAAGTAGGTGAACTGGCTGATCTCGAGGCCGTCCAGCCACACCTGCCAGCCGAGGCCCCAGGCGCCGAGGGTCGGCGACTCCCAGTCGTCCTCGATGAACCGGATGTCGTGCTGATCCGGGTCCGTGCCGAGCGCCAGCAGCGAGTCGACGTAGAGCTGCTGGATGTCGATCGGCGCGGGCTTGAGGATCACCTGGAGCTGGTGGAACTGCTGGAGCCGGTTCGGGTTGTCCCCGTAGCGCCCGTCGGTGGGCCGCCGCGACGGCTCCACGTAGGCGACGTTCCACGGCTCGGGCCCGATCGCGCGCAGGAACGTGTTCGGGTTGAACGTCCCCGCGCCCACCTCGGAGTTGTAGGGCTGCACCACGAGGCAGCCTCGCTCCGCCCAGAAGCGCGTGAGCGACAGGATCAGCTCCTGGAACGTCACTCTTCCTCCTCGTCCAAGTCCGAGTCCGAGTCGTCCTCGTCGTCGTCCTCGTCGTCCGGCTCTTCGTCGTCGAGCTCCTCGTCCTCATCCGGCTCGTCGAGCTCGTCGTCGTCGGACTCGTCGTCGTCAGACTCGTCGTCAGACTCGTCGTCGTCGGACTCGTCGTCGTCGGACTCGTCGTCGTCGGACTCGTCGTCGTCAGACTCGTCGTCGTCAGACTCGTCGTCGTCGGACTCGTCGTCGTCGGACTCGTCGTCGTCGGACTCGTCGTCGTCGG
>JAUHXR010000234.1 GCA_030426845.1 Polyangia bacterium | reverse complement strand
CGGTGCACGCCTCACCCGCCTCGCGCAGCGGCATGCAGGCGTCGCTCACCGCGTCGCAGTACGTCCCCGCGTCGCACACGCGCGGGCAGATCGAGCAGGGCAGGGTCGGGTCCGCGCTGCAGTAGTTGCGCACCCCCGCCTCGCACCGGAACGACCCTCGCTGGTCCCCCGTGCAAGGGGGTGCGCACGAGCCACGATCGCGGTCGCAGTCCGGTGTCTCCAGGAGGTCCATGCAGTCGGCGGCGACCCCGCAGGGCACTGGCCCCGCCGGCTCCGAGGTGCAGGACGCCAGGCAGGTTGCCAGGGCGACGGTGAGGAGGAAGGCGCTCGAAGAGGCTCCTCGGAGTGAAGCTCCGACTGCGTTGAACATGCGGGGAGAGACTACGTGAACTCCTGGGGGAGACAAGAAGAGCTGCGGACCCCGGCTTGCGCGGGGCCGCGATCCTCCCGCACCTCGGATCGCTTCGGTCGCTCGACAATCGGCCCGGGAGCGCGGGCTACTCGGGCTCGCCGATCGCGTCGACGAGCCCCGCGACGTCCACGTCGAGCGGGATCTGGGCGGGGCGCGTCAGGCCTCGACTCAAGAACGGATAGTTGATGACCACGAGCCCGTCGTCGCGGGTCGGCTCGTCGGTCTGCGGGAAGCTCGGGAACCGCGCGAGGGCCTCGTCGAGGAGGCATCGCTCGAGCGAGGGGTCCGCGGTGGTCATGCTCGTGACGGTCCCGCCCAGGATCTCACCGTTCGCGAGGAGGAGGCGGACCGTGACGCGCTGGAGCCCATAGGGGTGCCCGACCCGGAACCGGCGGAAGCACTCGTTGACCGCGGGCATGCCGCGCCGGATGTGCCGTCGGATGACCTGACGGCTGACCGAGCCGCGGACCACCGCGCGCCCGATTCGGATCTGCGGCAGGCGGGCCGCCCGCCGAGGCGCCCCCATTCGGCGGGCCGCGCGCCGCGCGTCCGCGGCCTGCTGTCGGATCCTGCGGACATGCGACGCGCCGAGCGCCACGCGGCGCATCCTGGCGTCGCGACGGCCGTCGTGGACCGCGTTCGCGACCACCAGCCCGTCGCTCCACGGCTCGCCAAGGCCGCGCGCCCGCCGGTGCCGCGCCCCGATGCGGAGCGGAGCGGCGAAGACGTCGCGGGAGGTGTGCACGAGCTCTTGTCCCGCCCGCAGGGGCCCGAGCGAGCGCCCGGCGAGCTCGATGTTGGGGACGACCTGCGGCTGGTAGACGGACCCGAGCCCGGCGGTGCGCGCGGTGGGAGCCTGATCCGTCCACAGCCCTCCCGTCCGCCGCACGGCGCTGTAGAGGCGCGGCGCGTCGCGGCGACCCACGAGATCGATCGACGCGAGCTCCACCCCCGCGGCGACCATCTCGTCGAGGGCGCGCTGCTCGCTCGGCCAGTACGCGAGCGTTCCGTCGCCGATCACGATCACGAGCGGGCGGCGCCCGGTTCGCGCCTCGTGCGCGATGAGCTCCCAGGCCGCGCTGATCCGCGTCGACGGCCCGAGGTCGCGGGGCAGCGCCTCCGCCGCGTTCACGTCGTCCGGAGCGCGGCCCGCGCGATCGAGGTGGACGGCGCGCCACGCGAAGGCGACCCGACGCACGGTCGAGCCGGCGGGCATCGACGACAGGAGCGCCTGGACCACCGCCGCGCGGTGCGCCGGCTCCACCGGGGACATCGAGGGCGAGACGTCGAGGAAGAGGAACACGTCCCGCGCTCCGACCGACGCGCCCGGCGCCGCGACCCAGTACCGAGCGCAGCGCGCATCATCGCACCGCGCGACCACCGCCGAGCTCGACACCGCCGAGCTCGACACCGCCGCGCTCGACACCGCCGCGAGCCGCGCGGTGACCCGCGTCGGCGCGGGGCGCGGCGCGGCGCCGGCGGAACCCTCGACCGACACTCCGTCGAGGCCGGGCGCGCTCGCGCTGATCCGCGTCGCGCCGTCCGGGTAGGGCGGCAGGACGAGCTGGACATCGCGTCCCGCCAGCTCGGTCGGCGCGACGTAGCGGAGCGTGAGCGTGATCGGCGGCCCCGGCTGGCGCGACCGTGCCCGGATCTCCAGCCGGTCTCCGAGCTGCTCCACCGAGGCCGTGATCCCGTCGCCGAGCCCCGCGTCGAACTCCGCCGCGACGAACGGGTCCACGACCGAGCGGCGGCAGCTCCCGGCGCGGCACACCTCGAAGCCCGCGAGGCCCGCGCCCTCTGGCAGCGGCTCGTCCAGCGTGGTCTCTCCCCGCCCCGCGATCCGATGCCGGACCTGCACGTAGGCGAGCCCCCGCGCGAGCCGCGCGTGCACGGTCCGCCGGGGCCCCGGATGGACCCCGGCGAGCTGACCTCCAGCGGGCTGAGCCCCCGCGGTCGCGGGCAACACCAGCAGCAGGAGCGTGAGCGCGTGACGCACCCCGATGGGACACGCCGAGCCGCGGGAGGTTCCCGCGGGGTCGAGGTCGGCGCGCACGCGCCCGGACCGCCGCGGGGGCGCAACCTCGCTATCTCCCCGGGGTGTACTGGCTCAACTACCTCGGGCCCGCCTCCCAACAGCTCCTCCCCACGCCGTTGGAGAGGGAGCTCGACGTGACCCCGGTATGCGGCGGGCTGCTCGTGCGGTGTGACGCCTGGCCGTTCGACTGGGCGGAAGCCTCGGGCGTCAGCGCGCGCCAGCGGATCCGGAGCGCGCTGGGCGAGGACCTGTTCTTCGATCGGCGGAGCGCGGACCGCGCGACGCGCGCGTGGAGGCTCACCCGGAGACGGGCGGGCGGACGCTTCGTGACGTAGTCGCGGCAGAATCGGCCGCCGTTGTCCGTCGTGCCCTCCGCGAGCGTGCTGCGCTCGCCCCGGAGCGACTCCTCCTCCGCGGTGATCCGGACGCCGACCATGGGACGAGCCGCCTCGTCGATCGCCACCCCGTGTACTCGCGCCATCGTGGCCCCCCCGTCGCGCGAACGGGGAGACCTATACCGAGGCGCGGCTGGTCACAGCAATGAAATCTGTCCGGCGCGCGTCCCTGCGCAGCCCGCTCGCTCAGCGTCGTCGTCGTCGCAGGGCCACGAAGGCGAGCCCCAGCAGCAACCAGCTCCCGCCGGCGCCACTGTGGCCCGAGGCACCGCGGCCCGCCGCGCGACATCCGCAGCCGTCGTCCGTCCCGCCATCCGGCCCGCCGTCCGACCTGGGCCCGCCGTCGACACCGGGCGGGAGCGGGCCGGCGTCGCGACCGGGGCCGCCGTCGGTGCCGGGAGGAAGCGGGCCCGCGTCGGCGTCGGGCGGGCCGGCGTCGGTGCCCGGCATCGGGCCCACGCCGCGGAACACCATCCGCGTGTCGCACGGTCCGTCGCCGTCGTACTCCACCGCGCCGATGTCCGGCATGCCGTCGTCGCGCGCGTTGGCGCAGAAGTCGTCCGGCACGTCCGCGCGGCTCGGCGCCATGTCCTCGAGGCTTGCGGTGTTGACGCCGCGGAAGTCGCGGGCGCCCGGGTCCATGAACCACGCCATGTAGTCGCTCGCCGCGACGCCGGTGAGGTTGTTGCTGCGCGTGCTGCTCGCGCCGTCGCGGTCGCGGATGTTGCCGTCGACCAGGTTGCCGACCGCCTCCACGCTCGTGGCCGCGAAGCGGAAGTCGATGCCGTTGGTGTCGAAGAGCGTGTTGTGGACCACCGCGCAGCCCTGGCACTCGTTGACGTAGATGCCGACGTCGGCCGGGCAGTGGACGATCACGTTGTTCCGCATCACCCCGTTCTGGTGCTCCGGCGTGCACGTGCCGTCCTCGCAGATCGGGTCGGGGCCGGTGCCGCCGCCGCCGAACGAGAGCCCGAGCCGGACCTGACCCGAGTGGGCGAGCTCGCAGACGATGAGGTTCCGCTCGATGATGCCGTCCCGCGAGTTGCCCTTGAGGAACGCGGCGTAGCTGATGGTGTTGCCCATGCCCTTGGCGAAGTCGTGGATGAAGTTCGCGCGCAGGATCCAGCGCCGGCCGCCCACCACGTCGATGGGGGTGACGGGGTTGGACGTCATGCGGGGCGCGTCGGAGTAGAACTCGTTGCCCTCGACGAGCACGTCGTCCGGGTAGATGTAGCCGCCGCCCGGGTCGACGCCGTTGCCCTTGATCTGCGCGTTGAAGTTCCGCGCGACGTTGTCCCGGATGATCGTGTGATCGGCCGCGCCGACCACGTGCCAGGCGTGCTCGCACTGGGAGTCGCTCGCGCACGCGCCCTCCACCACGAGGTCCGCGAACGTCCAGTAGGGCTCGGTGACGTGGAAGCCCTCGACCACCCCACCGCCGTCCGAGAAGCGGACCGTCGCCATGCCGGGGCTGGCCGCCCGCACCGTGATCGGCATCGACGCCGTCCCGGGCGCGCGCGTGGCGACTCGGTTGCCGAGGTCGTAGGTCCCGTCGGCGAGCACGATGTCGTCCCCCGCCATCGCGCCCTGGATGGCGGCCGTGAGCTCGGCCGCGCTGCTGACGTTGACGGTGCGCTGCGCGGAGGCCGTGGCGGGCGCGAGCAGGAGGAGGGCCAGGGCGAGGTGACGCATGGCGAGATGGTATCTCATGCCCGCGTCGCCCACTCGCCCGGCGTCGGCTCGGGCGGGAGGCTCAGAACGTCGCCATCGCGGTGTCCTGGATGTCGCGCGTACTCCACTGTCCGGCGGCCACGGTCACGGTCGCCCAATGCCCATCCCCCGAGTACGAGTTCAGGTAGGGCTCACCGTCGTGCTCGATGAGCACGGTGTACGTCCCGGCCGGGAGCGCGGCGCGGTAGACCCCGTTCGCGTCGGTCGTCGCCGTGCCCACGTAGTACGGCGCCGCGCGGTCGAGCACCGTCATCGGCGCGTGAGCGCCGCGCAGGACGTGGACGGGCGCGCTCGCGTAGGGCGCCCCGCCGGGGCTCGGGTCGGGCGGCATGTGATCGCCGGTCAGCACGCTCACCGTGCCGGAGATCCCCTCGGCGCCGGCGGAGGGGAGGGGCCGCGCGGGGCCGGTCACGTAGCCTCGCTCGGGTAGCTCCCGCGGCGCCTGATGGGACGTCGGATCGTCGGACGGGGCGCGCTGGTCCGCGACGGGCGGGTCGCCGTCGGGCGTCGTGGAGGCGGGCTGGGCGCTCGCGCCGCAGGCGGTCAGGAGGAGGCACAGGACGAGTCGTGAGCGCATGGAGGGCTTCGACGTCTCGCGCGCGCATCCGGTCTGGGCGTGCTCGTCCCAGGCTGCGCGTCTCACGCCGCGACCAGCGACACCTTCGGCCGAGCCGCCTCCGTCGCCGCCGCGACGTCCACGATCACGCTGCCGAGCGGCCGCCGGTCCTCGAGCGCCCGGTGCGCCTCGACGATGTCGCCGAGCGCGTGCCGCTCCGCCACCGGCTCGCGCAACCCGCCTTGCTCGATGATCGCGCTCAGGTCGTCGAGGACCGCGCCGTCGCCCATCGCCACGCCCGCGATCGCGCGCGGCCCGGCGCGCAGCTTGGTGAGCATCATTTCGAGCACGAGCCGGAGCGTCATGTAGAGCGAGAGGTAGCGGCCGGCCGCCGTCAGCGCGCGCCGGAACGCCCGGAAGTGCTCGCCCTCGGTGGTGTCGAGGATCACGTCCCACCGCTCGTCGCGCTGGGTGAAGTCCTCGGCGCGGTAGTCGATGACCGTGTCGGCGCCGAGCGCGCGCACCAGGTCCTGCCCGCGGCTGCACACGCCGGTGACCTCGGCCCCGAGGTGCTTGGCGATCTGGACGGCGGACCGACCGACGCCGCCCGACGCGCCGACGATGAGCACGCGCTCGCCCGGCTGCACCTTGGCGAGGTCGCGCAGGAAGACGAGCGCGGTCACCCCGCCGTAGAGCTGCGCCGCGGCGTCCGCGTAGCTCAAGCCGGCGGGCATCTTGGCGACCGCCTGGCTCTCGCCCACCGTGACGTACTCGGCGTAGGCGCCGTGCATCACGCTGCCGTAGACGTCGTCGCCGACCGACAGCCGGGTCACCTTGGCGCCGACCTCGACCACCTTGCCCGCGAAGGCCGAGCCGCCGACCGGGTGACGGGGCCCCAGCACGCCGATCATGAGCCGGCCGAACAGGCCGGAGAGGCCGGGGAAGTCGGCCGCCCGGAGGCGCCGGTCGCCCTGGGTCACCGCGCTGGCGTGGACCTCGACGAGCACCTCGTCGTCGCCGATCGTGGGGCGGTCGACCTCCGTGACGCGCAGGACTTCGGGGGCTCCGTACTCGGTGTTCGTGGCGGCTCGCATGACGTCTCCTTGGCTGTCGGGGCCGCGGCTCATCCGCGACGCACACCCATCCTGGTATGCGAATCCGTTCTGTGCATCGCCGAAGTCCGCATTCATGGTATGCATTCATGCATGGATTGGGGACCGGTGGCCTTCGACTGGAACCGCACCCGGGCGTTCCTCGTCACCGCGGAGGAGGGCTCCTTCTCGGCCGCGGCGCGCGCGCTGCGGACCACCCAGCCCACGGTCGGCCGCCAGGTCGCGGCCCTCGAGGAGGACCTCGGCGTCGTCCTCTTCGAGCGGGTGGGGCGGGGCCTCACGCTCACCCCGACCGGCCTCGCGCTCATCGAGCACGTCCGCGAGATGGCGGAGGCGGCGCTCCGCTTCTCGCGCGTCGCGACCGGCCAGTCGCTCTCGCTCGATGGCCGGGTCTGCATCAGCGCGAGCGGGGTGATCTCCGCGCACTACCTCCCCGACCCGGTCATGGCGATCCGTCGCGCCCACCCGGGCATCGAGATCGAGATCCTCGGCACCAACGAGGTCAGCGACCTCGGCCGCCGCGAGGCGGACATCGCGATCCGGAACTTCCGCCCCAAGGACGCCGACCTCGTCGCGCGCAAGGTCCGCGACGGCGTGGGCTACCTCTACGCGACGCCCGAGTACCTCGCCTCCATCGGCGACCCCACCACCGCCGACGACCTGTCGCGCGCGGACTTCATCGCGTTCGACGGCTCGGACGTCCTGATGAACGGCCTCAACGCGATGGGCCTGCGTCTGACGAAAGCCAACTTCCCCTACGCCTCCGCGAACCAGCACGTCCAGTGGGCGCTCATCACGCGCGGCGCGGGCGTCGGCGTCATGATGGCCGAGATCGGCGACGCCGACCCGCGCGTCACCCGCGTCCTCCCCGACGTCATCCGCTTCCCCGTCCCCATGTGGCTCACGAGCCACCGCGAGGTGCGCACCAGCCGCCGCGTCCGGGTCGTCTTCGACATGCTCGCCGAGGCGCTGAGCGCGGAGGAGTGAGCCACGGCAGCCAGCCGGCGACCCTGGGCGACAGCTACCGCTCCAATCCATGAGGGGCCTTGGACGGGCGCCCATCGTGTACGTCCTCGTACGTCCTCGTCCTCGTGCACCTGCACGTACACGTCGTCGTCCACGTTCCTCGCCCCGGTGTATCGACGCGCCCGCGCGGGTGGGCCTGTCGTCAAGCCTGGGAGGCGGTCGTAGGGGCCTCGCGTGCACAGCATCACGGCACATAGACGGGGCGGACGCTGAGCCGCGGGCCGTCCTCGCCATCGGTGACGTGGGTGTGGAGCACCAGGTCGCTTCGGTCCTCCTCCTCGGTCCACAGGTCCCCCAGAACGTCCAGGCCGCCGGCGCCGCGCGCGGCCACCGAGGCCTCCCCCGCGCCCTGCGCACGTCGACTTGCGATCGCCTGGAGGCGATACTCGAGCCCACGCCGATGCCCCTCTCCGAACGAGCGTCCCCGAGCCTCGCGTTCCAGCGCACCGACAGCGACGCGAGCCTGCGCTTCGACGTCTCCGCGGACCCCCCGTCCGACCTGCGTCTCGAGGTCTCGCGTTCGCGCCGCCTTCGGCTGCTCGCGGGCGACCGGCGCTTGATGTGGGCGCAGCTCTGGGAGGGCTGGTACGGCGTCACGCTCGTCCGCAACGACGACCAGGCGAGCCCCGCGATCCTGCCGCCGTTCCGTGCCGCGGAGGCGCGGGCCCGCCAGGGTCGCGAGGCCTGGATGCGGCGCGTCGCCGAGCTGCTCGTCGCGAGCTCTCGCTCGCCGCTGCGGTCGGGCAGCTGGAGGCTGTGCGCCCTCCAGCCGGCATCTCCCGGCGCCTCGCGGTTCGTCTCGGTGCGGGATCCGTACGCTCCCGAGGCGCAGCTGGAGGCCCACGGGGTGTACGGCGCGCTCGAGGCGCCGCTGTCACGGGACGATCACTTCGGAGGGAGCGGCTCGTGGCACGTGTGGCCGTTGCGCAGGCCATCCGACCCGGATGCGTCACGCGTGAAGGCGTGGCGCAAGCACGCGCGGGACGGGACGCTGCCGCCGGTCGTGCTCCTCTCGGTGTCGGCGCTGAGCACGTACCTGATCCTGGACGGACACGATCGTCTGGCCGCAGCGCGCGCCGAGGGGAGGGCGCCAGATGTCTTCGTTCTCGTGCCCGTGGTCGAGGTGGTCCGGCCTGCCCAGCACGTGGAGCACGACGTGCGTACTTACACCGAGTACTTCGAGGCGCCGGTGGTGGGACTCGCCGCGCGAGAGGCGCTCGCCCGAAACCTCGTCCGGGCGTTCACGCCGCTCTTCGAGCCGGACGTCAGCCGCGCGGTGGCGAATCCTCGGCTTGATGACGAGTGGGGCGACGAGGTTCGGGCGATCGTGGGCGACGCGGATCTCGCCCGGATCGCGAGCCATCCGCTCCAGGGCACAGACGCGTAGTCGCCATGGGAGCCTGGTTGAACAGCCTGCACGTAGGCACCTCCGACCTCGACGCGGTGCGGGCCGGGGTGGAGGAGGCCACGCGGGCACAGCCCTTCGTCGCCGACGTCGTCGCGTCTGAGAGCGACGGCTGGGTGAGCGTCTACGCCGACCCGATGATGCCGCTCGCGGCGTGCGCCGAGGCCGTGAGCCGAGCGCTCCCGGACGCGGTGGTCCTCCAGGTCGCCGTGTACGACTCGGACGCCGCGCAGCTCAGCCTGTGCACCGGAGGTCGATCCGTTGCGCGTCTACAGAGCCCGCCCGAGGCGTTCGACGGCGAGAGCTTCGGGGACGCCGGCGAATGGGCTCCGTTCCTCCTCGAACCGACGCAGGCGGATGAGCTGTCCGGCATCTGGAAAGACGACCCGCTCTACGCGGAGGACTACGTCGCGCGGACCGCACCGCTCCTGGGCCTGTCGGCCGAGCGCCTCACCGCCGCGGTCGTCGACTTCGAGCCCGACGCGCCCGGAGTCGTCCGGCTGCGAGTCGGTACGCCCGACGCGGCTCCAGAGCCGACGGGGCCCACTCGGCTGGTGAGCGGAGGCGGACCGCTCGACAGGAACGAGGGGATCGGGGGCGAGCCGTTCCGGTTCATGTACTCGCCCAGGAACCGCGGAGCCCCCGCTCGCGGCCTGCGCGTGGTGGTGAGCGGCACGGCGGTCGAGCGCGGTCACGTCGAGCTCTCCTCCATCTGCGTCCGGCGGGGCGCGGCCGGCGACGCGCCCGTTCCCCTGGAGGCGACGAAGCGGCAGATCACGGCCACGCTCCCCGACCAGGTCATCGCGTCGCCGCTGGTCTTCGTCGAGGGGACCTACACGAGCCCCGGCCGCGGGACCCTCTCGGTGCGGTTGGAGCCGATGAACGAGCCGGCGTCGGGCGCGTTCGCGACGTCTCAGACCGTCGTGGTCCTGCCGCCGGGGCGGCGACCGCTGCGTTCGGTCGGCGACCACCACGCGCTGCGTCAGATGTGGTCCGAGCCCACCCACGTGTCGGCCTGCGTGGTGCTGCGTCCGAGCGCCGAGAGCCGCGAGCAGGCCGTCTCGCTGGCGCTCGAGCTCCTTCGGATGCTGTCGTTGCCAAAGGGAACGGAGCTCCGGCGTATCGCGTTCGTGCCGATGAAGCGTCCACGAGACGGGCGCGTGAAGAGCGACAAGTTGACTCGGGCGTACCTGACGAAGCGGCTCGAGGGGGCCAGCTCGCTGTTGCTCAGCCGGGAGCGAGCCGACTACCGCGTGACCGATGCGGTCGCGATCGACCTCCTGCCCATCGCGGCGGAGCGCGCCCCCGAGGACGCGGCTCCGCACGTCGCGTTCTCGGCCGCGGCCGACTCGCCCTCCGAGGTGGCCCGGGTTGTTGCCGCGCTCGAGGCCGTGATCGACGCGTTCGCCCGAGAGGCCCCGATCCACCAAGCGTTCATCGACCGAACGGCGGGGGCGCTGATGAACCTGGACTCGATGTCCTACGAGGCAGCGTGCGGCGTGACAGGTCAGTGCACGCAGCTCGACTGGTGGGTCGAGCGGTGGCTGAGGAACGTCACTCCGACCCTGTGGATTGGCGGTCCTCTGCTGGCCCGCGTCGATCGAGCGGCCGTCTCGGCGCACGCTTCCATCGCGGAGCTCTCGCCCGACGCGATCCGGGTTCGGACCGCCGACGAGGACCTGGACGCGCTGGAGCGCGCGCTCGCCGACATCCTCCCTGGCCCGACCGATTGGAAGGCCGGCGCGAATCGCCTGTACGACTGGGAGTGACCCTTGGCGCGACCGCCACGCTCCTCGTAGGAGGAGCCCAGGACTGCGCGCCCATCGAGCTGGCCCGCGCTCTCGAGCGCTCATCGCGAGGTCAGTGTAGGCCAAGGCGGTCCGGACGATCGGAAGGTCGGAGCCGAGACCCGGCCAGCACCACGGCCAACCACCTCGCGCGTCGCGCGAGCGTCGTATGACTCTCCCGGCCCGACATCGCGTCCTCGCTGG
Source organism: Polyangia bacterium (assembly GCA_030426845.1). Taxonomy (GTDB): domain Bacteria; phylum Myxococcota_A; class Polyangia; order Polyangiales; family Sandaracinaceae; genus JAUHXR01. The sequence goes on along the minus strand of JAUHXR010000234.1, from coordinate 4,097 downwards.
CATGCTCTGCCGCAGGAGGTGAGTCGTGCTCAAGAACAACCTGCAACTGGTGTTGATCGTCGCGCTCTCGATCGGCTGCGGCGCCTCGGGCGTGATGCTCGCCCAGGAGCGCAGCGCCGAGGCGCAGTCGACCGGCTACCGCGAGTGCTTTCAGATGCAGTCGCGGGGCTTCTCGCATGCCGGGAGTCGCGACCACCTGCGTGATCCCGAGGGCCGCTTTCCGATTCCGCCGGGCTGGACGCCGGTGGGCGGTGGGCCGGGCGTGCTCTGGCTCTGCCGCTAGAAGCCATCCACCTCGCGTGCGCGACCGCGAGTGGCCGACGTAGCTCGCCCTCTGAGACCGCGTCGGCCAGCACGGCCGCCGAGCTCCGACGCCACGCGGCGTCCACCGTCCCGCCGCTCGCCGACTTGCTCGCTTCACCGCGCCCGTCGTATGGCGATGCGTGGCCTGGCGCGCGCCGATCCGATTGCCCCTCGCGACGGGCGACCAGGCGTTCAACGCCAGCATGGTCGCCGGTGTGTTCGGCGCCGTCGCGTTCGCGCCGCTGTACTTCCAGCGCTACCTGCCGCCCTGGAGCTTCTGGCTCGCGGTCGGGCTGATCGGCGCCTGGGCGCTGCTGCTGCTCCTCGTGTTCTTCCTGGTCGCGTGGCCCGGCCGCGCCAGCGACGTGCGCGTCGATGGCGACGGGCTCACGATCCTCTCCGGGCCCCACCGCGGCCTCCGCTTCACCTGGGCCCAGCTCGGCGGCGGCGCGGTCACCGTGGCGCGCGACGGATCGTCCACGACGCTCTCGATCGGCGCGCTCGAGCTCCACCGGACGAACGTGGAGGAGGAGGTCGAGTCGCTCGAGGCGCTCGCCGAGACGCTCCGCGCGGGCGCGGCCGATCGCGTCCCGGACGCGCCGGCGGGGCCCGAGGTGAGCCGCTGCGCGACCTGCGGCGCCCCGCTCGTGCCGTCGGCGGAGGAGCGCACGCGCTGCCGGTTCTGCGAGGCCGACAACGTGCTCCCCGAGCGCGTGCGACACGTCGCCGCCGCCGAGGGGGCGAGCGCGCGCGTGCAGCAGGCGGTGCGCGCGCTGTCCCGGTGGCCGCGCTCCGGCGTGCTCAACGCCCTCGTGCTCGCGTCGGGGCTCGGCGCGGTGCTCGGCTGGCCCTTCTTCGCGTCGGCCGCGCTCATCCTGCAGGAGGACCCGGACGCCCCGCTAATCAAGCTGCTGACGCTGTTCGGCCTCGGCTACGGCGCGGCGGTGACGTTCGCCTCGCACCTCGCGGTCGCGACCACCGACCGCCGCTCCTTCGAGCTCCTCTCGGCGCGCTTCGCGGCGCGGCCGCCTCCCGAGCCGGACCAGCCCTACGGGTGCCGTCACTGCGGCGGGCCGCTCCCTGAGCCGTTCGGGCGCTCCACGACGCCCGCCGTCTCCGTGTGCGCCTACTGCAAGGCCCGCAACGTCGTCGGGCTCGGGCTCGCGCGCGAGGCCAAGGCCGAGCGCTCGGACGCCGACACCCTCGAGGCGCTCGCGAGCCGGCGCCTCGGCCTGCGCCGCCGCCGCCGGGCGCGCGCGATCGTGCCCGTCGTCCTCGTGCTGCTGAGCCCCGTCGGGTTCGCCGACGTCATGTTCGAGCTGCCCTGCGTCGGCGCCGGCGCGTCCTGCGAGAGCCCGGACGAGATGCGCTGGTGTGTGGACGGCGAGCGAGAGCCCCTGCGCTGCGGCGGCCCGCGCGGGTGTGCGCGCGACGGCCTGCGCGTGTACTGCGACCAGTCCGTCGCGGTGCCGGGCGAGCGGTGCGGCGGCGCCGAGGGATCGGCCGCGTGCACGGAGGACGGCCTCGGGGTCCTGCGCTGCGAGGACGGTCGCTACGCGCTCGCGGCGGTGTGTCGCGGCCCCGAGGGCTGCCACCCCGAAGGCGAGCGGGTCTGGTGCGACGCGTCCCGCGCGCAGCGGGGCGACCCGTGTCAAGGAGACGCGCTCCGCTGCAGCGTCGACGCGCGCGCGATGCTCGCGTGTCGCGACGGGGAGTGGTCCGACCTCTTCCCGTGCCGAGGGCCGGCCGGGTGCGACGCCGAGACCGGGCGCTGCGACCGTTCGCTCGGGCTGGAGGGCGATCGGTGCGTGACCGAGTCGGCGACGACGTGCCGCGTCGACGGCGCGGCGCTGCTCCGCTGCGAGGCGGGTGCCCTCGTCCTGGCCCGCGACTGCGCCGGCGGCTGCGTCGCCGAGGGCGAGCGCGTCGTCTGCCGCCTGCGACCGTAGCAGCCCGGGCGCTCGCCCCCGCGTGGGCGCGTACGGCCCCACGCGTGTCGGGACGCCACAGCCCGCCTCGCCCGGCGCCGTCCGCGCGAACCGGCACGGGCCTTGATGAGGGAGCCCGGCATGACGAAGCGAATCACCGCCGTGCTCTTCACCGCCCTCGCGCTCACCTTCGGGGGCTGCATCAACGAGATCGATCGTGAGGTCGACTGCGTGAACATCTGCCAGCGCTACCAGGACTGCCTGCCGGGCGATCAGTCCGAGGCGGACTGCCGCGACCGCTGCGACAACAGCTCGACCGGCGACGTGGACGCCTGCGACTCCTGCATCGACGCGATGCCGGGCTGCGTCGACTGCACGGTCGAGTGCGCGGGGCCGCTGACCGGCAACTGAGTCGCCGGCCAACGATTCCCATCGGCGCCGCCTCAGGCTTGGATGCTCTGCGCGAAGCGGAAGAAGCTCTGCGGATCGTAGCGACGCTTGATCGCGCGGAGCCGCGCGAGGTTGGCGCCGTAGTAGGCCTCGGCCCAGCCCTCGAGGTCCGGGTCGATGTAGTTCGCGTAGGCGCCCGCCGCGTGGGCGTGGCCCGCGCGGTAGAGGCCGTCGAGCCAGCGCGCGTTCGCGGCCGCCACGTCGGCGCCGGAGCGTCGGCTGAAGTAGGCCGCGTACTGCGCGATGAAGCGCGCGCGGCGGTGCACGAAGGCGGTCGCGTCCGGCGCGACGTCGGCGATCGCGCCGCCGAGCGCGTCGAGGCCGACCCGGCCTGACCCCTCGTCGAGGCCGGCGCGGTCGAGCGCCTCGAGCAGCCCCGCGAGCGCCGCGTCGCCCAGCGGCTCGGCGAACACGTCCGAGCGCGTGAGGTGCAGCCCGCGGCCGAGCGTGCCCTCGGGCGGCAGGTGGCACTCCTCGTAGGTCCGCCGCGCGCAGCCGCCGAGGATCAGCATCGTGTCGAGCAGCGGCGCGCGCTCGATCCTCCGGCGTCGTGGGCGCGTCCCCGCCTCGCGCTCGAAGCCATCGAGCAGCGACGCGAGCTGATCTTCCGCGCCGAGGAACACCCCGTGGATCGCGACCGAGCGATCGGCCGCCCGCGCGCCGAGCTCCATCTTCGACCAGAGCTCGGGCGGCGCGCTCGGTCCCCAGCGCATCCACGCCGCCGTCACGTCGGCCGCCTCGTCGAAGCGGAACGGCAGCGCGAAGCGCGTCACCTCGGGCACCGCCGACGTCTCGAACACGAACCGCGTCGCGACCCCGAAGTTGCCCCCGCCGCCGCCGCGGCTCGCCCAGAACAGGTCCGCGTCCGACTCGGAGTCGCACGTGTGGATCGTCGAGTCCGCCGTCACCACGCGCAGGCTCTCGACCGCGTCGCAGGTCAGTCCAGCGCGCGCCCGAACACCCCCTGGCCTCCGCCGAGCGTGAGCCCCGACACCCCGACGCTCGGGCACGTCCCGCCCGGGATGACCCGCCGTCGCGGCGCGAGGGCCGCGTAGATGTCGATCAGCTTCGCGCCGGCCCCGATCGTCGCGCGCGTGCCATCCACGGACACCTCGGCCATCGGCCCCACGTCGCAGACGAGCCCCGGCCCGCTCGAGTAGCCCCCGTAGCTGTGCCCCCCGCAGCGCGCCGCGAACGGCACCGCGTGGGCGCGCGCGAACGCGATCAGCCGCTGCACGTCCGACTCGGACCGCGCGTAGGCCACGCCCTCGGGCCGCAGCGAATCGAACCGCGGATCGAACAGCCGCTTCGCCTCGGCGTACCGATCGTGGCTCGGTCGCACCAGCTCCCCGTCGAGCTGCTCCGCGAGCCGCGCCCAGTCCGCGTCGGTCGCGGGCGTCGTCTCTTCGGGCGCCG
>JAUHXR010000233.1 GCA_030426845.1 Polyangia bacterium | reverse complement strand
GCCTGGACTTCTTCGGGCGCGATGAGGTGCCGCAGGCCGGCGGCCACGTGACGCGCTGGCGGCTCTTCGACCTCGAGTTCGATCGCGTCGAGCACGAGGGCGAGGCCGAGCGCCACGACTTCCTCGTCGGGCAGGAGCGGCTGCAGGCGAGCTTCTATCGCATCCTCGAGAACTTCGTGCGCGAAGGCCGCATCAACCGGCTCGTCCTGCTCCACGGCCCGAACGGCAGCGCCAAGTCGACCTTCGTCAACTGCTTGATGCGGGCGCTCGAGCACTACTCGCACCAGGACGACGGGGCGCTCTACCGGTTCAGCTGGATCTTCCCGCGGGGGAGCGACGGGCGGACGGTCGGCTTCGGCTCGCGCGACGAGTCGCTCAGCCCGGGGGAGTCCTTCGCGCACCTCCCGGACGAGCGCATCGACGTGAAGCTCACGAGCGAGCTGCGCGAGAACCCGCTCCTGCTCCTACCGGCGCCCGAGCGGCGCAAGCTCATCGGCGAGCTCTACCAGGTCAAGGGCATCGACTCCGCGCCCCCGCACATGTTGTTGACGGGCGAGCTCGGCCACAAGAACCGGCAGATCTTCGAGGCGCTCCTCACCGCCTACCGCGGCGACCTCGCCAAGGTGCTCGGCCACGTGCGGGTGGAGCGCTACTACCACTCGCGGCGCTACCGCCTCGGCGCGGTCTCGATCGGGCCGGAGATGGCGGTCGACGCCAAAGAGCGGCAGATCAGCGTGGACCGCTCGCTCGGCGCGCTCCCCGCGTCGCTGAGCGCGCTCTCGCTCTACGAGACGGTCGGCGAGCTGGTGGACGCGTCGGGGGGCATCCTCGAGTTCAGCGACCTCTTGAAGCGGCCGCTCGACGCGTGGCGCTACCTCCTCATCGCGATCGAGACGGGGGAGGTCTCGCTCACCTTCTCGCAGCTCACGCTCAACACGATCCTGGTCGCGACGAGCAACGAGCTCCACCTCGCGGCGTTCCGCGAGCACCACGAGTACCGCTCGTTCCGCGGCCGCCTGCAGATGGTCCGCGTCCCCTACCTCCTCGACTACCGCCGCGAGCAGGGCATCTACGACGCGCAGATCCTCCCCCAGGTCCGCCGGCACGTCGCGCCGCACGCGAGCTACGTGGCCGCGCTCTGGGCCGTGCTCACGCGGATGCGCAAGCCGCAGGGCGACAACTACGGCAACGCGAAGCTCGGCGCGATCGTCGACACGCTCACCCCGATCGAGAAGGCGGAGCTCTACGCGGACGGCGTCATCCCGCCGCGCTTCGGCTCGGAGGAGGCCAAGGAGCTGCGCGCGGGCCTCGAGGCGGTTCGGCGTGAGAGCGACACCTGGCCCAACTACGAGGGCCTCACCGGTGCCTCACCGCGCGAGATCCGCAACCTCCTCCTCGACGCGGCCCAGGACCCTGGCTACGCGTGCCTGTCGCCGATCGCGGTGCTCGGGCACATCGAGGCGTTCTGCGACGCGGACGACTACGAGTTCCTCAAGGAGAAGCCGGCCGACGGTTACCACGACCACCGCGCGTTCGTGGCCGTGGTGCGCGAGCGCTGGCTCGACCGGGTCGACGAGGAGTTCCGCGGCTCGACCGGGCTCGTCGAGGAGACCCAGTACCTCGAGCTGTTCGACCGCTACGTCACCCACGTCAGCTACTGGGTGAAGGGCGAGCGGGTCGAGAACCCGGTCACCGGCGACTACGAGGACCCGGACACCCAGCTCTTCGAGAACGTCGAGACGATGCTCGGGGTCGAGGAGGGGGCGCGCGACGGCTTCCGGCGCGACCTCATCAGCGCGGTGGCCGGCCACTTCATCGACAACCCCGACGAGTCGGTGGACTACGCCAAGGTCTTCCCGCGGCACCACGCGAAGCTGCGCGAGGCGTCGTACCAGAAGCTCAAGAAGCAGCTCGCGGAGATCGCGGCCGACGCGCTCTCGGTCCTCGCGGGCGACGAGCCGCGGATCGAGCGCATGGGGCCCGAACGCGAGGCGAAGGCCCGAGAGACCCTCAGCGCCCTCTACGCGCGGCACGGCTACGCGGAGCCCTCGGCGTCCGACGCGCTCGAGGAGCTCCTGCGCCGCCGCTACCAGGCCTGACCGAGAGAGCGCCGACCGAAAGAACGCAGTGTCATGGAACCCGTCCTCGACATCGAGCAAGTCAAGATCTACCGGGTGGTCCCGCCGAAGGTCGACGCGATCGCGGCCAAGGCGAACCAGCACTGGGACTTCAAGGGGCCGAGCGGCGTCGTCTTCATGCGGGCCGAGGTCTTCGAGGGGCCCGAGCAGTGGGGCGTCCGCGTGCACGACCGCGCCCCGCAGCTCGGCGACGAGCAGATCCTGCGCCTCGTCGCGCGGCTGCTCGTCTGGCACGCGAAGTGTCCGACCGACACGGTCGACGTGGTCCTCGGCCGCACGCACGAGCATCACACGCTGGTGAAGGTCGGGGCCGACTTCGTGTGAGGCTGCACGTCCTCGGCTCGGGCACCGCGATCCCGCACCCGCGCCGCGGCGCGAGCGGCTACGCGCTCCGCGCCGACGACGGCTCCGTGTGCCTCCTCGAGTGCGGCCCGGGCTCGACCCGGCGCTGGCCGGGGGCCGCGATCACCTTCGACACCGCGACCCTGCTCGCGATCACCCACCACCACGTCGATCACTGCGCCGACCTGAGCGCGGTGCTCTTCGGTCGGCTGGTGACCGAGTGCGCGGCCAAGCTCACGCTCGTCGGGCCGGTCGGGCACGCCGACCACCTCGCGCGCCTCGAGGCCGCCCACGGCGCGTGGGTCCAGGACAAGCACGGCGGGCGCGAGGTCGTCGAGCTGGGGGACAGGGACTCCATCACCGTCGGGGCCTTCACCCTCGAGGCCCGCCACGTCCTGCACCTCGCGGACGCGGTCGGCTACCGGGTGACCGCGGACGGTCAGACCCTCGCGTTCAGCGGCGACTCCGGCCCGTGCGACGGCCTCATCGCGCTGTGCCGCGGCGCCGACGTCGCGCTCCTCGAGTGCAGCTACCCGGCCGAGCGCGAGACGAAGCGCCACCTCAACGCGCGCACCGCGGCGGAGGTGGCGGTCGCGGCGGGGGTGGAGCGGCTCGTGCTCACGCACTTCTACCCGGAGTGCGACGCGGTCGACATCGCGGCTCAGGTCCGCGCCGCGGGCTACGAGGGCGCCCTCGCGCTCGCGAACGACGGCGACGAGTTCGACCTCGGCGGCCGCGGGTGGTAGCTCCACGGGACCCATGACCGTCAACCTCCACGTCAACGTCGACCACGTCGCCACCCTCCGGCAGGCGCGCGGCACGGCCTACCCGGACCCGGTCGAGGCCGCGGTGATCTGCGAGCACGCGGGCGCCGACGGGATCACCGTCCACCTGCGCGAGGACCGGCGCCACATCCAGGACCGCGACGTCGAGCTGCTCCGGCAGCTCGTGAAGTCGCTGCTGAACCTCGAGATGGCCGCGACCGACGAGATGGTCGCGATCGCCGAGCGGGTGCGGCCGCACATCGTCACCCTCGTGCCGGAGAAGCGCGAGGAGCGCACGACCGAGGGCGGCCTCGACGTGGTGGGGCAGCTCGAGCGGCTGCGCTCGATCAAGGCGCGGCTCGACGCGGTCGACGTGCAGCTCAGCCTCTTCATCGACCCGGACGACGCGCAGGTCCGGGCCGCGGTGGGGCTCGGCGCGCACGCGATCGAGCTGCACACCGGCGACTACTGCGAGGCGGAGTCGGACGACGCCATCGAGGCGGAGCTCGGGCGGCTCGCCACCGCGGCCAAGCTCGCCGTCTCGCTGAGCGAGGACGTCACCGTCGCCGCGGGCCACGGCCTGAACCTGCGCAACGTGAGCGATCTGGTCGCGTCGGTGCCGGAGATCGACGAGCTCAACATCGGCCACGCCCTGATCGCGGACGCGGTGTTTCTCGGGCTCGAGCGCGCGGTCGAGCGCTACAAGGACGCGATCGAGGCCGGGGAGGCGGAGCGCGAATGATCCCGGTCGGCGCCGCGCTCCTCACCCGCGAGGCGTCGCGCGCGATCGATCGGGCGGCGATCGACGCCGGGGTGCCGGGCGTGATCCTGATGGAGAACGCGGGCCGCGGCGCGGCCGACGCGCTCCTCGCCCGCTTCGGGGACCGGCTCGGGCGCGTGGTGATCGTCGGAGGCACCGGGCAGAACGGCGGCGACGCGTGGGTGATCGCGCGGCGGCTGATCGCCCACGGCGTCCGGTCGCGGGCGTGGCTCGCGGGGGCGCGCGACCGGGTCGAGGGCGACGCGCGGATCAACCTTCGCGCGCTCGAGGCGGTCGGCGGGGCGGCGGAGGAGCTCGGCGAGGGCGGAGCGGCGGAGGCGCTCGAGGGGGCCACGCTGATCGTGGACGGGCTGTTCGGCACGGGGCTCGATCGGCCGATCGAGGGCTGGCGCCGCGCGCTGGTCGAGGCGATGGCGGCGAGCGACGCGCCGGTCGTCGCGCTCGACCTTCCGAGCGGGATCGACGCCGACACCGGGGCGGTGCTCGGGGCGGTCGCGCCCGCGGCGATGACCGTGACCTTCGCGGCCCACAAGCGCGGACTCTGGCAAGGCGCGGGCCGCGCCGCGGCGGGGGACGTCGTCTGCGTCGACATCGGCGTGCCGCCGCCCCCCGCGCACGACCGGCTCCTGTCGCTCTCGGACGCGGCGCGGGGCCTGCCGGCGCGGCGGTGGGACGCGCACAAGGGCACCGCTGGCCACGTGCTCGTCCTCGGCGGATCGGCCGGCAAGACCGGCGCGGCGAGGCTGAGCGCCCGCGGCGCGCTCCGCGGCGGGGCGGGCCTCGTGACGATCGCGATCGACGCGGCCGGCCAGGCGGGGCTCGACGCGGCGGTGCTCGAGGTCATGACCGCGCCGCTCGGGGACGACCCGGAGGCCGACGCGCGCGCGCTCGCCGAGGGGAAGGGCGCCTGCGTGCTCGGACCCGGCTTCGGGCTCGCCGCCGACCGGCGGGCCCTCGCGCTCGCGCTCGCGCGGTCTCTGCCGACGCCCACCGTGCTCGACGCCGACGCGCTCACCGCCCTCGCGGACGTCGGCCTCGAGGCGCTCCAGGGCGCGCCGCGGCGCGTGCTCACCCCGCACCCCGGCGAGGCGGGGCGGCTGCTCGGCGTCAGCGCGGCCGAGGTCCAGGCGGACCGCTACGCGGCCGCGGCCGCGATCGCCGAGCGCAGCGGTCAGGTGGCGGTCCTCAAGGGCGCCGGCACGATCGTGGCGGAGCCAGGTCGCCTCGCGGTGTGTCCCCTCGGCCACCCCGCCCTCGGCGTCGCGGGGACCGGGGACGTGCTCGCCGGCGCGATCGCGGCCGCCCTCGCCGCGGGGGGGCCGGCGTTCGAGGCGGCCTGCGCGGCGGTCCTCCTGCACGCCCACGCGGGGGAGCTGGCCGCGCGAGCCGACCGGGGCCTGCTCGCCTCGGAGGTCGCCGACCGCCTCCCTGACGCGCTCCACGCGGCTCGGTTGACACGCTGACACGACAGCGTGGCAGGGAGCGGACAACCTGGCGGGCGAGGGGCGCTCGAGCCCGCCGCGCGGGGCCCTCTCCGGGTTGGTCCATCGGTTGCAAACCTCCCTCGCAGGAGGTGCCATGGACTCGAACATCCAGACCCGGACCCCGTCGCAGCGCGCCGAGTTCGACCGCGAGGTGCTCACCCATCGCTCCGAGCTGATCGGGGCGGCCACGCGGATGACCGGGTCGCGGGCCGCGGCCGAGGATCTGGTGCAGGAGGCGGTGCTGCGCGCCTGGACCTTCTGGCATCGGTTCCAGCCCGGGACCAACGGCCGCGCGTGGATGCACCGCATCCTGGTCAACACGTTCATCAACGGCTACCGCCGGCGGCGCCGCGAGCGCGAGATCCTCGGCGAGATCAAGCGCGATGTGCGCACCGACTCGGGATGGGATCGCGTGCGTCCGGTCCCCGGCGAGGGCCTCGGCGACGAGGTGACGGCCGCGCTCGAGACGCTCGCGCCGGAGTTCCGGCAGGTCCTCGTGCTCGTCGATCTCGGCGACAAGTCGTACAAGGACGCCGCCGCCGCGATCGGCTGCCCGATCGGCACGGTGATGAGTCGGCTGCACCGCGCGCGCCGCGCGATGAAGGAGCAGCTCGGTGACTACGCGGTGAGCGAAGGCTACGTCGCCGCCGCGTGAGGCGTCGCGCGAGGGTCAGAGGATCGAGGCGAGCCACAGGCGGGCGCGGAACCCGGCCGAGGTCGTGTAGCCGACCTCCACGTGTCGGATCTGCCCGTCCGCGACCACGAAGCTGCTCGGGAAGGCGCGCACGCCCCACGCGTGCGCGAGCCGACCGGCCGGGTCGTTGATGACGTCGAAGCCGAGCTCGTGGCTCGTGAGGTAGCGCTGCACGCTCTCGGGCGTCCCCGACTGGCTCGCGATCGTGATCACCCGGTGATCCTCGGCGAGGCCGTCGATCGTGCCCTCCTCGGCCTGGCAGACCCCGCACCAGGTCGCCCAGAAGTGGACGAGCACCGGCGAGTCGGCCGCGGCGAGGTCGAAGGTCGGGCCGGCGAGGGTGGCCTGGCGCAGGGCGGGCGCGGGGCCCGAGGCGGCGTCGCGGGATTGCCACGCGCGCACCCCGAGGAAGATCAGCGCGATCACGCCGACCTCGATCGCGATGCGCTTCCAGCTCCGCTTGGGCTTCGCGTCGGCCGCGGGCTTCGCGTCGGGCACCTCCTCGACGAGGTCGTCGCCGGGATCGTGGTCGCCGGGATCGTCGTCGTCGGGATCGTCGTCGTCGGGATCGGGCGGTCGGTTGGCCACGACGGGGTGTACGTCGCGATGCGCCCGCCGGCCAGGGCGCGCGCTACTCCCGCGAGTCGGCCACGTCCGCGTCGGGGTCGTCGCCCGGCGCGTCCGTCTTCGCCCCGGCGGCGGAGGGAGAGCCTTCGAAGCCCGGGTAGAAGCCGTGGCTCACCTGCGGGCCCTCGGGCCTCGCGAGCGCGCCGCCCGGCCCGAACGCGAGCACCGTCGCTCCGAGCGCGTCGAGCTCCGGCCGGGCCGGGTCTGCGATCGGCCGGGCCTCGGCCTGCGTCGTCATGTGCACGGTGCGGGTGGGGAACGCGAACTCGCAGCCCAGCTCGGAGGCGAGGCGCAGGATCTCGAGGAACACCAGGTGGCGGTTGCGCAGCTCCTCGACCCAGGTGTCGACCTCGAAGAAGAAGTAGAGCATCACCTCGAGCGCGCTGTCGGCGAAGCCGCTGAAGTAGACGTGGTAGGCGTCCTTCTTCACCGCGGGGTTGTTCGCGAGGATGGCGCGCACGCCGTCGCAGAACGCCTCGATCTGCTCGGGCGAGGTGTCGTACTGGAGGCCCAGCTTGAGGAAGCAGCGCCGCGCGGTGCGGAGGCCGTAGTTGTCGATGACCCCGTCGGCGACCTTCGAGTTCGGGATCGAGACGAGCGAGCTGTAGAACGTGCGGACGCGCGTGCTGCGCATCCCGACCTCCTCGACCACGCCCTCGACGCCCTGCATCACGACCCAGTCGCCGATCTGGAAGGGCTGGTCCGCGAAGATGCTCAGGCTGCCGAAGAGGTTCGCGACGGTGTCGCGCGCGGCGAGGGTGAACGCGAGGCCGCCGAGCGACGCGCCCGCGATGAGCGACGCGACGTCGACCTCCATGTTCTGCAGGACGAAGATGATGCCGATGACGACCGTCACCACCTTCAGCGACTTGCGGATCAGCGGGACGAGCTGGTCGTCGAGCTTCGTGTCGGTGGCCTCCGCGCGCTTGCTGAAGATGTCCGACGCGACGTCGATGAAGCGGTAGACGACCACCACCGAGGTCACGGCCGCGGCGACCTGGAGGCCGAAGAGGATGACCCGGTTCACGTCGACGCTGAACCTGAGGAGCGGCACCGCCCACATCGCGAGCAGGACCACGATCACCGTGCCGATCGGCTTGGCCGCCCGGACGAGCAGGTCTCCGTCGAGCCGCTTCACGAGCCGGGTGAGCAGGCGCGTGCCCTGGTTGACCGCGATGAGCGTGATCAGGCCGCGGACGGCGAAGAGCACCGCGATGAGCAGCGCGAGCGCGAGGAGCTGCCAGTAGGCGACGCCGAACACGCGGGCGCGGAGCCACGCCGGGCCGTCCTCGAGGTACGAGTCGATGTCGACCGCGAAGGTCTCCTCGTGCCACGACTGGACGTGGCGGATCGACTCGGCGCTGATCACCCACTGCGAGCCGCGCCGCACCAGGTAGAACGCGGGGAGCTGGTTCGCGAAGGGCTGCACGCGATCGCCCTCGGGCTCCTCGACGTCGGGGATGTCCTCCATCGCGACGTAGAGGCCGCGCGCGTCGAGGACCGCCTTGAGCCGGCGAGCGATGTCCTGCTGGCGGGCCTGCTCCCCCACGCCAACCGCGCCCCAGTCGAAGCAGCGCGCGGCCTGCTGCGGGTGGGTCTCGTCCGGCTGGAGGTTGCCGAGGAACGTCGAGAGCGCGCGGCGCGGGGTGGAGCAGTCGGCCTGGCCCGGGGGCACCAGGCGGTCGTCCTGCGCGGAGGCGGTCTGCGCGAAGGCTGGGATCGTGAGGAGGGTGAGGAGTAGACTCGGGACGAGAGCGGCGCGCATCACGCGGCGACCATACCCGACAGGCCCCTTCACGCCATGAGCAGCATCCGAGTCGAGCGGCGCGGCCCCGTCACCACGGTGATCCTCGATCGGCCGACGCGCCGCAACGCGGTCGATCGCGCGACCGCCGAGGCGCTCGCCGACGCGTTCCGCGCGTTCGACGCCGACGACGAGGCGCGCTGCGCGGTGCTCTACGGCGACCACGGGACCTTCTCGGCCGGGGCGGACCTCCAGGCGATCGCGGCCGGCCAGCCGAACCGCGTCGCTCCGGACGGCGACGGCCCGATGGGGCCGACGCGGATGCTCCTCGACAAGCCGGTGATCGCGGCGATCGCCGGGCACGCGGTCGCGGGGGGGCTCGAGCTCGCGCTGTGGTGTGACCTGCGGGTGGTGGAGGCCGACGCGGTGCTCGGCGTGTTCTGCCGGCGCTGGGGCGTGCCCCTGATCGACGGGGGCACGGTGCGCCTGCCCCGGCTCATCGGGCTGAGCCGAGCCCTCGACCTGATCCTCACCGGCCGCGCGGTGTCCGCCGAGGAGGCGCTCGCGATGGGGCTCGCCAACCGCGTCGTCCCGACCGGCGAGGCGCGGGCCGCGGCCGAGGCGCTGGCGGCCGAGATCGCCGCGTTCCCCCAGACGTGCCTGCGGACCGATCGCCGGAGCGCCTACGATGGGCTCGGCCTGGATCTCGATGGCGCGATCGCGCGCGAGCTGGAGCTGGGGATGCACGCGATGAGCGCGCCGGCCATGATCGAGGGCGTGACACGGTTCCGAGACGGCGCGGGGCGCGGCGGGAGCTTCGAATGAGCGCGACCGCTCGGGTCGCTCGACCGGGGCCCGCCGGCCCCACCCGCGCGGCGGAGGGGGGCGAAGTGGGCGTCCGACGGCTTGGCACGGCGCGTTCATTGCGCTCGGGAGTGGCGCTCCGCGTGCGACTCCTGCTCGGCTGTGTGGTCCTCTCGGCGCTCGCGCTGGGCGGCTGCGAGCTGGCGCGCATCGACGTCCCGGGCCCCGACGGAGGCTCGGACGCCGGCCCGGACATGTTGAGCGATCGTGAGTTCTTCGATCGCTACGTCCAGCCGCTCCTCGACGGGAGCCGGGCCACCGACGCGAGCTACGGGCAGTGCGTGGGGTGCCACGGCGATCCGCCCATGGTCGGCGCGCCCGGCTTCATCCAGACGGGATCCGACTATGACCGCGTGCTCGCCCAGGAGCTGGCGGGCGGCGGGCTCATCGTCGTGCCCGGCGATCCGGCCGCGAGCGCCTTCTACAACCTCTCGCTGATCGGCAGCGGCCACCCGCGCCAGGAGTGGGAGGGCGGTGGCGGGCCGGTGGAGGAGTGGATCCTCCGCGAGGGCGACATCGACGTGATGCCGGTGGACGCGGGGCCCCCGCTCCCCACCTCGGTGCGGACGATCCGCGTCCCCATCGTCGACGGGATGGAGGGCCGGATCCCGCTCGACTCGGTGGGCGCGCCGGGCGCGGTCATCACGTTCACCCCGAGCCTCAACGTCGATGTGCTGACCCTGCGGAGCGTGACGCTGCGCGCGGGCTCGGCGACGGTCGCGGTGACCGAGCCGGCGCTCTGGGTGTTCGACGGCACCGACTCGGTCGAGCGCCACCGCTTCACCGAGCGCCCGAACTACCGCGCGACGACGTCGTCGCCGGCGATCCTCGCCGACATCGTCCGCATCGACACGTTCCCCCCCGGCGGCGAGGTCGAGATGGTCCTCGGCACGCTGTCGGTCCTCTGAGGCGCGCTCGTCCTCCGAGGTCTCCGAGGTCCGCTCAGTGCAGGCCGCCGCGGGCGCGGCGGTAGAAGCGCACCGCCCAGATCGTGATCGGGTAGAAGACCGCGCCGAGGCCGGCGCCGACGATGAAGCCGCCGAGCCAGAGCTCGGCGCCGAGGTCCACGAGGGTCCGCCCGATCTGCTCCCAGAACGCGACGTCGAACAGGCGGCCCCACTCCCAGCCGGTCTCCGCGCCGACGAGATCGGCGATGATGCGCTCGCCGCGCGCGACGTCGTCGTCGGTGCCGAGCACGAAGGCGCCGACCCGCCAGCAGGCGTAGTACACGGGCACGAGGGTCACCGGGTTGGTGAGCCAGACCACCGGGAGGCCGCTGACCTTGTTGGCCCGCAGGAGCGTCGCCACGGCCACGAACAGCGCCATCTGGAGCCCGACGGTGGGGGAGAACGCGACCACGAAGCCGAGGAACACGCCCCACGCGATGCGGTGCGGGGTGTCGTTGACGCCGAGGATGCGGTTGACGATGACCCGCTTGAGGCGCTCCCAGAGGCTCACGAGGCGCCTCCATAGCCGCCGCCGCCCGGGGTCTCGAGGAGGAACCGATCGCCCGGCAGTAGATCCACGACCGCCCGGCCGTCCAGCGCGCGCTCGCCGTCGGCCGTGACCACCGAGCTCCGGCCCTTGGCGCCGGGCGCGCCGCCCTCGAGGCCGAACGGGGCGCGCGCGCGGCGCTCGCTCAGCACGCTGAAGCGGAGCGGCGCGAGGGCCTCGAGCTCGCGGATCACCCCGTCGCCGCCCCGGAAGCGGCCGTCCCCTCCCGAGCCGCGGCGCCGGGCGAAGCGGCGCAGGCGCACGGGGAAGCGGTCCTCGAGGACCTCGGGGTCGGTGATCCGCGAGTTGGTCATGTGGGTGTGCACGCAGCTCGCTCCGTCGAAGCCCGGGCCCGCGCCCGCGCCTCCGGCCACCGTCTCGTAGTACCCGAAGCCCTCGTCGCCAAACGTGACGTTGTTCATCGTGCCCTGGCTGGCCGCCGCGGCCCCGAGCGCGCCGAGCAGCACGTCGACGACGCGCTGGGAGGTCTCGACGTTTCCCGCCGCCACCGCGCGGCCCGGAGACGGGTCGAGCAGGCTCCCGGGCGGGATGCGGAGGATCACCGGCGCGAGGCAGCCCTCGTTGAGCGGGATCGGGGCGTCCACGAGCGCGCGAAGCGTGTACAGGAGCGCGGCCACCGTGACGGCGCGCGGCGCGTTGAGGTTCGAGTCGACGAGCTCCTCCGAGGTGCCGGCGAAGTCCACCTCCAGCCGCCGGCCCGCGATCGTCGCCGTGACCCGGATCCTCGCGCCGCAGTCGAGCGCGTCCTCGAAGGCGCGCACGCCGTCGGGGAGGGCCTCGATCGCGTCGCCGACCTTCTGGGCCGCGTCCTCCTGGAGGTGCCGCATGTAGGCCTGGACCTCGTCCCACCCGTAGCGGCCCGCGAGCTCCGCGAGGAGCGTGGCGCCCTTGTGGTTGGCGGCGATCTTGGCCTCGAGGTCGGCGAGGTTCTCGGCCGGGCGCCGCGCGGGGTAGGGGCCCTCGGCGAGGACCGCGAGGATCGCCTCGCGCGCCAGCCGGCCGTGGTGGACGGCGCGCATCGCGCGGAAGACGACGCCCTCCTCCTCGAGGCGGACCGAGCGCGCGGGCATGGAGCCGGGGGTGACGCCGCCGATGTCCGCGTGGTGGCCGCGGCTCGCGACGAACGCGCGCAGCGCGCCGCCCGCGTCGTGGACCGGGCTGACGACCGTGACGTCCGGGAGGTGGCTGCCGCCGAGCGCGGGGTCGTTGGACACGAAGACGTCGCCGGGCTCGGGCGCGGGGTGGGCGGCGAGGATGGCGCGGACCGTCTCGCCCATCGCGCCGAGGTGGACGGGGATGTGCGGCGCGTTGGTGACGAGCGCGCCGAGCTCGTCGAAGACCGCGCAGGAGAAGTCGAGCCGCTCCCGGATGTTGGTCGACATCGCGGTGCGCTGGAGCACCACGCCCATCTGCTCGGCGATCGAGGTCAGCGCGTTGGCGAGGATCTCGAGGGTGACCGGGTCGCGGTCGGCGGCGATCCGCGGCCTGGCGCGGGGCGCGCGCTTCATGAGCTCGAGCGCGCCGGCCTCGGCGCGGGCCGTCCAGCCAGGCTCGACGACCAGCGCGCCGGTGTCGTCGAGGACGATCGCGGGCCCCTCGATCGTCGCGCCCTCGCCGAGCGCCTCCCGATCATAGATGGGCACGTTGTCTTGCGTGGTCTCGCCCACGTGGGCGCGCACCCGCCGCGTCGGGCTGGGCGCCGCGGAGCCCGCGTGCGTGGGGGTGGGCGGCGCCGGCCGGGAGCGTTCGAGCTCGAGACGCGCGGTGGTCGCGATCACCGGGTGCTCGGGTCGCGAGTAGCCGAGCTCGCGCGCGTGCTGCGCGTCGAAGGACTCCCGGAGGCCCGCGAGGTCGGCCGCCGCGAGCGTGAGCCCCGCCTCGGTGCCCGCGTAGCGCAGGTCGAGGCGCCGGGTCGCGGCCGCGCCGGGGAGGGCCCGCGCGCCGTCGGCCTCCAGCGCCTCGAACGCCGCCTCGAGGGCCGCGTACGCCGACGGCTCGAGCGTCACCCCGCCGACATCCGCCTCCCCGTGCCAGCCGTCGGGCGCGACCCCCATCCCGTAGGCCGAGAGCGCGCCGCCGAGCGCGGGGGCGACGACGCGCGTGACGCCGAGCTCGTCCGCGACCGCGCAGGCGTGCTGGCCGCCCGCGCCGCCGAACACCACGAGCGCGTGATCGCGCGGGTCGTGCCCCTTGGCGACGGTGACCGTCCGGATGGCCTGGGCCATGCTCGCGACCGCGACGCGGAAGAACCCGGCCGCGAGCGCCTCGGCCGTCCCCCCGTCGCCGTAGACCTCGCCCGCCAGCGCGTTCAGCGCGCGCGCCGGCGCGTCACGATCGAGCGGGAAGGGAAAGCGGTCGCCGGGCAGCCGGCCGAGCGCGACCTGGACGTCGGTGAGGGTGATCGCGGCGGCGCCCGCTCGCCCGTAGGCGAGCGGGCCGGGGTCGGCGCCCGCGCTCCGGGGCCCGACGGTGAGGCGCTGCCCGTCGTAGGCGCAGATCGAGCCCCCCCCGGCTGCGACGGTGTGGATCGCGATCATCGGCGCGCGGAGCGACACTCCGGCGACGCGGGCCCGGTAGGTCTTGTCGATCACGCCGTCGAAGCGGCTGACGTCGGTCGAGGTGCCCCCCATGTCGAAGCCGATCGCCCGCGGGATCCCGAGCCGGCGCGCGAGGTCGGCGACCGCCACCACGCCGCCGGCCGGGCCGCTCAGGACCGCGTTGCGGCCCCGGAAGCTCCGCGCGGGCGCGAGCGCGCCGCTCGACTGCATGATCGCCAGCTCGCTGCCCGCGAGCTCTCGCTCCAGGCGCGCCACGTAGCGCGCGATCAGCGGCGTGAGGTACGCGTCCACCACCGTGGTCTCGGCGCGCGCGAGCAGGCCCTGCTCGGCGTCGACCTCGTGCGACAAGGAGACGTGCGTGCCGGGACGTGCGTCGATCGCCGCCGCGACCGCCCGCTCGAGCGCAGGGGCGCGCGTGCCGTGGAGGACGACCACCGCGATCGACGTCACCCCGTCCGGCAGCGTGAGCGCCGGCTCCGGCATCGCGAGGGGCTCTCCCTCCGGGGTGGCGCGGGCGTCGGTGCCGAGCACCCACGCGGCGATCGGCGCGGGCTTCACGATGTTCAGCGCGAACAGCTCCGGGCGCGCCTGGTCACCGATCTCGAGGAGGTCTTCGAATCCGCGCGTGATGATCAGCGCGGTCGGGACCCCGGCCCGCTCGAGGAGCGCGTTCGTCGCCACCGTGGTGCCCATACGGACCTCCGCGGGCGGGATGGCCGCGTCTGCGGGGAGGCCGAGCAGCGCCCGGATCCCGACCAGCGGCGCGTCGTCGCTCGAGAGGACCTTCCGTACGTGGACGCGCCCGTCGGGGTCGACGCCGACGCAGTCGGTGAAGGTCCCCCCGCGATCGATCCAGAAGCGCCAGGGCACGGGGGTGAGCGGGACGCGACGCGTCAGTGCGCCGGCGCGGCGCCGCCGTGCGGGTTGCCAGGCATGACTCCCGGAGGCATCGCGCCATGCGGGTTCCCGGGCGTGGCTCCGGGGGGCATGGCACCGTGCGGGTTCCCGGGGGGCATGGCGCCGTGCGGGTTCCCGGGGGGCATCGCGGCCGGAGGCATGCCGCCGTGCGGGCTGGCCGCGCCGCCGCCAGCGGCCGGATCGACGATCCCAGACTCGACGCGCCCTGCGAGGAGCAGCTCCGCGAACGTCCGGTCGAGCGCGTTGCTGCGGAAGTCGCGCATCAGCGTCCCGACCGCGGTCACCTGCGCCCCGACCTCGTGCTGCGAGCCCATCGCCGCGACCCACACGTCGCCCGCGCCCGTCTCGACGCGCAGGTAGGTGTAGCCGGCCGCGTCGACCCGCTCGCGCAC
>JAUHXR010000232.1 GCA_030426845.1 Polyangia bacterium | reverse complement strand
CCGTCTGCCGACCGACCGGCGGGTCCTGCATCGACAGCGCGCCGGGCGAGGCCTGCCCGCCCGCGGGGTGCGCGGGCCGCTTCGATCGCTGCGAGGAGGTCGGTGTCGGCCCGCGCTGTACGAGCGCATGCCAGGTGGACGCCGACTGCCCGATCGGGCTGCGACGCTGTCGCGATCTCGGGGCTGGCCCGGTCTGCGTCCCGGACGAGGCGGCGCCGCCCGAGCGCTGCGCCGCGCTGATCGCGGCGGGGGGCGCGACGCCGTGCGGGACCGACGGCGCCTGCCCGAGCGGCGCGGCCTGCTACGGCTCGGGCGCGACGAGGCTCTGCCTCGCGCCCGCGCCCGCCGGCGCCTGCCCCGACGGCGAGGCGCCCTGGCCGACCCCCGCCGGCGGCGAGGTCTGCGTGCCTACGCTCCCCGACCCGGACGGCTGGGCGCGCGCGCTCGCGCCCGACTGCGCCTGCGTGATCGACGACCCCGGCTCGATGCTCGACGACGCGCTCGCGGCGATCGGCCGCGACCGCTGCGCGATGATGTTCCCGCACCGGATCCTCGACGCGTTCGACCCGACGATCACCCACGACCCCTACCGGCTGAGCTGGACGGACCGCGCCCACAGCTACTGGCCCGCGGCGCTCACCCTCGCCGAGGACCTCGCGTCGAGTCTCGACGCCGCGGCCGACGGCGACCACCCGATCAGCGCGCCCGTGCGCCAGGCGGCGCAGCTCGCCGACCTGCGCTGGGAGCCGCCGAGCGACGCCCCCTCCGCCGACCTCGCCGAGGCGCTCGCCCGCTTGATCGAGGCGGGCGGCGAGACGCCCGATCGCGCCGCCCTCTCGGCGGAGGCCGGCGCGCTCCCGGCCGACCTGGCCGGCGCGCTCACCCCGATCGTCGACGCGCTCCGCGTCGCCGCGATCGCCCGGCGCGAGGCCATCGGGCGGCTCGTGGACGCCGAGGTGGAGGCACTCTTCGACGGCGCGAGCCTCCTCGCGCTCGACGGATCGGGCCTGCCGCTCTCGCAAGACAACGTGCGAGGTGCGCTCCGGGGCGACGTGGACGTCGGGCGCCTCGCGGGGGCCGCCGTCGGGCTCCTCGAGGCGATCGAGGGCGCGGACCTCGAGGCCCACGCGGCCGACGCGTCGCTCACGGTCGAGACGCCGTTCGGCGTGGTCGCCGTGCGCGGCACGGGACCCGACACCTACGACGCGTCGTGGGACGGCGCGCTGCTGCTCGTCGACCTCGGCGGGGACGACGTGTACCGGCACGCGGTCGGCGCGACCTCGTCGCCGACCCACGGCGTCTCGGTCGCGATCGACGTCGGCGGGGTCGACGACTACGGCTACGCCCCGACCTCGAGCCCGCTCGACGACGGGCCCCCAGGCCACCGGCGCCTACCGTCCGACGCCGCCGGCCGCGCGGCGCCGACCGCGCGCAACGGCCCCTTCTCGCGATCGACGACGTCGCGGCAGGGCGCAGGACGCCTCGGGATCGGCCTCCTCGTGGACCTCGGCCCCGAGGGCGACGCCTACCGCTCGCTGCGCATGTCGCAGGGCTGGGGCGGGCTCGGCGTCGGGGTCCTCTACGACCGCGGCGGCGACGACGTCTACGAGGGCGAGTCCGGCGTGCAGGGCGGCGGGGCGTTCGGCGTCGGCCTCCTGATCGACGGAGGAGGCAACGACCATTACGTCACCTACCACGCGTCGCAGGGCTTCGCCTACGCGCGCGCGGTGGGGCTCCTCTACGACGGCGCGGGCGACGACGACTACCTCTCGGTGGTCGACGACGTCCTGTTCGTCTCGGCGCAGGACCCGACGTCGAACAGCAGCTTCAGCCAGGGCGCGGGCTTCGGCCGCCGCGCCGACAGCACGCCGGACCGCACCTTCATGAGCGGCGGTCTCGGCGCGCTCCGCGATCGCCGCGGGAGCGACCGGTACACCGCGGGCGTGTTCGCCCAGGCGACGGGCTACTGGTACGGCGCGGGCATGCTCCTCGAGGGCGGCGGGGACGATCACTACGACGGCGTCTGGTACGTGCAGTCGGGCGACGCGCACTTCGCGATCAGCGTGCTGCTCGAGGCGGCGGGCGCGGACGACTACAACCAGCTCGCGACGCGGCGCAACGTCGCGATCGGCGGCGGGCACGACTTCTCCGTCGCGTGGTTCGTCGACCGCGCCGGCGACGACGTCTACCGCGCGCCGGGGATCTCGTTCGGCGGCGGCAACGAGGGCGGCGCGGGCCTCTTCGTGGACCTGGCCGGCGCCGACCGGTACGACGCCACGAACGGGCGGAGCTTCGGCTGGGCGGGGATCGACCGCCCGGGGGAGGACGTGGGGCGGATGATGAGCGGCACGGTCGGGGTGTTCCTCGAGGCGGACGGGGTCGACACCTACGTCCGGCCCGAGGTGGGCGACGTGGCCAACGACGCGAGCTGGCGTCAGGCGCGCAACGGGCCTGACGAAGGCGAGCTCGGCGTGGGCCTCGACCGCAATGGCGGCCGCGCGGGCCTCTGAGAGGGAGCGACACGATGCCCGAGCTCCCCGACGTCACCGTCTACCTGGAGGCCCTCGAGCGCCGCTGCCTCGGCCGCGAGCTCACGGGCATCCGCCTCGCGAGCCCGTTCCTCCTGCGGTCCGTCTCGCCGACGATCGGCGAGGTGGTCGGGCACGAGGTCACCGGCCTGCGGCGCCTCGGCAAGCGCATCGTCCTCGCCCTCGAGGACGACCTCTTCGTCGTGATCCACCTGATGGTCGCGGGCCGCTTCGCCTGGGCGGACGAGCCGGGCGCCAAGATCCCGGGCCGCATCGGCCTCGCCGGCTTCGACTTCACGCACGGGACGTTGCTCCTGCGCGAGGCGAGCAAGAAGAAGCGCGCCTCGCTCCACCTCGTCCGCGGCGAGGAGGGCCTGACGGCCCACGATCGTGGCGGGGTCGAGCCGCTCGAGGCCGACCTCGAGGCGTTCTCGGAGGCGATCACGCGCGAGCGCCACACCCTCAAGCGCGCCCTCACCGACCAGCGCCTCTTGAGCGGAATCGGCAACGCCTACTCCGACGAGATCCTGCACCGGGCGAAGCTCTCGCCCATGCGCCGCTCCGACCAGCTCGACGCCGATCAGCTGCGCGCCCTCTACGACGCGACCCGCGAGGTGCTCACCGAGTGGACGGACCGCCTCCGCGCCGAGTGCGGCCCCGACGGCTTCCCGGAGAACGTCACCGCGTTCCGCGACGAGATGGGCGTGCACGGCAAGTACAAGAAACCTTGCCCGGTGTGCGGCGGTACGATCATGCGGATCCGCTACGCGAGCAACGAGGCGAACTACTGCCCCACGTGCCAGACGGAGGGCCGCCTCCTCGCGGATCGCTCGCTGTCGCGCCTGCTGAAGAAGAGCTGGCCCAAGACCCTGGAGGAGCTCGAGGGCAGCTAGAGCGCCAGTCGGTTTGAGACCGCCGCAAGTCACGGGCGGGACAGCCGTCCGGCGCGGCCAGCCGCTCCGCGACGATGCCTGAGCATCGCCTCGTCACGTCTGACCACGCCGAACGGCCGTCGCGCTCCGAGCTTTCTCGACTCTCCAAACCGATCGGCGCTCTGGAGCGCCCCGACCCAGGGGCAGCCGCCCCCGCTCGGTCCCCCGTCACCGCGCCACCCCTCGTCGCGCCCGACGACGCCCGTCGTCGCCGGGCCGCCCCGACGCCCGCGCGGCTCGCTCCTGGGCCCTGGCACGCGAGCTGCGATGTCCCCGGTCGGAGGCATCATGCAGCAACGCCGAAGCGGGATTCGAGTTGGCGTCGGCCCCCTGGATCCGGTAGTTCGCACCAAGATGGCGGGGACCGGGGGGGAGCTCGACGAGCGGACGCTCTGGGGCGCGATGCGCGCGCTCCTCGACCGTTTCTCGCGGTCCGTCGATCAGGCGACCTTCGTCGACGATTGCCTCGACGCGATCGTGGAGGCCCTCGCCGCCGACCGCGGCCTCGTCGTGCTGACCGGCGAGGACGGCGCCCGCCACGCGATCAACGCACGGGCCGCGGGCCGCTCGCTCGGAGCGAAGGAGCGCGAGGAGATCAGCGCCACCCTCGTCCGGCGGGCCCACGACGAGGGCCGCACCGTGATCTGGCCCGATGCCGATCCGAGCGCTGCGTCGGCGAGCGTCATGGACCTCTCCATCGCCGCCGCGCTGGCCGTCCCGATCCGCCGGCCCGGGGAGCAGGCCCGCGTGCACGGCGTCCTCTACGTCGACTTCCGCGACCCGCGACGCCTCATCGAGGCGCCGCAGCGCGAGCTGCTCGAGGCCGCGGGCGTGCTGATCGGCAGCGTCATCGCGCAGTCCCAGGAGCTGCTCCGCGTGCGGGAGGATCTGCGCGAGGCGCGCATCCACATGCCGGGCGCAGCCGCCGCCCCCAGCCTCGAGGAGCTCCTGCGCCCCACCTCGATGGAGCCGCTGCGCCGCGACGTCCTCGCGTCAGCCCACGGCGACTCTCCCGTCCTCATCGTGGGCGAGTCGGGCACCGGCAAGACGCTCCTCGCGACCGCGATCGCCGAGGTCAGCGGGCGCACCCCGGTCGTGCGCGCGATGCTCGGCGCGAGCGACGACCTCAACACGATCACGAGCGAGCTGTTCGGCCACCTCCGCGGCGCGTTCTCCGGCGCGGTCGGAAAGCGGGTCGGCGTCGTCGAGCACGCCGACGGCGGCACCTTGATCCTCGACGAGGTCCTGAACCTCCCGATGCACGCGCAACAGCTCTTGCTCGACTTTACGCAGTTCGGCACCTACCGCCCGCTCGGCTGGGATCGGCCCGAGCCCAAGCACGCCTCCGTCCGCGTGATCGGCGCGACCCACGGGGACCTCGCGGCCGCGGTGCGCGACGGGCGATTCCGCGAGGACCTCTACTACCGCCTCGCCGGCGCGACGATCCACCTGCCCCCGCTTCGCGAGCGGCGCGAGGACGCCCCCGGTCTCGCGATCGGCGCGCTGCGTCGCTACGACCCGAGCCGCGACTGGGCGCTCTCGCTCCGGCTTCGCCGGCTCCTCGTCTCGCCGGCGCTCCGCTGGCCGGGCAACGTGCGGCAGCTCGAGGCGGTGATCCGCCGCGCCCGCGAGCGGGCGGCCCTGCGCGACCGGGACGCCGAGCGCCTGACCCTCGAGGATCTCTCGCCGCGTGACCTCGGGCTCGACCGGTGGCCCGAGGGCCTCGACGCCTCGGGCCCGGAGCCCACCGAGGCGCCGCCCACCGGCGGCCTCCCGGGCCGGGCCTCGTCCATCGAGGCGCGCCGCGTCGCGCTCGACGCGCGCCGGGACGAGCTGCTCGCGTTCGAGCGGGAGCTCGTCCTCGACGCCCTCGCCAAGCACGACGGCGTAGTCGCCCGCGCCGCGCGTGAGCTCGGCATCCCGCGCACGAGCCTCGTCAGCCGCATGCGCACCCTGGAAATCGAAGGTTGACCGGGTCGTCTATAGTCGACCCATCGCGCATGACCCTCGAAGACTCGCCCTCCCTGGTCGGCCAGACCCTGCTCGACGGGAAGCTCGACGTGGAGCGCAAGCTCGGCGAGGGCGGGATGGGCGTCGTCTACCGGGTGCGTCATCGGATGACGAAGCACGCGCGCGCGCTGAAGGTCCTCCACGCGCCGCTCGCGTCGCACGCCGGCGTGGTGAAGCGCTTCATGCGCGAGGCGACCGTCGCCGGCCAGCTCGACTGTCCGCGCGTGGTCGAGACGTACGACGCCGGCGTCCTCGAGTCGGGCGCGCCCTACGTCCTGATGGAGCTCCTCGAGGGCGAGTCGCTCGCCGATCGCCTCGAGGCCGAGGTCCAGCTCGCCCCGGAGCGCGCCGTCCAGATCGCGCTCGAGGCGCTCGAGGGCCTCGTCGCGACCCACGCCGCGGGCATCGTCCACCGCGACCTCAAGCCCGAGAACCTCTTCCTCGTGCGCGACCGCGACGGCGGCGAGCACGTGAAGCTCCTCGACTTCGGGATCTCGAAGTTCCACCTCGACGACGAGTCGATCACCGCGACCGGCAACCTGCTGGGCACGCCCATGTACATGTCGCCCGAGCAGACCGAGGGCGCGGAGCGAGCGGACGCGCGGAGCGACCTCTACGCGATGGGGGTCATCCTCTACGAGGCGCTCAGCGGGGCCACCCCCTTCGAGGCGTCGTCACTTCCGAAGCTGTTGATGGAGGTCCACCTCGGCGAGCGGCCACCGCTACGCTAGGCCGCCCCCGAGGTCGCGCCCGCGCTCGTCGACGTGGTGGAGCGAGCGATGGCGCGCGCCCCCGAGGATCGCTACCCGAGCGCGAGCGCGTTCATCCGCGCCCTCGAGCCCTTCGCCGTCGCGTCCCCTCCCGCGACGGCGTCGCGAGCGGACGCGCGCACCCTCGCGAGCGAGCGCCCGGCCCCCGCCGCCGCCGCGCCGCGCCGCGCCGCCTGGATCGCCGGCGCCGTCGCGCTGAGCCTCGCCGCCGGCGCGACCGCGTGGTCCCTCGGCGGCGGCGACGACGACCCGCCAGAGCCGACCGCGCGCGAGCCGCTCCCGGTGACGCCCGCGTCCGAGCCGCCGATCGAGCCGGTGACGCCGGTGGAGGTGACCGCGCCCGTGGACCGGTCCGCGGACGCGGAGGCGGCCGGGGTCGCGTCCCCGTCGATCGAGACCGAGGAGCGCCGGGCGCACGAGACCGCGACGCCCGGGACTGCGGCGCACGGGACTGCGACGCACGGGACTGCGACGCAGGCGACCGCCGCGCACGAGTCTCCGTTGACCGAGACCGCCCCGAGCGAGGCCTCGGCGGAGAGCGTCCGACGTGGGCACCGACTCGCCCCGGATCCCGAGCCGCCGACGAACGACGGGTCCCGCGCCGCGCGCGACGGCCTGGACACAGAGAGCCCGTACTGATGCGCGCCGCGATCACGATCACGATCACGGCCTCGCTCGCGCTGGTCGCGCTCTCTGCAACGCCAGCCGTCGCACAGGACGCGCGCGACGAGGCGCGCGACCGGTTCGCCCGCGGCCTGCGGCTCTACGAAGAGGGCCGCGACGAGGCCGCGCTCGCCGAGCTCGAGGAGGCGTACCGCCTCTCGCCCGCGTGGCAGGTCCTCTACAACATCGGGCGCGTGCACGCGCGCCTCGGCCGCGCGGTCGAGGCGGCCGACGCCTTCGAGCGGTACCTCCGCGACGGCGGCGGGGACGTGCCCGCCGATCGCCGCGCCGAGGTCGAGGGCCGCCGCGAGGAGCAGCGCGCGCGGATCGCGCGGGTCACGATCGAGACGAACGCGCCCCGCGCCGTCATCATGCTCGACGGAGCCGACTTCGCGCGCGCCCCGCTCGACGCCCCGCTCCGCATTGCGGCCGGGATGCACACGATCGGCGCGCGCGCCGAGGGCTACGGCCCGGTCACCGAGCGCGTGCGGCTCGCGGGCGGCGTCGACCGCCACCTACGGCTCGAGCTCCCGCGCGAGGTCGAGGAGCGGGCGCGCCTCCGGATCCGCGCGAGCGCCCCCGACGTCACGGTGTTCATCGACGGCGAGGAGGTCGGGCGGACCCCGATGGACGACGACGTCGCGCTGGCCCCCGGCGAGCACGTCGTCGAGGGGCGGCGCGCGGGCTACCTCACCGCCCGCGACCTCGTGAGCGCGTCGGCCGGCCAGAGCCTGGAGTCGCACCTCGTGATGCGCGCGAACGAGGACGCCCCCACTGCGCCGCTCCGCCTGCGCCTCCCGGACGCCGCGGGCACCGTCTTCGTCGACGGCGACGCGCTCACCGCCAGCGCCGCGCCCATCGACGTGATCGAGGGTCAACACCGGTTGCGGGTCGAGATCGCGGGGCGGCGCCCCCTCGAGGAGACCGTGCGGGTCTCCCCCGAGGGGCTCGACTACGCGCCCGCCCTCGTGTGGGAGGACGACGCCCGGCAGGCCCGGCTGGACGCCGCCGCGGCCCAGCGCGCGGCCGGGTGGGTCCTCATCGCGGTCGGCGCGGGCGCCGTCGCGGCCGGCGCGGCGTGGGCCGCGATCGGGGCCGAGGTCAACGCGGTGAGCCAGGAGGAGCGCGACCTCTTCGACTTCTGCGAGGGCCAGCGCCCGGCCCCGGTGGAGTGCCGCGCGCCCATCTACGACCGCGAGTCGATCCTCCAGCGCATGGAGCTCGCGGACGTCAACCTCGGCGTCGGCCTCGGCGTCGCCGGCCTCGGGGTCGTCGCCGCGCTCGTGGGCCTTCCGCTCGCGCTGGCCGCCCCCTCCGACGACGACGTCGAGCGCGAGGCCCGCGTCGTCGTGCGCCTCGGCCTTGGCAGCGCGAGCGTGGCGGGCACCTTCCACTGAGCGGTGGCGCGCCACGCGTCTTGCCTACCTACAGAGACGAGACGCCAAGGTTTGGACTGCGCAGCCGACGGAGGCAGGATGGGCGGGCTGCGATGAGCCAGCCACCACTCCAGCGCGAGGAGCGCGACGGGAAGGTCCGTTTCACTTTCCGCACCCTGTCCCTGCGGCAGCTCACCGTGCTCTACGGCGCCGCGCTCGCGCTCGTCGCGGTCTCCGGCGCCGCCGACGCGATCTTCGGCGGCGGCCTGGTCGTCCCGATCGGCGCGCCGGTGCTGGGGGTGCTCCCGATGCTCGTCGCCGGCGCGGTGCTCGAGCGCGGTGCGATGGTGGGCAGCAAGCTCCGCCTGGTCTGCTCGTCTCTCGAGATCGAGACCGAGCGTCGGGCCGGCGACGGCTATCGAGGAGCGAGGCCTCCCCGCCGCCTCCACGTCGACGGCCGGCCGTTCGCGCTCGACGAGGTCCGCGAGATCGTCATCGACCACGCACAGGACGAGTCGCGCGACCGCGAGCGGCGGCGCCGGGTCACGCACACCTTCGGCGTCTACGTCGTCCTGCGGCGCGTCGCCCTCTCGATCGTGCGCTACCCCAGCGCCGACCGGGCCGCCGAGGCGGCGAAGCAGCTCGCGGACGCGCTCGGCGTCGACGTGCGCGAGGAGAAGGCGGGCGACCTCCTCCTGAGCAGCGGCGGCGCCTCGATGACGAAGCTCGGCTTCGCCTGGATCGCGTCGCTCGTCGTCGCCGGCGTGGTCCTGCACTCCCTCGACGGCGCGCCCGCGCGCCTCATCGGGACCGGCTCGCTCGCGGTGGTCCTGCACGCTCTCGTGCTCGTCGCGCGCGTCACCAGCCGAGACAAGATTCGCCGTCGCATCGACGTCGCGGTCGAGCAGGAGCTGGGCGTGGCGTGACGTCGAGCCCGCCTCCGCCGGGGCTGCACTCCGGTACCCGAGTGTCCCGCACGAACCCGGCCGCGCGAAGGGATCCGACCCGCCTCCGCCGAGGCCCAGCGGACACCGGCAGTTACAGGACACCCATTTGTCGTTGCCCGACCCACCCACCCCTGCTGCACCCTTTCCCGTGACGGTCTCCCGCGGGTCCCAGGTCGACGCGTCGACGACGCCCTACTACCACCTGACGAGCCGGTGCGTTCGCCGGGCGTTCCTGTGCGGGAAGGACCGGTACACGGGCCGCGACTACGAGCATCGCAAGGGCTGGCTGGTTTCGCGGCTTCGCGCGCTGGGCTCGGTCTTTGCGGTCGATATCTGCGCGTACGCAGTGATGAGCAACCACTACCACCTGGTGGTCCGCCTGACCGGCTCGGGGCTCCGCTACTTCGGCGTGGTGGGGCGGCCCGAGGCGCCCCGCGAGCGCGCAGCGCAGACCGATCGCAAGTGGGTCCGCGGGCAGGCCGTGGCCCGGCGGCTGTTCGCGGGGAGCGTGGAGCGCGCGGCGTAGCGCTCGGTCCCGTTGTCGGCGGAGCCGCCGGGACGCTCACTCCCCGAGCGCGCGCTCCACCGCGGCCGCGTGCATCGCGAGCTGCGCCAGCGCGTGAGCTCTCCCCGGTCGGACTACCGTCTGAGCCGCGCCTCCCGCGACGTCCGGCGCGCGACGCAGTCGCTCGAGCGCGGAATGAGCCTTGCGCAGCGCATCCGCGACCTCCACCGCGGGGTCCGCCCCCGCGCGCGCCGCGAGCGCGTCGAGCCGGTCGGTCCAGGCCGCCACCGGGTCGCGCGCCTCGAGGCACGCGCGCTCGAGCGCCGCGCAGCCGGGGCGGGCCGACGGGTCCTTCGCGAGGCACGCGCTCAGCAACGCGTCGGCCGCCGCGGCCTCCGGCCGCAGCGTCGAGGGCTCCGGCGCGGGCTCGTAGGCGTGACCGCGGAAGACGTGCGGCAGGGCGCCCGTGAAGGGCGGGCGCCCGGTGAGCATCTCGAAGAGCACGCACCCGAGCGCGTAGACGTCGCTCGCGCTCGTCGCGCCGACGCCCTCGACCAGCTCCGGCGCCATGTAGTGCGGCGTCCCGCAGAGCGCGCCCGTCACGGTGAGCGGCAGGTCGTGGCGATCGCGCGCGAGCCCGAAGTCGACGAGCCGCGCGCGGACCGGGTCAGGCTCGAGCAGCACGTTCGCCGGCTTCACGTCGCGGTGCACCACCCCGCGGGTGTGCGCGTGCGCGAGCGCGCTCGCGAGCTGAGCCGTGACGGTCAACGCCTCGTCGACCGGCATCGGCCCGCGCGCGAGGCGCGCCGCCAGCGTCTCGCCTTCGACCCGCTCCATCACGAGGTACGCCGCGCCGGACGCGTCGACGCCGTGATCGACGATCCGCGCGATGTGCGGGTGGTCGAGGCGCGACGCGGCCCTCGCCTCGCGCAGGAACCGCTCGGCGCTCAGCGGGGCGCGCGCGCTGCGGTCCGGGTTGAGGCGCTTGAGCGCGAGCGCCTCGCCGCCGTCGACCGCGAACACCGTGGCGACCGCCCCGCGGCCGAGCGCGCGCCCGAGCCGGTAGCCTCCCATCCGCTCGCCCACCGCCCGAGGATGGCCCGAGAACGCGCGCGACGCGATCGTCCCACCGGCCCGGGGGTCGCGGCGCCCCCGTCGACGGCGCGGGCGACATGCGGTAGACGCAGTCCATGAAGGCCACCGCGATCCTGCACGTCGACCCCGAGGTCGCCGAGACCGCGCTCGAGGGCGTGACGCTCACCACGAAGGGCGACTTCGTGCTCCTGCCGCTCGGCGTCCCCCTCGCGAGCGACCCAGCACAGCTCGGCGCGCGGGTGCGTGAGCTCGCCGGCCCGCTGCTCGAGCTGCACCGCGAGCCGCGGGGCGTGCCGGTGATGCCCGACGCATACAAGCTCGGCGCCGACACCTACGCGCGCGCCCTCGACGAGCTCGGCGAGCTCGCCGACTGGGTCCAGCCGGCCGCGTCGAGCCCGATGGCCGGGCTCGAAGGGCTGCTCGGGGCGTTCGGCGGCGCCGGCGGGCCGGGGATGGCCGACCTCGCGGCCCAGCTCCAGGGCGAGCAGGGCGCGGCGCTCCTCGAGCAGGCGATGCAGATGGCGCAGCAGCTCGCCCAGACCGGCGCGCTGAGCGACCTCGCGCAGGCGATGCAGGGGGGCGGCGCGGGCGGCGACCCGGCGGCCGCGCTCGCCCAGCTCGGCGGTCAGCTCCCCGAGGGCTTCGACGCGGAGGCGCTCTCGCAGCAGGCCGCCGCGATGATGCAGGGAGCCGATCTGTCGGCGATGGCCGAGCAGGCCCAGGCGATGCTCGCCGGCAACCCGGAGCTCTCGGCCCAGCTCTCGGCCCAGCTCGCGGGTCTCCAGGGCGCGGCGCCAGACGGTCCGCCCGACGACGAGCCCGAAGGCGAGTAGCCCGCGCCTTTCTGCTCTACACTGCGCGCGTGATGCGCCGCGCCCTCCCGCTCGCCGCCCTCCTGACGCTCCTCGCCTGCGAAGGCGGGGGCCTGCCGCAGGGCTGGCACGCGACGCCCGCGAGCGACGGCCCCCGCGTGGTGTGGGACCTCGAGGCGGAGCCGCTCCCCGAGATCCCGCTCCCCAACGACGTCGCGACC
The DNA here is from genome assembly GCA_030426845.1 of Polyangia bacterium. Taxonomy (GTDB): domain Bacteria; phylum Myxococcota_A; class Polyangia; order Polyangiales; family Sandaracinaceae; genus JAUHXR01. Next base: position 2,972 of record JAUHXR010000232.1, on the reverse strand, counting down.
TGGCCCGACCCGAGCTCGCCGACCGGCCGCCGCGTCAACGCGAGCATGGTCGCGCCCTCCGGTATGGAGCGCCGCCTCCGCCAGGAGTTCGATCGCCTCGACGGCTGGGGCACCTTCGCGCCGGTCACGGTGCGCTTCGACCGCCCGATCGACACCGGCGCGCTCGTCGATCGCCAGGGACGCGGTCGGATGGCGAGCGCCGACTGGGCGCGGCACGCGGTCTACCTGATCGACATGGAGACGGGCGCCCCGGTCCCCCTCGACGTCGCGAGCGGCCTGTTCCCCCGCGTGGTCGCGCGGACCGACGCCTACTACGACAACGACCCTCGCGAGAGCGAGTCGAACCTCCTCTTCGAGACGGTCGACGAGGACCTCAACGGCAACGGCGCGCTCGACCCGGGCGAGGACTCCGACTTCGACGGCGTGCTCGACGCGCCCAACACGCTCAGCGGCGAGCGCGGCGCCGACGACCTCGAGACGCTCGACGACATGATGTGGTTCTACGAGCGCCAGACCGACACGCTGGTGCTGCGCCCGATCCTCCCCCTCGAGGAGCAGCGGCAGTACGCGGTCGTGCTCACCGATCGGCTGGTCGGCGAGGACGGCGCGCCGGTGCGCTCGCCCTTCGACTGGGTCCACCACCTCGGGCAGACGGAGGACCTCGAGTCGCTCCCCGACGTCCTGGCCGCCCGGCCCGACCTCTACGGCGACCTCGCCTCGCGCGGCTGGGAGGGCGTCGCCTTCGCGTGGAGCTTCACCACGCAGTCGATCGCGGGCGACATCGTCGCGCTCCGCGACGGGCTCTACGGCCGCGGCCCGTTCGCGCGGCTCGCCGAGGAGTTCCCGGCGCGCCTCACCCCCACCCCGCTCCGCGGCGGGACGCGCGTCGACCGGTGCGACCCGGGCCCTCAGGTCTACACCGTCACCCCGGCGCAGCTCGCCGAGGCGCTCGACGCCCTCCCGGTCGAGGACCTCGGCCTGCCGGTCACCACCCTCGACGCGCTCGTCGAGTCGCTCGAGCGGAGCGTCGCCTACTTCGCCTTCGGCTTCTTCGAGTCGCCCTACCTTCTCGGCGATCCGGAGAACGAGGACGTCAACGACACGTTCCAGATCGATCGCCGGACGGGCGAGGCGCGCGTGGACCGTGACCTCGTCCCGATGTTCATCATCGTGCCCAAGGAGACCGAGACCCACCGTCAGCCGTTCCCGACCACGTTCTACGCGCACGGCTACGGCAGCCTGAACCTCGAGGCGATCGCGTTCGGCGGGCTGGTCGCGAGCCACGGCGTGGCCACGGTGAGCATCAACGCGCAGGCCCACGGCATCCCGCTGGGCGACGACCTGGCGCCGCTGCTCACGAGCGTGCTCGGCGCGAACTGCCTCGCGCCGCTCGGCACCGCGCTCGGGATCGACCGCTCGCGCGATCTCAATGGCGACGGCCAGGCCGACTCGGGGGGCCTCTTCTACAGCGCGTACATGTTCCACACCCGCGACGCGATGCGGCAGACCACGCTCGACTGGATGCAGGCGATCCGCATCGTCCGCTCGTGGGACGGACACCCGGAGTACCCGGGCGGGCGCGACTGGCAGCCGGGTGAGATCGACGCGGACGGCCTGCGCTCGCCCATCGCGTTCGACGGTGACATCGACGGCGACGGCGCCGTGGATCGCGAGGGCGACTTCGACGGCAACGGCGTGCCCGACATCGGCGGCTGGGACCGCCCCTACGGTCAGTGGGGCAGCTCGCTCGGCGGCATCCAGTCGATGCTCAACGCCGGGATCGAGCCCGCGATCGTGGCCGCCGCGCCGGTGAGCGGCGGCGGCGGCCTCTTCGACGTCGGCGCGCGCACCAGCCTCGGCACGGCGCGGCACCCGATCTGGCTCCGCGTCCTCGGGCCGATCGTCGCGTCGCGCCCCGTCGCCGAGCCCGGCAACGACACCGCCTGCGTCGGCGGCGCGCGGAGCGTCTACTTCCAGCTCCCGGACCTCAACGACGACACGCAGACGGAGATCGGCTGCGTCAACGCCGAGAACCTCCAGGAGGGCGACGCGGTCTTCCTCGAGAACTTCCGCAACGACGAGACGCGCTGCGCGGGGGTCGGCCCGGACGGTCGCTTCCGGCTCGCGGTGCCGAGCGACGAGGGCGACCCGCTCCGCATCACGATCTACGACGGGGCGCGCGATCGCGTCGACTACCGCACCTGCACCTTCCTCGACGGCGTGGAGCCGACGATCAACGACTCGATCGACTCGTGGCGCTCCGAGAACGGGACGCGCGACGGCCAGTGCCCACGCTGCGCGCGCTACCAGGACCAGACGTTCCTCGTGGGCGATCTGCTCACCGCGCCGGTCGAGGGGCTCGGCCTGCCACGGCAGTCGCCCGACCTCCGCCGCCTCGCGGGGCTCGGCCAGATGGCGCTCGACCCCGCCGACCCGATCAACTTCGCGCGCAACGTCTTCCTCGCGCCGCCGGTCGACCCGGAGATCACGCCCCGACCGCGCTCCGTGATGGTGCTCAACACCGCCGGCGACACGACCGTCCCGCCGGCTGCGGGCAACGCCTACGCGCGCGCCGCGGGGGTCTTGCCGTTCCTGCCGCCGGACGCGCCCGACGCCTTCGCGGACTGGCGCGCGCCGGCGCGCTTCGCCGAGACCTACGGGCGGCCGACGCCCGACGACGTGCTCATCGACTTCCACGTCCACGAGGGGCTCGCGCGCCTGCACCGGCACCCGGTGGAGGGGGCGCCCCAGTTCCTGTTCGACGTCGACGACCTCTCGCTCGGCCAGCAGCTCTTCGCGCCGGGCGGCGGGCGACAGCTCGCCGAGGCGGAGGGCGGCCTGCGCCCCAACCGGCTCGACACCCCGCTGCGCTGGGGGCGCGTGAGCCTGCCCGCGGCGATGATGAGCGACCCGTGGCGCACCGACTCATCGATGGCCACCTCGCTCCTGCTCAACGCGATGACCGTCCCCGT
>JAUHXR010000231.1 GCA_030426845.1 Polyangia bacterium | reverse complement strand
CGTCCGCCGCCGCCGCCTGACGCGCCGCCTCGCCCTCCTCCGCCGCGGTCCGCCGCGCGGCCCGGCGCGACAGCTCCAGGCTCACCGCCTCGCGCGCCTCCTCGTCGCGCCGCGCCCGCGCGAGGACCTCGCCGATCTGCCGCTCGAGCGCGGCCCGCGCCGCGTCCTCCTCCACCCGCGCCGCCTCGTTCCGCGCCGCGTCGAGGAGCAGCCGCGCCCGCGTCGCGTGGTCCTGGGCCGCCGCCTCGTCGCCCGCTCGCTCCGCTGCGTCTGCGTCGTCCAGCGCGCCCTCGACCCGCGCGATCAGCTCGGGGGCTCGCTCGCGCGCGGCCTGGCCCTCCTCGGACGCGAGCTGCGCGCGGAGCTCCCGGCTCGCCCGCGGCGTCCCCGCCCCGCACGCCGTGAGGACGAGCGTCAGCGCGCCGAGTCCCAGCGCGGCGAGCGCCAGCGGACCGAATCTCGACGCGCCGAGCGTCCGAACCGTCGCGCGCGCTCGCCTCACGAGCCGTCCTCCGCGCCGCGGGCGCGGGCCTGGAGGCTCGCCTCCAGCGCATCCCGCGCCGCCTGGGCCCGCCGTCGGGCCGCCTGCTCGCGCTCGCGCGCCTCCTCCAGCGCCAGGTGGGCTCGCCGCCGAGCCGCCGCGCGATCGGCGAGGACGAGCGCGGCGTCGGCGATCGCCAGCAGCCGCTCCGCCGTGGCCCCGTCGCGCCGCTGGTGCGCCTCCCGCGCCCCGACGATCGCGCGACGCGCGTGCTGCAAGGCGTCTTGCGAAGCGTCCGCGCCGCGGACCTCCTCGATCCGTCGGGCGCGGGCGCGCAGCTCCTCGATCCGCGCCTCGACCCCGTCCTGCGCGCGGGCCGGGCCTCCGAGCGCGCCGCCCGTCAGGAGCGCGGCCACGAGCGCGAGGGCGGCCCGGCGGCTCACGAGGCCGCGAGCGCCTTGGACGCCTCGACGACCAGCCGGTCGAACGCGCGCCACCACGAGATCTCGGACTGCGCCGCCCGCAGCTCCACCGCGCGCGCCTTGAGCCAGCCCGCGCGCTCCGCGTCGAGCCCGAGCGCGCCCTGGAGCCGCTCGAGGACCTGGGTCTCCGAGGGGTCCTCGACCTCGTCGGCCATCGCCATCCACGCCGAGCACAGGTAGACGAGCTCGCGGTCGCGGCCCTCGAGCCGGCTCACGTCGAGGTCCTCCGGCTGGATCGGCCGCCGGTCGGGCGACGTGAGGTCGCGGTCCGACGGCAGGACGAGGCCGAGCGCCATCGCGGCGGCGGCGGCCGCGCGGCGCTCCTCGTCGACGAGCACGCGGTCGGCCCAGGCGACGCACATCAGCGCCTCGAGGAGGACCTCGCGCGCCGGGGTGGAGATGGCATCCAGAGCGGTCATGGCGGCCCCGAGCTTACCCGAATCCGGGCGCCGCGCCGGTGCTCGTCGCGCCGGAGATCTCGCATGCGCTCCCGCGCGATGGCACCCTCGGAGGATGCGCGCCCCCCGCCTCCTCGCCGCCTGGCTGCTCCTCACCCTCCCGTTCCTCGGGGCCTGCGACGGAGGCCCGCCGGCCGAGGACGCAGGCCCCGACATCGACGCCGGCCCGCCGTGCGAGTACCCGGAGTTCTCGGGCGCGCTCGGCCTGGGCGACGTCATGCCGAGCTGGCGCTGGACGGGCGTGCGCAACGACCTCGGCGACGTCGTCGACTTCAGCCTCGAGGACTTCTACTGCTCGCCGGAGTACGACCGGTACAGCTCGATCGTCCTCGTCGTGAGCGCGGGCTGGTGCTCGGCCTGCCCGGAGTACATCCGCAACACGAACGCGATGTCGACGGCGATCGAGGACGCGGGCGGGCTCATCATCTACCTCGAGGTCGAGACGGCGAGCTTCGAGCCGGCGACCAGCGAGGCGGCCGAGACGTTCATCAACGGCCTCATCGACGACGGCGCGGGCCTCCGGATGGGCGACGCGGACAACTCCGAGCCGAGCGCGGTCCGCCCGCTCGTGAGCCAGATGCCCTCGGCCTACTTCATCCGCCGGCGCGACATGGTGATCGTCGCCTCCCAGGAGGAGACGATCTACACGCTCGACTGGCCGGGCCTCGCGGCCGACCCGGAGCAGGACTGGGTCCCGACGCCGCCCCCGTTCGTCGCCGAGTGCGGCGCGAGCGACGAGGAGGCGAGCGAACCGAACGACGCGATCGAGCAGGCGGGCGGGATCGCGGACGGCGAGGAGGTCATGGGCGGCGTCTGCGCCGAGGCCCCCGACTTCTACCGGGTCGACCTCGACACGCCGTGGCGCTTCGACCTCTACTCGGACATCTTCACGGGTGATCTGAACTTGCGTCTCTACACCCTCGACGGCGAGCGCATCGGCGGGAGCACCCAGCGGAGCAACCACGACTGGATCGACTACGACGCGCCGGCCTACGTCGAGGTCTACGGCTTCGAGAGCGCGAGCGGCACCTACCGCGTCACGCTGGGCCCGCAGCCGTAGCGCGGACGTGAGGCCGCGGAGCCGAGATGTCGGACTGGTTCTCCGACCCCGCGGGGTACCGCGACTTCCTGATCTTCGTCACCGACTACGCGCCTGAGTTTCCGCGCCGCCCCCGGCCCCCCCGGCCCCGGGTCCGGCCCGCGGTCTCCCTCAGCTTCGGTACGGCCCGTGTCCTCCGCCGCCCTCGTCGGGCGGCTCGCGCAGCCGCTCGGCCGCGCGGCGCGCGTCGGCGATCATCGCCTCGATCCCCGCTCCGTGCGCGACCGCGCCCGGCGACCACAGCTCGACCGCGTCGTCGTCGAACGACACCGCGCTCGCGCGCTCCAGCAAGGTCAGCAGCGCCTCGCGGCTCGTCGGCCCGAGCCGCGCGCGCACCTCGTGCTCCGGCGCGCCGACGACCCGAAACGTGTCGAGCTCCGGGTCGCCCGTCTCGATCGGCTCGCCGCGGTTGAACCGCGCCTCCAGGAGCGCGTCGTCGGCCCGGCTCACGCTGAGCACGAACCCGAGCGGAGGCACCGAGATGCGCAGCCCGGTGCGCGGCTGCGGCCCCGACTCGATCCACACCGCGAGGCGCCGGCCCTGGACGACCCCGCTCATCTTGAGCCCGCCCGCGTCGAGGTGGAGGCCCCAGGTCGCCGCGAGCGTCGGCCAGGCCTGGCCCACCCGCTGCTCCCACGCCGCCAGCTCCTGCGAGCGCGTCCCGCGCAGCCACCGCGCCACCCCCGTCACCGCGGTCAGCGCGTCCGAGAGCGCCGCCGGCGCGCGCACCGCTCCGTCGAGCTCCACCCAGACCCGCCGGTCGTCGACCCGCAGCGACGGCTGACGCCGCGCCGCCTCGAGGAGCGCCGGTACGGCCGGCCCGAGCACCCGGCGGCCGTGCTCGGGGTCGGCGAGCCGCGTCTCGAACACCCGCTCGAGCGCCGGGAACCCGAGCGGCCCCTCCGCGTCCTCGAGCACTGCGTCCTCGAGCACCGCGTCCTCGAGCGCCGCGTCCGGGGCGCGCGGCGTCAGGGTCAGGCCCATCTGGAGCGCCGGCTCGAGCCACGCTGTCACTCGGGTCCGCGGCCCCTCGACGATCTCGACCCGCACCCGGACGCCGTAGTGATCCTTGCCGATCATCGGCCCGTCCGGGTGCACCCGGAGACCCAGCAGGACGGCCAGCTCCGCCCACTCCGGCTCCGCGCTCTCGGCTTCGTCCGACACCCGTCGACGAGCCTACCAGAGCGCCTCCCGACGTCGATCCTCCCGGTCGCCGAGCGTGCTACCTTCCGGCGCGTGCTCGAACGTGCGGCGCTCCATCAGACCCGGTTCCGCACGCCCGGTGTCACCCCGGACGCGCGGGGCGTCGTGCTCGGCCAGAAGGGCGTGGTCCTCTTCCCGTCCCTCGACCGGCTCGTCGCGTTCCTGCGCGCCTACGGCGAGGAGGGCTCGCTCGACGAGCTGCTCCCGAGCCTGAGCCTGCGCCGCGTCGTGACCCCGCTGCGGACGCGCGAGGTCCTGCTCACCTGCGCGGCCGAGTCGAGCTACCGCATGGACCGCGTCGCCTCGATCGCGAAGCTCGCGGGCGGCCTCGTCTTCACCGGCACCTCGCGCCACTTCGTGAAGTACCGCGACGCCGCCTCGCCGCTCGGCTACGACGTCGAGGAGCTGCTCGACGAGCGCGCGGACGTCGTCCTCTACCACGACAGCTTCCGCCAGGCGTACGGCTTCGAGCGCGAGATCATCTTCCGCGACCTCGTCATGAAGCTCGAGCCGGTGCGCGTGCCGCCGTCCGACCGCCGCACCCCGACGCGCCTCTTCGTGACGGCCGAGGTCGGGGTCGGCGGCGCGCTCGTCGGCTACCTGTTCCGCTGGCAGGTCCGCGCCCGCGCCGCGCTCGCCGAGTGGCCCAGCCAGTCCGCCTTCGACGACGCCAACCGCCGCCTCTACGTCTTCGACTGCGAGGACTGCCCGCCGCGCATCGTCGAGCTCATGGCCGCGCTGCCCGGCGTGCACGTCTTCGAGCCGATCGGCAGCAACTACGCGGTCGAGCTCGGCTTCCGGCACCCGATCGCGCTCGACAGCGCCTCGAGCCTCTTCGACGACGAGGCGCTCACCCTGTTCCGCGGCGACGGCCACGTGATCCGCGTCGAGCCCGCGCCGCCGTTCGCGCCCGTGCGCTCGCTCGTGCGCAACGAGCTGCACCTCGAGGACGCGGCCGGCGTGCACGGCGCCGGGCCCGCCAACGCCGACCTCACCTTCGAGCTGCCCCTGAAGCTCGACGCGACGATGGCGCCCTGGCGCGCGGTCGTCGCCTCGGTCGTCCCGCTCCCCCAGCGCGCCTGGCTCGCGCGCATGCTCTACGCCCTGCCGCCGCGCACGCTCTCCACCCTGCGCATGGCGATCGCGGAGGACCGCATCTACCTCCTCGACCGCGGCGGCATCGAGGGCGTCCCGCTCGGCGTCTTCTACTCGGAGATCGCCGAGCGCATCTACGTGCCCTCCGGCATGACCCTCGTCCCCGCCGTCGCGCCGCCCGTCCTCGCCGACCTGGTGAGCGACGCCAAGGGCGGCCACGTCTTCTTCGAGCCCGAGGCGTCCGCGCCGCGCGTCGTCGCCGCGAGCGCGTTCGGCCCCGTCTCGCGCCAGGTGCTCCGCGACGTCGCCGGCGACGTCGTCCACGCCGACGCGCCCGAGCGCTTCGATCCCCCGCTGCCCCTGATGCAGTACGGCGACGCGCGCCGCTTCCCGCTCTGGGGCGTGCCCGGCAAGGACCTCCCCGTCGCCCCGGCGACCCCCGACGAGGAGGACCCCTGATGGCGGACACGGAGAAGCTCCAGCGCCGCTACGACGCGCTGGTCGTCGACTTCGTCCGCCCCCTCGTGACCGGCGGTCAGGTGGTGCTCGACCAGGCGATCGCCCCTGGAGCCATCGGCTACTTCCAGCACGCCAACACCGGCGACGCCCACGCCAACCGGGAGATCTTCGACGCGCTCCACCGCGCCGGCTCCTCGATCGCGCAGATCCGCTCCGTCCCGTGGCCCGACCGCGACCTGCTCCTGCTCGCGATGGCCGCGCACAACCTCGTGCTCCTGACCGACCCGGAGCTCGACCGCGTCTTCGCGCGCGGCGCGCGCCGCAAGGTCGTCGACTGGATCGACGAGATCCTCAAGGCGGTCGCCCCGCCCAACACCCGCGCCGACGCGCTCGCGCGCCACGCGCTGCTCGATCCGTTCCCCACGCTGCGCCGCAAGGACATCACGGCAAAGAGCTGGGCCTACACCTACCGGTTCATCGGCCGCCCGACCTCGACGAGCCTCCTCACGCGGCCGCTCCTCGCGGACTTCAAGGAGCAGGAGAGCCTCGTGGACGTCGCGAGCCTCCTCGCGGCGGTGGACGACTCCGCGCCGACCCTCGAGCTCACCGATCACCTGCGCCGCCTCCTCGCGCGCAGCCCGGTGACCGAGCTGCTCCGGCTCGATCTCTGCCGCGACTTCCGCTTCGGCCTCGCGACCCTCGCGGTGCTGAGCGACGACGCGATCCGCGGCGGGGTCGCGCGCGAGATCGTCGCCCGCGGTGAGTTCGACGCGGCCGCGCGCCTCGGCCGCGCGCTCGGCGACCCGATCCTCCAGCACGCGCCGCCGCCGCACCTCTACTTCGCGCTGCAGCTCTGCTTCGAGGTGCAGATGACCGCGACCCTCGACGTCCCCGGGCCCGCGCTCCCCGAGCGCCTCGACCTGTCGGATCCGGACGTCGCGCGCTACGCGGCGGTGCTGCCCGCCTACTTCGACGACGAGACGATGATCGACGAGGTGCGCGCCTTCGACGACAGCGACCGTGGCGTGGTCCAGGAGCGCTGCGCGCGCATCGCGGCCGCGCTCCCCGCCGGCACGATGGACCAGATCGCCCCGCTCGTGCGCCGCTGCCAGCGGCCGACCCGCGCGGCCTCCGCGGCATGACGACTCACGCACCGATGAAGATGGAGCAACCGACTTGACCGCTCAGGTGACCCAGACGCTGACGCGCCTCCAGCAGGTGGCGCGCTCCCTCGAGGCGACGTTCCTCGGCAAGAGCGAGGCCGTGCGCCTGATGCTCGTGGCCGCGATCGCGGGCGAGCACATGGTCCTCATCGGCCCGCCCGGCACGGCCAAGAGCGCGCTCATCCGCCTCTTCGCGAAGCTCATCGACGCGACCTACTTCGAGTACCTGCTCACGCGCTTCACCGAGCCCAACGAGATCTTCGGCCCGATCGACATCCAGGCGTTCCGGGGCGGCGAGTACAAGCGGCGCATGGACGGGATGCTCCCCCAGGCGGAGATCGTGTTCCTCGACGAGGTCTTCAAGGCCAACAGCGCGATCCTCAACTCGCTGCTGAGCGTGCTCAACGAGCGCGTCTACACCGTCGGCGGCAGCGTCTGGAAGACCCCGCTCATCAGCGCGTTCGGCGCGTCCAACGAGGTCCCGAACGACGAGGACCTCATGGCGGTCTTCGACCGGTTCCTCCTGCGCGTCCGGAGCGAGAACCTGGACAGCTACCACTTCCAGGACCTCCTCCAGAAGGGCCTCACCCACGAGGTGAACAAGCTCAGCGGGAGCTACGACAAGCTCGAGCCGGTCCTCACCGCCCAGTCGCTCCACATGCTCCAGCACGCCTTCGCCCAGCGCATGGCGAGCTTCCCCGAGGACTTCCTCAGCACCTACAAGGGGCTCGTCTTCCAGATCCGCGCCGAGGGCGTCTCGATGTCGGACCGCCGCGCGATCAAGCTCCTGAAGCTCTTCGCGGCGAGCGCGATGCTCGACGGCCGGGCCGCGCCCGACAACTCCGATTTCTTCATCCTGCGCCACATCTGGAACAACCTCGACCAGTCCGAGATCCTCGACGGCATCGTCGGCCCGGTGCTCGAGGCCCACTACCGCGAGCACCCCGAGGCGCGCCGCTTCGGCGCGGCGGACGTCGGGATGGACGCGCTCGTGGCCGAGATCAACCGCATCCGCGAGCTGCTGACCGGCGACCGGCCGCTGAGCGACATCCAGCTCTTCAGTCAGCTCAAGGCGCTCAACGAGATCAAGGCCGCGCTCCAGGCGATCGGCACCCAGCCGGCCCAGGAGGCGATCGCGCGGGTCGACCAGCTCCTCGGCCACGTCTTCCAGTCGGGCAAGTTCAGCCAGTAGCGCGCCGTGCCCCTCTCCCCGCAGAGCGCCCAGACGGCGGTCGGCCGCGAGGTCGGCGGGCTCGCGCTCAGCGTGGTCCAGCTCGACAACCCGATGGCGATCCTGCGCGCGGCCCACTGGCGCAACGCGCTGAGCAAGGTCGGCCTGCCGGTCCCGTTCTGGGCGGTCCACGACATCGGCGCGCTCGCGACCCAGGACGGCGGCGCCTCGCCGATCGACGTCCGCCGCGGCTTCCAGGCGACCCCGATGCCGCCCGGCACCCACGAGGCGCACCGGCTGTGGCTCGACACCGTGCAGGAGATCGCCGAGTCCGAGGTGATGGAGCGCTCGCGCGGCTGGCGCCTCGGCGACGACCTGATCAGCGTGCTGCTCCTGAAGATCCTCGGGCCGATCTTCGAGCGCCACCTCGGCCCCGGCCGGCGCCCGGTCGGCGCGCCGCTGCCGCTCGACCCCGAGCTCTACCGCGACCTCGACCCGCAGCTCCCGAACCTCTTCGCCGGCCACGACCGCGCGGCGGACCTGCGGTTCCTCCAGCACCTCGCGCAGGAGCGGCTGCGGCTCATCACGAGCGTCGAGCAGATCGACCTCGACACGCTGCGGCTCCTCGGGATGTTCGGGGCCGAGGCGAGCGCGGCGAGCGCGCTCGGGATGCTCGATCTGCTCAACGTCTTCAGCAGCCCCGAGGCGAACGACGTCGTCAACTTCAGCCTCGATCTGCTGCCGAGCGTGCTCGAGACCAAGCGCGCGTCCGGCCAGCAGTCCTTCAGCGTCGACGGCTACGCGGGCCTCTCCCGCCGCGGCACGCTCGACTCGCTGATGCTGAGCGAGCTCGCGTTCGACGAGGACCTCTTCGATCAGCGCTTCATGGAGAACGAGGTCTTCTATTACGCGCGCGAGAAGCAGCACGAGGAGGACCGCCGCCTCCACTACATCGTCGTCGACGCGACCGCGTCGATGCGCGGCCAGCGCTCGGTCTTCGCGCGCGGCCTCGCGCTCACGCTGCTGAAGAAGCTGAGCCTCCGCGGCGAGGACGTCTACTTCCGCTTCTTCGACTCGCGGCTCTACGACGTCGAGCACGCGCGCAGCCGTCGCCGCGCGCAGGACTCGGGTGTCAATGTCCCGTACGTTCTCTGCTTCCGAGGCGAGCACGGCCGCAACTACACCAAGGTGTTCGGCCTCCTCGCCAACGACCTCGCGCGCCTCGCCAAGCGCGAGCGCCGTACGCCCATCCTCTACATCCTCACCCACGCCGAGTGTCACGTGCCGCTCGACACGATCGAGCGCCTCCGCTCGATCGCGCGGCTCTACGGCATCTTCATGCTGCCGTCGCAGGGCGAGCTCGACCTCGAGTACCTCCCGCGCCTCCACACCGTGCAGGTGGTGGACGAGGCCGCGCTCAAGCAGCGCGAGGCCCGCGCGCGTCGCGCGATGGACATCATCGACGACGCGGCGGGCGAGGACCGGCAGAGCCTCTTGCCCGGGGAGCGGAGGCGGCGTGACTCGATCACGCCCGGCGCCCCGGAGGCCAGCGAGTGAGCGTCGACAAGCGCACCGCGCACCGGCAGGCGACCCGCGCGCTCGGCGCGAACCGGCCCGGCGAGGCGCTCGGCCACCTCTGGCAGCTCGTCGATCGCAGCCACGTCATCGACGAGGAGCTCGCCAGCTACCTCACGATGATGCGCCAGGCCTACCGCGCGCTCGGGCGCGACCGCGCGGCGGCGACGATCAGCCTGTTCCTCGGTCAGATCCAGGAGGCGGCCCAGCTCAGCCGCGACGTCCCGCTCGATCTGGCCCGCTGCGCGCAGCACGCCGGTGACCACGCGTCGGCCGCGCGCTACTTCGAGCAAGCGGGCTGGTTGGGTCACGCCGCCATCCAGCTCGAGGAGGCGGGCAACATGCGCGGCGCGCGCGTGCTCTGGGAGCAGCTCGCGGAGGACGCGCGCCTGCGCGACCAGCCGTACACCCAGGGCCTCGTCCGCTACAACCTCTCGGTGGCCTGCGCCCGGCTCGACGACCGCGCGGCCGCACGGCGCAGCATGATCGAGGCGATGCACCTCCTCGAGGCGGCGGCCGACGGCTTCGAGACGCAGGGCATGCGGGAGCGCGCGTTCGACTGCTACCAGGTCCTGATGACCATCGGCAAAGCGGGCTCGTTCGAGAACCTCGCCGAGGGCTACCTGAACTGCATCCGCATCCTCCGCGAGGACAACCTCAAGTACTACGTCTTGCAGTACTACGAGGACTTCCAGGAGATGGCGCTCGAGCGCGGCGAGCTCCACGCGGCCGCGACGCTGTTCCGCGAGGCGGCCGACTACGCGCGCCGCCAGGCGATGCCCTACGCGCGCCACTACCAGAAGCGCGGCGCCTCGACCCACGTCGCGGCGGCCGAGCGCACGATCGCGGACGGCGGCACGGCGGAGCTCGCGGAGAACAGCTACGCGGCCGCGATCGACGCCTACAACGAGCTCGGCCTCTACTCGAGCGTCCGCTCGATCTATGGCCGCCTCGCGGATCTGCCGCTGAGCGACAAGCGCAAGGCCCGTTACCGGCGCCTGCAGCAGCGGCTCGCGGAGATGCCGGACGACAACGCGCCGACCGCGGCGTTCCCGGACTACCTGCGGATGGACACCGCGTACCCGGAGATCTGGCGCCTCGACGTGATCGAGTGGGAGCAGGCGGGCGACCCGGCGGAGACGATGGCCGAGGTGATCCTCGACGCGAAGTGGCCCGACTTCACCCGCCGCCGCGCGCTCCTCTGCCGCCTCGCGCAGCTCGGCAGCCCGGACGGCCCGCTCTCGGAAGAGACGCTCGTCCACCTCGCCGGCTACCTCGGCCGGGTGGAGATCTACGCCGCCCTCGCGCCGCTCGAGGACATGTACCTCTCGGAGTCGGGCGCGGTCCGCGCGTCGGTGATGAAGGCCGTGCGCCAGCTCTTCTTCAAGCGCTCCTTCGTCCTCGTGATCCAGGGCCTCGCCGACGAGGACCGCGCCGTCCAGCGCGAGGCCCTCGCGGCGGTCAGCGCGCTGCACTTCGGCCACGCCTTCGATCCCCTGAGCCGCATCTACCGTGAGGCGAGCGACCCGGACGTCCGCCGCGCGGCGCTCGCGTCGATCGGCAAGATCCCGAGCGTCCAGGCGGCCGAGCTCCTCATCGACGTCCTGCGCCACGGCGACCGCGGCGAGCGCGACCTCGCCAAGGAGCTCCTCGTCCGCGCCGACCACGCGGAGGTCACCCCGCTCCTCCAGCGCGCCGCGGCCGCGGAGTCGGGAGCGGCGCGCGGCGAGTTCGACAAGGTGCTCCGAATGCGAGGCGCCCTGTAGCCGGGCCCGGAGCCCAGCGGCTCCTGGCCGTGGCCGTGGTTCCCCTGTATCGAAGCCCACCTCCCTCCGCCCGCCCGGGCGTGGCCCGGTCATCGCCCCCCTCACACGCGATGGCCGGCCGAGATTGGCCGGGAGCCGAGGAGGCAGGGAGATCGAGCCGTCGCCGCGACCCCCCCGACGAGCGATCGCACCCCCACGAGTCGCGAGCGTCAATATCGACTCTCGAAGCGAACCGGCAGGCTTCGAGCGTCAAAATCGACTCTCGAAACGAACCGGGAGGCTTCGAGCGTCAGAATCGACTCTCGAAACGAACCGGTAGGCTTCGAGCGTCAGAATCGACTCTCGAGACTCACCGGCTGTCGACACCGTCCCGGCGCCGGCGCGGACAGCCCGCCCGTATCCTCGCGCCGACCATCGTGTAGCCTGGAGCCTCGATGCTGCTCCGGCCTGGCGACCTCTTCGCAGCGGACCCCCGCCGGTCCGGCGAGCGCGCACGGAGCGGCACCGGAGCCGGCGCCGAGTCCCTGAATGAGCCCCATGACCGATGCCCGGCGGTGGCGCCGTGAGCCGGGCCGCGTTCGAGTCGGCGCTCCGTGGCGATCACGAGCCGGCCCGCGCCCGGCTCGCCGACCCCGCGCTCGACCCCGGCTGGGCGTTGGCGCTCCGCGCCACGCTGCCCGACGCGGCCGGCGCTGCGCGGCCGACGGTGGACGAGGTCACGCGCGCCGAGGGCGAGCCCGAGGCGCTCGCCCTCGCGGCCGCCCAGTGCGCGCGCTTCGCCTTCGCGCGGCGTGACCCGGACGCCTTGAGCGCCTGGCGCGACGCGCTCGATTGCGGCGGGCCCGGGCCCGCGCTCGCGCTGGTCGAGGCGCAGCTCGGCCTGCTCCGGTCGGAGCCCCTCGAGGACGCGCCGCTCGCGCAGGCCGAGGCGGAGGCGACCCGGGCCGCGCTCGCGCCGACCGTCGTCGATCTCGCGTCGACCCGCGCGCTGCTCGCCCTCGAGCGCGGCGAGCGCGAGGTCGCCCGGCACCACGCGCGCCGCGCGGTCCGGATGAGCCGCACCGAGGAGCTCCCGCTCCAGCAGTACCTGGCCGGCGTCGCGCTCGCGCGCGTCCGTCGCTTCGACCAGCGCCCGCACATGGCCCTTCGGATCCTCACCGCGCTCGCGGGCGTCGCGCCCGCCGCCCTGGCCGACTGGATCGCGCACGAGCGGCGCCTGGCGGGCGAGCCCGCGCGCTGGCGTGATGACGCGGTGGGGCGACTGGACGAGATCGAGGCGCTGACGAGCCGCGCGCCCTGCGCGTGGGTCCGGCAGGAGCTCGAGGTGGTGCGCGCGCTCCTCGTGCCGGACCCCTCGTCGCCGCGGGTCACGTCCTGGTGCCTCGGCCGCGCGCACGAGGTGCCGCTCGGCCTGCTCGCGCTGGCG
The DNA here is from genome assembly GCA_030426845.1 of Polyangia bacterium. GTDB lineage: Bacteria > Myxococcota_A > Polyangia > Polyangiales > Sandaracinaceae > JAUHXR01. The sequence goes on along the minus strand of JAUHXR010000231.1, from coordinate 2,502 downwards.
ACGAGCGAGCACCCCGCGCTCGCCCTGCTCACCCCGGCGGGCGCGACACGCGTGATGGCGAGCGCCTCGGTCGCGCGCCCCGAGGAGCTGCTCCAGACCAGCCGCCCTGGTCGCCTCGAGACGGCGATCTGCGTGCTCGCCTTCGCCGCGGAGCCGCTCGAGACGGAGACCTTCTTCGCCGAGGTCTATGGGTTCGAGTTCGAGCCGGCCATCCACCGCGGGGCGCTCGAGGTCCTCGTCCACCGCCTGCGCGAGCTCCTGGGCGATCGCGCCGCGATCGCGCGCGACCGTGGCGCGCTCCGGCTGGTCGTCTCCTCGCCCTTCGCGGTCCCCGACCCGCGCGTGCGCCGCTCGCTCGACGAGGCGCTGCTGAGCTCGCTCGCCCAGCACCCCGACGCGACCGCGCGCGAGAGCGCGACCCACGCCGGCGCGCCGCTCCGCAGCGTGCAGCACGCCCTCAAGCGGCTCGTCGAGGAGGGCGTCTGCGAGGCGCGCAAGCGCGGCCGGGTCGTGTGCTACCGTATCGAGGACACGACGTTCACCGAGCCGACCAGCGTGGTCCATTGGAAGCAGAGCTGATGGGGCCCCGCCGACGCGTCTCACCCTCCCTGGCCTTCTCGCTCCTGGCCTTCTCGCTCGCGCTCGTGAGCTGCGCCCGCCCGGACGTCGAGCTCACCGTCGACCCTCCCGCCTCCCTCGCCGTCTCGCGCGTGGGCCTGCGCGTCTGGGACACCGAGATGCGGCTCGTCGCCGACCACTGGCTCGAGGTCGGCGAGGCCGAGGGTCAAGTCGCCTTCCCATGGACGGTGCCGCTGCGCGCGGCAGGCGAGGCGCGCTGGTACGTGGCCGAGATCGAGCTCTACGACGCGGATCTCTGCCCCGTCCGGCGCGCGGTCGTCTCGGGCCGCTCGGGAGACCCGGCTCCCCCGCTCGAGCTGGTGGACACCGGTATGGCGGGGTGCGCGGCCGCGTTCGTCGATCCGTCCGGCGGTCCAGGGGGCTGCACCGAGGAGAGCCCGTGCGCGGACGTCGACGGGACGCTGGGCCAGATCACCCGGGACGGCCGGCCCGAGGTGGTCTACCTGCGCGGCGAGGTCGACCACGTCGCGCGGGCTGCCGGTGGGCTCGTGCTCGAGGCCGGGCGCGGTAGCGGCGAGGCGGGCGCGCCGTTCATCCTCCGCGCATGGCCGGGGACGGGCACCCCCCGCGTACGAACGAGCGCCCCGGAGGACGGCGTGGTGCGGTTCTGCTGCAACGTCGGCGCCGGCCACCACGTGATCGTCGACGGGCTCGACATCGCGGGGGGGGCGCGCTTCGGCGTAGAGCTCAACGGCGAGCAGGCGCGCGACAACGTGGTTCGCCACTGCGTCATCCACGACAACGGGCTGGACGTCCGGGCGGGGCCAGACGACCTGCCCCAGCAGCGCGGCCGGCGAGACGCCGCGATCATCGCGTTCAACGACGCGACCGACAATGTCTTCGAGCACAACGTCCTGCGAGACACCGGCGTGCGTGGGCCCGGCAGCCCAGCGGAGCTCCCCGGCGTCGGGGCCCGCGTCGGCAACGGCGCGACCCTTCGGGACAACCTCATCGTCGGCAACTCCGAGGAGGGCGTGCAGGTCTCCGGGGGAGTCGGCGACGTGACGATCGAGCGCAATGTAGTGTGCGACAACGCGGCCGGTGGCATCATCGCCGACCGGGGCGCCCGTGTACGGCACAACACCGTCGCGGCGAACGGAGGGACGGGGATCGCGCTCGAGGACGCTGCGTCGCGGACGACGAACAACCTCGTCGTGAGCAACGGCGGCGTCGGGCTCTCTGCGCCCGGGCAGGGAGACGGCGACTGGCTGCACGGCAACGGCGACGGCCGCAGCGACGGCGACCCGCAGCTCTCCGATCTGCCGTCCTGCGTCGTGACGCTGCGGCCCGGCTCGCCCGTGCTCGGCGCGCGCGGGGGCGATACGCCCGGCGCGCGCTGATTGATCCGCTATCATCGCCTCGGGTTGCCGGTCTACGAGCCAGTGTGTCCGATCGCGCAGGGCGGCATGGCCACGGTCGAGCTCGTGGCGCGGCGCGAGGGCACGTTCGTCCGTCCGTACGCGATGAAGCGCCTGCATCGTCGCGGGCCTCCTGACGCGGGGCTCGAGCGGATGTTCCTCGACGAGGCGCGGATCGCGGGGCTGCTGCGTCACCCCAACGTCGTCAGCGTGCTCGACGTCGGGGAGGACGATCGCGGCCCCTACCTCATCATGGACTACGTCGAGGGCGGCTCGCTCTCGCAGCTCATCCGCGCGCACCTCAAGCGCACGGGCGAACCGATCCCGATCCAGCTCGGGCTGCGGATCCTGGTCCAGGCCGCGCGCGGGCTCGCCGCCGCGCACGAGCTAGAGAGCGCCGCAGGCGAGCACCTCGAGCTGGTGCATCGGGACATCTCTCCGCAGAACATCCTCGTCGACCTGGCGGGGACGGTGCGCGTGGCCGACTTCGGGATCGCGCGGGCGA
>JAUHXR010000001.1 GCA_030426845.1 Polyangia bacterium | reverse complement strand
AGCGCGGCGGGGCGGACCACCGCCTCGAGGTCGTCGGGGTGCATCTGTCCGTCTCCCGCCATGACGGCGGCGACGTCGGCGCCGAGCTCGAACGCCGCGCGGTAGCCGGTCCGGAGCGCGGCGCCGACCCCTCGGTTCACCCGATGGCGCCGCAGCACCACCCGGCCGTCGTCGAGGGCGCGCGCGACGTCAGCGGTCCCGTCCTGGCTGCCGTCGTCGACGACCACCACGTGATCGACCCACGCGGGCACGGTGGACACCGTGCGTCCGATCAGCAGCGACTCCTCGAACGCGGGCACGACGACCGCGATGCGCGCTCCGAACCGCATGGCGCGTGAATCTAACCTCTGATGGCGCGCGAGACGACCCGCGCGCGCGATGTCGCATCTCGGCCGGCTACTCGACGGTGACCGTCTTTGCGAGGTTGCGGGGCTGGTCCACGTCAGTCCCCTTGAAGTCGGCGACGTAGTACGAGTAGAGCTGCAGCGGGAGCACCGTCAGGAACGGCGTGAGCTCGGTGCGCACCTCGGGGATCTCGACCAGGTCGTGGGCGACGTCTCGGACCTCCTCGTCGCCCTCGGTCGCGATCGCGATGACCATCGCCTCGCGCGCCTTGGCCTCCTGGAGGTTGCTCAGCGTGCGCTCGTACCAAGGGTCCTTGGGGCAGAGGACGAGCACCGGGACGGAGCTGTCGATGAGCGCGATCGGCCCGTGCTTCATCTCGCCCGCCGCGTAGCCCTCCGCGTGCACGTAGCTGATCTCCTTGAGCTTGAGCGCGCCCTCGAGCGCGATCGGGAAGCTCATGCCGCGCCCGAGGAAGAGCACGTCGCGCGCCTCGTTGTAGCGCTTGGCCAGGTTCGCCACGAGCTGGCGGGTGCCGAGCAGGACGTCGCGCATGAGGTGCGGCAGGCGCGCCATGTCCTCGACGAGCGCGCGGGTCTGATCGGCGTCGAGCGCGCCACGCCGCCGTCCCAGCCACACCGAGAACATCAGCAGGTTCGCGAGCTGGGTGGTGAAGCACTTGGTGGACGCGACGCCGATCTCCGGGCCGGCGTGGGTGTAGAACGCGGCGTCGGCCGCGCGCGGGATGGCGCTGCCGATGACGTTGACGATCGCGAGGACCTTGGCGCCGCGGCTCTTGGCCTCCTTGGCCGCGATCAGGGTGTCGAGCGTCTCGCCGGACTGGCTCACCGCCACGACCAGATCGCCGGGGCCGATGATCGGATCGCGGCCGCGGAACTCGCTCGCGATCTCGACGGTCGCGGGGACCTTCGCGAGCCGCTCGATGAGGTAGCGGCCGGTCATCGCGGCGTGGTAGCTCGTCCCGCAGGCCAGGAGGTAGACGCGCTCGATGCCCCGCGCGTCCTCGTCGCTGAGACCGATCTCGAGGCCGTGGATGTCGCCGTTCTCTCGATCCAGACGGCCGCGCAGCGTGTCCTCCATCGCGCGCGGCTGCTCGTGGATCTCCTTGAGCATGAAGTGCTTGAAGCCGGCCTTCTCGGCCATGACCGGCGACCAGTCGATGCGCTGCGGCGCCCGCTCGACCGCGGCCCCGGCGAGCGTCGTGATCGTCGCCTTGCCGCGCTCGAGGACCGCCATCTCGCCGTCCTCGAGGAAGATCATGTCGCGGGTGTAGGGGAGGAGCGCCGGGATGTCCGAGCCGCAGAAGGCCTCGCCTTCGCCGAGGCCGAGGACGAGGGGCGATGCGCTCTTGGCGACGACCAGCCGGTCCGGCTCCTTCGCGCTGAGCACCGCGAGGGCGTAGGCCCCGCGCACCTCGCCGAGCGCGCCGCGGACCGCGGCCTCGATGTCTGCGCCCTCGCGGACGCGCTGGTCGATCAGGTGGGCGACGATCTCCGTGTCGGTGTCGCTGGTGATCGTGGCGCCGCGCTCCACGAGCCGGGCCCGGAGCGCGAGGTGGTTCTCGATGATGCCGTTGTGGACCACCGCGACGTCGCCGATCAGGTGCGGGTGCGCGTTCACCTCCGACGGCCGGCCGTGGGTCGCCCACCGCGTGTGGCCGATGCCCACCGAGCCCTGTGGCTTCGCCTCGTCGATCGCCTTCTCGAGGTTCCGCAGCTTGCCGACCGCGCGCCGGACGTCGATCCCCGCGCCGTCGTAGATCGCAGTCCCGGCCGAGTCGTAGCCGCGGTACTCGAGGCGCTTGAGGCCGTCCAGCAGGATGGGCGCGCACTGCTGGTCACCCACGTACCCCACGATTCCGCACATCTTCGATTCCGTCCTTGCTACGGCGCCCACGCGGGGGCCGCTGGTGATTCAACGTGCCGGGCCGCCCGCGCATATCGCGACGGGCGGCCCGAAGATACGTCGCCGGGGCGACCCGAAAAAGGGCCTGCCCCTCAGACGCCTCGTCGTCGCCGGGCGTTCACTCGCCCGAGGCCTCGTAGGTCGCGACCTCGTTGCCCTCGTTGTCGATCACCCGCACCGGCCCGTAGGCGCGGAGCGGCTCCACGATGTCGGCGGCGCGGCCGACGGCCACGATGAGCGCGCGGTCGGGCCGGATGTAGCGCTGCGCCGCCGCGTGGGCCTGGGCCGGGGTGACGCCGCGGATCGCGGTGCGGTAGCCGTCCCAGTAGTCGTCGGGCAGTCCGTAGCCGCGCAGCTCCTCGATCATGTAGGCGACGCGCCCCGCCGTCTCGATCTGCAAAGGGAACGAGTCGCTGAGGAAGCGCTGCGCGTCCTGGACCTCCTCGGCCGGCGCCTCCTCGGCGACGATCCGATCGAGGTGCTCCATGAAGCCGGCCATCGCCTCGGTCGTGACCTCGTTGCGCACCGCCGCGTAGGCCACGAACGGGCCGACCTGGGCGCGCTCGGAGACCGCGCTGTAGGCGCCGTAGGTGAGGCTCCGCTGCTCGCGCAGATCCATGAAGAGGCGCGACGCGGCCGAGCCGCCGAGGACCTGGTTGGCCACCGACAGCGGGACGAAGTCGGGCGAGCGGCGCTCGAGCGCGAGGTTGCCGACGAAGATCACCGACTGGACCGAGTCGGGGCGGTCCACCACCACGACCTCGCGCGCGTCGCGCGCCGGCGGGGTGGGGTAGGTGACCTCGGGGACCTCGCGGGAGCGCCAGCCGTTGAAGTGCCGGTTGGCCGACGCGCTCACCGCGGCCGGATCGACGTTGCCGACCGCGACGAGGAAGGCATTGTTCGGCACGAAGTGGGCGCGGTGGAACGACTGCAGGTCGCGCCGCCCGATCCGCTCGACCGACGCCTCGGTGGCGTCGACGTGGGCGTAGGGGTGCTCGCCATAGAGCTCGGCGTAGAACGTCCGGCGCGCGAGGTAGCGCGGCTGCTGCGACGAGAGCGCGAGGCGGGTGAGCTCGCGCCGCTTGAGCCGATCGAGCTCGCCCTGCGCGAAGCGTGGGCTGCGCGCGACCTCGGCGAGGATCTCCATCGCCTCGTCCACGTGCTCGGCGAGCGCGCGGACCATTACGTAGACGTTCTCCTCGTCCGAGCCCACGCTGAGATCGGCGCCGAGGAACTCGACCGCCTCCGCGAGCTGGGCGCTCGTCCGGCGTCGGGTGCCCTCCTTGAGCATCTGCGCGACGAAGTGCGCGAGGCCCGGGAGCTCCGCCGGATCGCTCGCGTCGCCGCTCTTGATCACGAGCCGCAGGTACACGAGCGGGAGGTGGCCGTACTGGACGGTGTTGACCTCGAGGCCCGACGAGGTGGTGCTCCGCGTGATCGCGGGGAACCGCACGTCGCGCGCTGGCCCCGACTCGGGCGGCGGCTCACGCGGGGCCTCCTGGATGACCTCGACGACGGTCTCCTCCTGGCCGCTCGTGTCGTCCTCGTCGGGCGTCTGGGAGCTCGGGCAGCCGGTGAGGGCGAGCGCGAGCGTGGCGGTGAAGAGGCGCTTCACTGGTCCGCTCCTTCCTCGCTCGGCGGGGGCGGGACCACGTCGAGCACGGTGCGGTTGGTCTCGGCGAAGTAGCGGCCGGCGACGCGCTGGATGTCGTCGCGCTCCACCGCCATGTACCGCGCCATCTCCTCACGGATGAGCTCGGCGTTGCCGTAGTACATCTCGTACTCGGCGAGCCGGCGGCTGCGCTGGAGGTTCGACTCGAGCGCGAAGACGAACATCGAGCGGACGCGGTTGCGGGCCTTCTCGAGCTCGCGCGCGGTCACGCCGCGGCGCGCCACGCTGTCGATCTGGGCGTACACGCGCTCGCGCGCGTCGGCGCCGGTCTCGCCCTCGGCCATGATCGCCCAGACGCTGAAGAGGTCCGGCCCGCGGCGGTCGTCGGTCCCGACGTAGACCTCCTGGCAGAGCTCGCGCTCCTTCACCAGCTCCTGGTAGAGCCGCGACGACTCACCGTCGCCGAGGATCAGCGCCATCATCTCGAGCGGGTAGTGATCGGCCTCGCGCGACTCGGGGATGTGCCACGCGACGTGGAACGCCGCGCGCTCGGCGAGGCGGTCGACCATCGTGTCCGTCTGCTCGCTCGTCTGCGGCGCGAGGTCGCCCGGCTCGTAGGGCGGCACGTCGCGACGCGGGATGTCGCCGAAGTGGCGGCGCACGAGCGCCATCGCCTCGGCCGGGTCGAAGTCGCCGGAGATGCTGAGCACCGCGTTGTTCGGCGCGTAGTAGGTGTTGAAGAACTCCTGGACCGCGCTGAGCGGCGCGTTCTCGAGGTCGCGGACGTCGCCGATCGTCGAGTGCGCGTAGGGCCAGTAGTCGCCGTACGCGAGCTCGTTGATCCGGAGGAAGCTCATCGCGTAGGGCTGGTTGCGGTAGCTCTGCCGCCACTCCTCCATCACGACCTGCCGCTGGTTCTCGAAGTTCTCTTCGTTGACCCGCAGCGACCGCATCCGGTCCGCCTCGAGCCAGAGTCCAAGCGCGAGCTCGTTGCTCGGGAGCGTCTCGAAGTAGTTGGTGCGGTCGTGGCTCGTCGTGCCGTTCATCGAGCCGCCGCGGTTCATCACGAGCTGGAAGTGCTGGCCCTTGCCGACGTTGGCCGAGCCCTGGAACATCATGTGCTCGAACAGGTGCGCGAAGCCGGAGCGGCCGCGGACCTCGTTGCGCGAGCCGACGTCGTAGTAGATGGCTACCGCGACGGTCGGCACGTCGCGGTCGGGGCTCATCACCACGCGCAGGCCGTTGTCGAGGGTCGCGCGGTGGATGGGCAGCTGCGCGAGCGCGGAGCTCGACGCAGAGGCCGGGGCCTCGGCCGCCTCTGGCGCCTGCTGCGCAGCGCCGCGGGTGACGCCCCACGAGGCGAGCGCGCCTACCGCGATCGAGGCCACCGCGATGGGGGCGAGCCAGCGAATCCGTCTCCTCATCTCTCCTCCTGACGTTCGGCCAGTGGCCCGGGGTGGTACCACGAGGGCCGAGCGCGATCTATGGACGCGCCGCCCGGCCCGCGCGGTCTGCTTGACGCGCGGCCGCCGGCTGCATACCGTCAGCGGCCCCTTTTCCGGGCCCTCATGAACGCCGCCGTCCTCTCCATCGGGACCGAGCTCACCCGCGGTGAGCTGATCGATCGCAACGCCGCCTGGATCTCCGAGCGGCTCACCGGGCTGGGCTGCGTGGTCGTCGAGCACATGACCGTGCCGGACGACCTCGAGCGGATCGCCGCGGCCCTGCGCGACCTCTCGCGCCGCGCCCGGTTCGTGGTGGCCACCGGCGGGCTCGGGCCGACGAGCGACGATCTCACCTCCGAGGCCGCGGCCCTCGCGTCCGGCAAGCCGCTCGTGCGGCACGAGCCGTCGCTCGAGGCGATCCGCGAGCGCTACGCGGCGGCCGGTCGTGAGCTGACGCCGTCGAGCATGGTGCAGGCCGACCTGCCCCAGGGCGCCGACGTGCTCCCCAACTCCGCCGGGACCGCCCCCGGGTTCGGCGTCGCGGTGGGAGAGAGCCGCTGCTTCTTCATGCCGGGGGTCACCCTCGAGATGAAGCGGATGTTCGATGACCACGTGGTGCGGCGCATCGCCCCGGAGGTCGAGCGGACGAGCCAGCAGGTGCGCCTGCGCACCTTCGGCCTGCCGGAGTCCCGGGTGGGCGAGCTCCTCGAGGGCGTCGAGGCGGCGCACCCGGGCGTGACGCTCGGCTACCGCGCGAGCTTCCCCGAGATCGAGGTGAAGGTTCTCGCCGAGGGCGACGACGACAGCAGCGCCAGCGCCAAGGTCGCCCCCGCGGTAGAAGAGGTTCGGCGCCGCCTCGGCGACGCGGTGTTCGGCGAGGGCACCACGACCTATCCGGCGTACGTGGGTCGGATCCTCCGCGATCGACGCCTCACCGTCGCCCTCGCGGAGAGCTGCACCGGAGGCCTCGCCGGCTCGCTCATCACCGACGTGCCCGGCAGCTCCGACTACATGCTCCTCAGCGCGGTCACCTACTCGAACGCGGCCAAGACGGCGGTGCTCGGCGTCTCGGACGAGCTGCTGCGGGCCTACGGCGCGGTGAGCCTCGAGTGCGCCGAGGCGATGGCGGTCGGCGCCCGGCGGATCTCGGGCGCCGACATCTCCGTGTCGATCACCGGGATCGCCGGTCCGGGCGGCGGGTCGGAGGACAAGCCGGTCGGCACGGTGTTCCTCGCGGTCGCCGGCGCCGAGGGTCCGGCCCGCGGCGAGCGCTTCCACCTCAGTGGGGATCGTCGCCGCATCCGGACCCGGGCCGCCTACCTCGCCCTCCGCCTGGTCGCCCAGGCCGCGCTGGGTTGACCGCGCTGGGTTGATCGCGCCGGGTTGATCGCGCTGGGTTGATCGCGCTGGGTTGATCGCGCCGGGTTGATCGCGCTGGGTTGATCGCGCCCGGCTGACCGATCAACCGTTCGCGATCTCTTCGGGAGGGTCTAGTTGGCGCGAGAGCGCTTGGAAGACGACTTGCCGTTCTTGGTCGACGTCTCCTCGCTCTCCTCCGCTTCCGCCGCCGCGGGGGCGTCGTCCGGCAACAGGCCGTGCTTGATGCGGATCGACTTCTCGAGGGCGTCCGCCATGTCGGCGTGCTCCAGCAGGTAGGACCGGGCGTTCTCCCGGCCCTGGCCGATCCGCTCGCCGAGCGCGCTGTACCAGGCGCCCGACTTCTCGACGACCCCCGCCTCGACGCCGAGATCGAGGATCTCGCCGGTCTTGCTGATGCCCGTCCCGAAGAGGATGTCGAACTCGCAGATGCGGAAGGGCGGCGCGAGCTTGTTCTTGACGACCTTCACGCGGGTGCGGTTGCCGATCGCCCCCTCGCCCTGCTTGATCGTCCCGATGCGCCGGATGTCGAGGCGCACCGACGAGTAGAACTTGAGCGCGTTGCCGCCGCTCGTCGTCTCGGGCGAGCCGAACATCACGCCGATCTTCATGCGGATCTGGTTGATGAAGAAGAGGGTGCAGTTGGACTTGTGGACCGTGCCGGTGAGCTTGCGGAGCGCCTGGCTCATCAGCCGCGCCTGCAGGCCGACGTGGCTGTCGCCCATCTCGCCTTCGATCTCCGCCTTGGGCACGAGGGCCGCGACCGAGTCGATGACGATCATGTCGACCGCGCCCGAGCGGACGAGGGTATCGGCGATCTCGAGGGCCTGCTCACCGTGGTCCGGCTGGGCCACGAGCAGCTCCTCGGTGTTCACCCCGAGCTTGCGCGCGTAGCTCACGTCGAGCGCGTGCTCGGCGTCGATGAACGCGGCCACGCCCCCCGCGCGCTGCGCCTCCGCGATGGCGTGGAGCGTGAGGGTGGTCTTGCCGCTCGACTCGGGGCCGTAGATCTCGATGATGCGGCCCTTGGGGTAGCCGCCGACCCCGAGCGCCATGTCGAGGTTGAGCGAGCCGCTGGAGATGACGGGGATCTGGGGCACCGCCTCCGCGTCGCCGAGGCGCATGATCGCGCCCTTGCCGTAGGCCTTCTCGATGGATCCGAGGGCCAGGGAAAGCGCCTTCTCTCGGTTGGGGTCGGTCGCCATGAGCTTCTCCAAAGGTGCGGCCCGCAGGCCTGATGACCCGTTCAGTATCAGACGGGTCGGCGGCGAGCAATCAAAAATCGGGGTTCAGCGCCTTGGACGTGGCGCGGGCGGGTCGACTGACGGTTTCGCGGAGACATCGCCGCGATCGTTCCAGGTGAGCGGGGGGACGGGCTGCTATACCGCGCTGTGCGCTACTGGCTCGCCGTCGCGCTCGCGCTCGCCGCCTGCGGGAGCCCCCCGCCCCCGGCGGAGCTCCCGCCGCCTCCGGCCCGAACGGCCGGGCCGCTCCTCAGCCTCGCGCCGGAGGGCGCGTCGGTCGTGATCCTCGCGCGGCCCGCCGCGCTCATGGACGATCCCGCCACCCGCCGCGTGGTGCGCGCGGTGTTCGACGACGAGCAGATGCTGCGGTACCGAGCGCGCACGGGCGTCGATCCCCGAGCGCTCGCCGAGCTCGTGATCGCGAGCGGAGACGACGGGACCGTCATCCTCGCGCGCGGTCTGGCCGACGCGGAGTTCGCGGTGCGTGAGGCCGGTGAGCGGATGGCCCCGATGGAGGCCTCGGTGGAGGAGCCCTTCGTCCGGCGGGCGGGGTTCATCGGGGCGCGCCGCGCCGACATGGCCGCCATCGACGACCACACGGTGGCGTGGATCGAGGGGACGCCGCAGCTCGCGGCGCAGATCCTCGCGATGGCGCAGCGCCCCCCTGCGCGACGGCCGGGGCCGCCCCCGAGCCAGGTGGAGCTCCGCGCGGAGATCGCCGACGCGCCTTTCGCGCTCCTCGCGCCGCGGCCGTTCGATCTCCCGCGCGATACGGGCATCGGCATGCTGCTGGCGCGCGAGGAGGCGGCGACCCTCGCGGTGCGCACGACCGACACGGGCGAGCTCGCGCTCCAGGCCGACCTCGTGGGCGAGTTCCCTGCGGACGCGCACGAGAACTTCCGCGCCCTCGCGGAATCCCTCGCGCAGACGGATCTCGCGGCCGCGCTCGGCGCCCGAGACGCCCTGCCGACCCTCACGCTGGCGGTGACCGACGGCCACGTTCGGGCGCGCGCGCGCGTCGACCCGGCGATCCTCGCGACCGGGCTGCGCACCGCCCTTCTCGCGGAGATCCGCGAGCTGGTAGAGGGGCCGACCAGCGGATCCAACGAGCCGGAATCACTGTAATTATCAACGGTCAGCGCTTTGGATCGGCCCTCCGCCGCGTGCTACCTTTGAGACGTGCTTCGTCGACCCAGCCCGCGAGGGCGCCGCCGCGCGGGGGACGTCGGGCAGGGTCGGGCGCCACGCGGCCGGTCGTGCGCTGCGCCCCTCGACCGGCCCCTCGCACGGCCCACGACGGAGCTGGAGGGTCCTGAATGAGCTTCAAGGTCGGGGACAAGTCCGTCCATCCCCATCACGGCGTCGGTGAGGTCACCGCGATCGAGGATCGGGAGATCGCGGGTCATCGAAAGCAGTTCTACACGCTGAAGATCGCCGCGACGGGGACGAAGGTGATGGTCGCGACCGACGCCGCCGAGCGGCTGGGGCTCCGCAAGGTCGTCTCGCGCAAGCAGGCGAAGGAGGTCATGGGCGTGCTCGCCGATCGCCAGATCGCCGTCACCTCCCAGCCGTGGAACCGTCGCTACCGCGAGTACACCGAGATGCTGAACAGCGGCTCGCTCCACGAGGTCGCCAAGGTCCTGCGCGACCTGTGCATGCTGCGCACCGACAAGGACCTGTCCTTCGGCGAGCGAGGCCTCCTCGACAAGGCCAAGAACCTCGTGGTGACCGAGCTGGCGATCGCGAGGCGCTGCAAGGAGCAGCGCATCGAGAACGAGATCGACGACATCCTCGGCCTGACCGCGTAGCGTCACGCCCATGTGGGATCTCAAGCTGGACGAGGCGGGCCTCGTCACGGTGGTGGTGCAAGACCGGGCCAGCGGCGAGGTGCGCATGCTCGCGCACGCCAACCCGGAGGCGCTCGAGGCGACGCGCCGAACGGGCCTCGCGCACTTCTTCAGCCGCTCGCGCGGGCGGCTCTGGAAGAAGGGCGAGGAGAGCGGCAACACCCTCCGCGTCTTCGAGGTGTGGCTCGACTGTGACCGCGACGCGGTGCTCTACCTCGTCGACCCGCACGGGCCGACGTGCCACACCGGCGCGCCCTCGTGCTTCTTCGATCGCAAGATCCCTTCCGTAACCGAGACCGATCGGGGGCTCCCTGTCCTCGCCGCGCTCGCGCAGATCATCGAGCGCCGCAAGGCGAGCACCGCCGACGAGAGCTACACGCGCTCGCTCCTCGACAAGGGGCCGCGGAAGATCGGCGAGAAGCTGCGCGAGGAGGCGGACGAGCTCGCGAACGCCCTCGAGTCGGAGTCGGACGCGCGCGTGGTGAGCGAGGCCGCCGACCTCGTCTATCACGCGCTGGTCGGGCTGAAGTCGCGGGGCCTGACGATGCGCGACGTCTCGCGTGAGCTCGCGCGGCGCTTCGGCACCTCGGGGCACGACGAGAAGGCGTCGCGCGACTGAGGCGCTGATCGTCGCGCGGTCGAGATCACGCGGTCTCGACCGCGCGGTCGAGATCGCGCGTGGATCTCAGTCGGGATCGCGCGAGACGAAGCGGCCGTCGACGAGGACGAAGCGCGACGGGCCATCGATCCGGCGCTCGGCGATCGGGTGCGCGGGGTCGCCGGGCAGCGTGAGCGCGGGCGCGCCCCCCGCGTCGACGAGGTGGGGCTGCACGGGCCGCGGGACGCGCGACGCGGCGCGGGCGAAGGCGGCGTCGACCGAGTCGAGCGGCGCGAGCTCCTCGAGCGTGCGCAGGGTCGGCGGCGGGAGCTGGATCTGGCCGGCCTCGAAGCGCGACAGCGCGCCGTCGGGCGTGAGCCACTCGCCCGCGATCGTCTCCACGCGATCGTGGGACGCGCGCTGCGACTCGGGGGCCCGCGCGAGGAAGAAGCGCGCGTCGTAGCGTCGGCGCTCGACGACGGGGGTCACCCAGCGGGCCCACGGCGCGAGCGCGTCAGCGGCGAGCGTCGCGCCGAGCTCGTCGAGGATCGCGTCGAACGCCGCCCCCTCGTTGAGCCTGCGCCGCGCGTCGTCGAGATCGGCCGCCGCGTCGACTCCGCGCGCGAGCAGCACCGCGGCCTCCTCGAACGTCTCGCGCGCCGCGGCCACGTGGAGCGCGAGCGCGCGCGTCGGATCGTCCTCGCCGAGCGCCTGCGCGGCCTGCGCCGCGGTGCGGCCAGCGAGGCGCGCCAGCGTAGGCTCGCGCGCGTCCGCGTCGTCGAGGACCCCGCCGGGGAAGACGTAGGCGCCGGCCATGAAGCCGCTCTTCTGGTGGCGGCGCACGAGGAAGACTTCGACGCCGGCGTCGCTCTCGCGCAGGAGGATGACGGTCGCGGCGTCACGCGGCGTGACGGGCTCGCGATCGGGGTCGAGGTCAAGCATGGGGAGCCGCCGCCGCGCGCCGGCGCGAGCTTCAGTCGTCCGAGAGGACGGCGGTGGTCGGTACGCCGATCGCCGAGGCGAGCCGCGCGATCGTCTCGAGCGACGGAGTGTGCCGCCCGGCCTCGACGCGCGCGATGTTCGGGCGATGGATGCCCGTGCGCCGGGCGAGCTCGGCCTGCGTCAGGCTCGCGGCGAGACGGAGCTCGCGGAGGCGCTGCCCGAGGCGGACGCCGTCGACGTTCCCGTGGGTCGCGCCGTTGCCCTTCTTGAGCAGGCTCTTGCGCGCGACCATCGCGGTGGTGAGCTCGAGCTCCTTGCCGCTCTCGAGCGAGAGCACCGCGCGGGTGGCTTCGTCCTCGAGCGCGATCTCCTCGATTGCGCTTCCGTCGTCGTCGTCGAGCACCTCGCGATCGACGACCACCGCGGTGCCGTCGGAGAAGATCGCGAGCAGCTCTCCGCCCCGCGGCGAGACGGTGAGGTACTCGAAGCGTCGGGCGCGCGTCGCGTCGGCGCGTCGCGCGAGCTGCGCGACGACGCGCGAGACGTCCTCGGGGCGACGCGTCACGAGGCCGAGGCAGAGATCGTCCAGGATGTCGTCGATCGAGCTCACGTCGAGATCGATCGGCACCGACACGACGGGCGTCGCGCCGAGCGCGCGAGCGAGCCCGACGTGCGCGAGCAGCTCGTCCTCGTCGTACGACTCGGAGCCCGCGTCGATGATGACGGGCGCACCCTTCGCGATCGCCTGCGGGAGCTGACCGGGGCGCGCCGCCCGCGGGGTGAGACCGACGCTCGCGAGGGCCTGCGTCCACTGCTGCTCGAACAGCGCGCGATCCGTGAAGAGCGTGACGCGCGCGCCCGTGACGTCGCCGTCGGCGCCACGCGATTCGGCGGCGCGTGTTTCGGCGACGCGTGAGTCGTTCATCTTCCCTCCGACTTCGCCTCTTCCCGAGACGGTGGTCTCTACCTGGCTCCGTGGTGAGGTCGGGGTGGCGATCTTGGTCTTCACGGGCGTCCTCGGTGAGCGTGGGCTCGTCTGTTTCGTCGCAGCGGGGCCTCGCGGCGCCTCGGTGCAGGTCGCCATGGAGCCACGGATGAGGCCTCGCTGCAAGCCGTCCGTCCGGACGTTTTTTCGTCGCGCCCCGAAACCCGAATCATGCACTGGAGTTCGGCGATGAACCCACGCGAGGAGGCAGGTCCGAGCGTTCGCGCCGACGCCGAGTGAACGCATCACGAGCGCGTCGTCGACGCGCGACGCACGCTGGCTCGAGCGTCGCGCGGCGTGTCGAACGAACGTCGCTAGACAGCGCGGGGGCGCTCGTTGACACTCCCGAGGCGGTTTGCTACCGAGCCGCTTCCATCGCGCCCGAGCCCTACGGGGGACCGCATGTTCAAGTCGATCTGTATTTTCTCCGGTCACTCCAACCCCGTCCTGGCCGAGCAGATCGCCACGTACCTCGAGGTGCCCCTCGGCCGCGTGAAGATCTCGCAGTTCTCCGACGGCGAGGTGTTCGCCGAGGTGCGCGAGAACGTCCGCGGCGTCGACTGCTACGTCGTCCAGCCGACGTGCGCGCCGGTGAACGATCACCTGATGGAGCTGCTGGTGATGATCGACACGCTCAAGCGCGCGTCGGCCGCCTCCATCACCGCGGTGATGCCGTACTACGGCTACGCGCGGCAGGATCGCAAGGTCGCGCCGCGCACTCCGATCACTGCAAAGCTCGTTGCAGACCTCCTGCAGTCCGCGGGCGCATCGCGCGTCGTCGCGATGGATCTGCACGCCGGTCAGATCCAGGGCTTCTTCAACATCCCGTTCGATCACCTCTACGCGATGCCGGTGTTCCTCGAGTACCTCCAGCCGAAGCTGCAGCCGGGGAGCGTCTGCGTCTCGCCCGACGCGGGCGGCGTGGAGCGGGCGCGCGCCTACGCGAAGCGCCTCGGCTCGGAGCTGGCGATCATCGACAAGCGGCGCGCGGCCGCCAACGTCAGCGAGGTCATGAACATCGTCGGCGCGGTCGAGGGTCGCGACTGCGTGATCATCGACGACATGGTCGACACCGCGGGGACCCTCACCAACGCGGCGCGCGCGCTGACCGAGCGGGGCGCCAAGCGAGTGTTCGCCTGCGCGACCCACGGCGTGCTCTCGGGACCGGCGGTGGAGCGCATCGCGAGCTCGGTCCTCGAGGAGGTCGTCCTCGCGGACACCATCCCGCTGAAGCCGGAGACGGCCAAGGTCGGCAAGTTCAAGGTCCTCTCGGTGGCCCGCCTCCTCGGCGAGGCGATCAAGCGGATCCACCACAGCGACTCGGTCTCGTCCCTCTTCGTCTGAACCCGTCGTCCGGCTCGTCGTCCGGCCCGATCGCCCGACCCGATCGCCCGAGCCGATCGCCCGAGCCGATCGCCCGAGCCCGATCATCCGAGATCGCCGGGCCCGCTGGCCCCGGCGAAGGGCCCGGGTTGACGCCGGGCCCCGAACCCGTCAGAACGCCGGCCCCTCGGTCGTGCAGGTCACCTCCGCGGGTCGAAAGGACGGTAAGAGACGATGGAAGCGGTGACGTTGCAGGCTGAGGTCCGCGAGACGCGCGGAAAGGGGCCCGCTCGTCAGCTCAGGATGCGTGGGCTGATTCCGGCGGTGTTCTATGGTCCCGGCGCGGAGCCGGTGACCTTGCAGCTCGACCCCGCGCCCCTGAGGGCGGCGATCACGGGGGAGTACGGGCGCAACCAGGTGCTCGAGCTCGCGTTCGGCGACCAGAAGTCGCTCGCGGTGGTCAAGGACATCGCCGTCCACCCCGTGAGCCGTGACGTGCTCCACGTCGACTTCTACGCCGCGGCGAAGGACCGCCCGCTCCGCGCGGAGGTGCCCTTCCTCACGACGGGCCGCGCGCTCGGCGTGCAGAAGGGCGGCGCGATGCACAAGCGCTTCCGCTCGCTGCCGATCAAGGCGTGCCCGCAGGACGTCCCCTCGAAGATCGTGCTCGACGTGGCCAAGCTCGACCTCGGCGCGAACGTCACCGTGGCCGACCTCAAGGTGCCCGAGGGCGTGGAGATCGCGCTGCCGCCGACCCGGCGCGTGCTGATGATCGACGCCAAGGAGCGCGCGAAGAAGGACGACAAGGCCGAGGGCGAAGCCGAGAAGGCGTGATCCTCGATGTTCCTGGTCGTCGGGCTCGGCAACCCCGGACCGAAGTACGCCGCCAACCGCCACAACGTGGGCTTCATGCTCACGGAGCGGTTGGCGGCCGACTCCGGTGAGGGCTTCCGGGACAAGTTCAAGGGGCGCTACTGCAAGGTCCGGCTCGGGGGCGACGACGTCGCGCTGCTCCAGCCGATGACCTTCATGAACCTGTCCGGCGAGTCGGTTCAGCCGGCGATGCGCTTCTTCAAGGTCGAGCTCGAGGAGGTCCTGGTCGTCCACGACGAGCTCGACCTCCCGTTCGGCACGCTGCGCCTCAAGCGGGGCGGCGGCGCGGCCGGGCACAACGGCCTCAAGTCCATCATCCAGCACTGCGGCGGGCCCGACTTCCTGCGGCTGCGGGTGGGCATCGGCCGCCCGCTCCGGGGCAGCCCCCAGAGCCACGTGCTGGGGGACTTCACAAAATCCGAGGGCGCCGAGCTCGAGGACGTGCTAAGCGACGCGACCCGTGCGGTGGAGGCCGTCGTCCGCGACGGCGTCCAGGCGGCGATGAACCGCGTCAACGTGCGGAACCCCTGAACCTGAAAACACCCAGCATCCTCGCTCCGGCCGACGCCGGGGCCTTCGTCCGAGAGGAGATCCCATGTCCGCTGCCGTGCAGCTCGCACGCGAGTACGAGCTCGTCTACATCCTGCGCCCCAACGTCGGGCCGTCCGAGGCCAAGAAGGTGTCGGAGCGCATCGTCGACGTCGTCCAGAAGGGCGGCGCGAAGATCACCCGCGTCGACAACTGGGGCAAGCGCCGGCTCGCCTACCAGATCGACAAGCACACGCGGGGCATCTTCGTCCACGTGACCTTCGTCGCGCCGTCGGACCTCGTCGCCGAGCTCGAGCGCAACCTGCGCATCCTCGACTCGGTCATCCGCTACCAGACGGTCCGCCTCGAGAACCTCTACGACCTCTCCGAGCTGACGGTCGACCCGTCCGAGGTCGAGTTCGTGGAGATCGAGGAGTCGACCGACGACGACGACGACGACGAGCCCTCCTTCGAGGAGCAGCTCGGCATGTCGGCCCCGCGCGCCAGCTCGCGCGGTGACGACTCGGACGACGACGACTCGAGCGACGACGACTCGAGCGACGACGACTCGAGCGACGACGACTCGAGCGGCGACGACTCGAGCGGCGACGACTCGAGCGGCGACGACTCGAGCGGCGACGACTCGAGCGACGACAATGACTCCGATGACGCCAGCGATTCGGACGAGGAGGACTGAGCCATGATGGATGACAACGACGACATGGGTGTGGTCCGCAAGGCTCGTCGGGCGGACGACCCGCTCGGCATCCGCCGTCGCGCCGGCCGCAAGCGCCCCCCCTCCTTCGTCCTGACGTCGGACTTCGAGTTCGACTACAAGGACCCGCAGACGCTGAAGCACTTCATCAGCGAGCGGGGCAAGATCGTGCCCCGCCGGATCAGCGGCCTGTCGGCGAAGCAGCAGCGCTCCCTCACCCGCGCCATCAAGCGCGCTCGGATGATCGCGCTGCTCCCCTACACCGCGGTGAGGTGAGACGATGGCCAAGACGACGGTACAGGTGATCCTCCGCGACGACGTGGAGCACCTCGGGCGCTCGGGTGACCTCGTGAAGGTCAAGCCCGGCTACGCCCGCAACTTCCTCCTGCCGCGCGGCCTCGCCGCGATCGCGACCCGCGGCAACATCGCGCAGATCGAGCACGAGAAGAAGGCGGCCCTCGCCCGCGCGGCCAAGCAGCGCGCGGCGGCCCAGGCGCGCGCCGGCGAGCTCGACGGCGTCTCGGTGGAGATCTCCGCCAAGGCGGGCGACAACAAGAAGCTCTTCGGTTCGGTCGGCGCCAAGGACATCGCGGCGGCGCTCGAGGCCAAGGGCATCGACGTCGACCGTCGCAAGATCGTGCTGGACGAGCCCATCAAGGAGCTCGGCGAGCACGAGGTCGCCATCCGGCTCGGCTACGAGGTGTCCGGGACCATCAAGGTCCAGGTCGTCGCCGAGTAGAGCCGGTACCGCTGCCCCTTCGGACAGCGATCGCTGAGAGGCGCCTCCTTCGCGGGGGGCGCCTTTCGCCGTTTCTGGCCACCCTCGTCACGGGTCGATCGGCCCGCCTTTCGGACGAGGGCCCGAGCTGTTAGACCGTCAGCTCCATGGTGATGTCGGACGCGCCCTTCCCGTCGGGGCCATCGCCGCAGGCCGGGGGCGGCGGACGGGTCCCGCCCCACTCGCTCGAGGCCGAGCGCGCGGTACTCGGGGGGATCCTCCTCGAGAACAACGCCATGAACTCGGCGACGCAGATCCTGTCGGCCGACGACTTCTACAGCCGCGCCAACGCGCTCGTCTTCGAAGCGATGAGCGAGCTGTTCCGCAAGGGCAGCCCGGTGGACCTCGTCACGCTCCGCGCGTGGCTGAGCGACCACGGCCACCTGCAGAAGGCGGGCGGTGACGAGCACCTCGTCGGCCTCACCGACGTCATCCCGACGGTCGAGAACATCGAGCACCACGCCACCATCGTGCGCGACAAGGCGGTGGTCCGGCGCCTCATCACGCGCTGCCACGAGATCGCGGCCAAGGGCTACGGTGAGTATGGCGAGGTCGCCGAGTTCGTCGACGAGGCGGAGAAGTCGATCTTCGACGTCGCGAAGCAGTCCGCGAACGCGCCCTACGAGCACATCAAGGACGTGGTGATCCGCACGTTCGAGCAGGTCACCGAGGCGGCCGAGAACAAGGAGCGCATCACCGGCCTGCCCACCGGCTTCACCAAGCTCGACAAGATGACCGCGGGCCTCAAGCCGGGCGAGCTCATCATCGTGGCCGGGCGCCCCGGCATGGGGAAGACCGCGCTCGCGATGAACGTGGCGCTCCACGCCTGCGAGACGCGGCAGAAGCCGGTCGTGGTGTTCAACCTCGAGATGGCGAAGGAGGAGCTCGCGCGACGTCTCCTCTGCAGCGAGGCGCGCGTGGACGGCGGCCGGATGCGCACCGGGATGCTCTCCCGCGACGACTGGACCCGCCTGACGAGCGCGGCGGGGACGCTCACCAACATCCCGCTCTTCATCGACGACACGCCCGCCATCACGATCATGGAGCTGCGCGGCAAGTGCCGCCGGCTGATGAGCGAGCACGGCATCGGGCTGGTGGTCATCGACTACCTCCAGCTGATGCGCGCGGGCACCAAGGTCGAGAGCCGCGAGAAGGAGGTCTCCGAGATCAGCCGCTCGCTGAAGGCGCTCGCCAAGGAGCTGCGGGTGCCGGTGATGGCGCTCTCGCAGCTCAACCGCGGCGTCGAGACCCGCGCCGGCAAGGACAAGCGACCGCAGCTCAGCGACCTGCGCGAGTCGGGCGCGATCGAGCAGGACGCGGACGTGATCCTCTTCGTGTACCGCGAGGAGTTCTACAACCGCGACGATCCGGAGCTGCGCGGCCTCGCCGAGATCATCATCGGCAAGCAGCGCGCGGGCCCGGTCGGGATCGTGAAGTGCCGCTTCTTCCACGAGTACACGCGGTTCGAGAACCTCGCCGACGACTACGAGGACGACTTCGGAGGCGGCGGCGGCGGCGGCGCGCCCGGCGCGATGGACCCGGGTCCGGACGACTTCGCCTAGCAGCACGTTGAAGAACCTCCCCGCGCGCCTCACGGCCGGGAGCCCGCGCCTGCAGGGCGCATCGCTCCTCGAGAATCCTCCGGGATTCCCTCGTCCCGCTGCGCCACGCAGGCGCGCCCTCGCAACCGCGATCCATCACGGTCGGTTCTTCAACGGGCTGATAGCCCCGGCGAGATCACACCGTGATCCATCCGGCAGCCTCTTTCAGCAACCTGCTAGGCTCGCCGCTCCGGAGGTCCGATGAAGCTTCGCTCGCTCCTCGCGCTGGCGCTCGCCCTGGGCGCGGCCTGGGTCCCCAGCCTCGCCCACGCGGGCGGCTTCGAGCTGGCCGCGCCTGGCACCCGCTCCCTCGGCCGCGGCGGCGCGTTCCTCGCGCGCGCCGATGACCCGATGGCGCTCGGCTACAACCCGGCCGCCCTCGCGTTCCTCCCCGGCACGCAGCTCCAGCTCGGCAGCCACCTCATCCTCGCCGACTCCTGCGCGACCCGCGCCGGGACCTACAACGACAGCGACGTGCTCAACTCCGGCTCGGGCTTCGACAGCCGCTTCGGCTACGCCGAGAGCACGCCGAGCAACTGGGTGAACCAGCCGTTCCCCGAGATCTGCCGCGGCTTCACGCCCGGGCCGAGCCCGCAGCTCGTCTTCAGCGCGCATCCCATGCCGGGGCTCGGCTTCGCGCTCGGCTTCCTCGCGCCGTCGGGGGTGGGCTCGTCGAGCTGGGGCGACGAGGACGGCACGATCACGCGCGACGACGGGCTCGTCCTGCCGACCCCGGTCCGCTACGCGGGCATCCGCAGCAACCTGCTGCTGTTCCACATCTCGGCCGGCGTCGGCTACTCGCCCATCCCCGAGCTCTCGTTCGGGCTCACGCTCCAGTGGGGCATCTCCACCGTCAGCTTCACCACCTTCACCAGCATCGGCTCGGGCGCGCAGGACCCCGCCCAGGACATCCGCACCCAGCTCGAGGTGGTCGACTACTTCGTCCCGGCGGGGATCCTGTCGGTCCACGCCGTCCCGATCCCGCAGCTCGACATCGCGGTCTTCGGTCGGTACTCGGACGGCATCAACGCTGACGGAACGCTCGATCTGACGACCGGCTTCTACGGGACGAGCATGGACGGGAGCTACACCCCGTTCACCTCGCGGGTCGACGGCGTGAACCTGAACACCGCCCAGCCGTTCACGTTCGGGCTCGGCATCCGCTACTCCGATCAGCGCAGCCCGCAGGGCCGCCACCGGGACCCGGACGAGGCGGGCCGGATCAACGGCCGCGTCGAGGACCCGATGCAGACGGAGAACTTCGACCTCGAGCTCGACTTCATCTACTCGTTCAACGATCCGGTGAACGACTTCGTCGTGACCAACCCGGACGGCGCCTCGGTCGGGATCTGCGAGGCGCCGCGCGACTGCGCCGCCGACGGGCCGAGCTTCAGCGCGCCGGTGCCGCAGCGCATCCCCCTCGCGCGCGGCTGGGGCGATCAGCTCATCGTCCGCGCGGGCGGCGACTGGAACATCTTCCCCGGACTCTTCGCGATGCGCGCGGGCGCCCACTTCGAGACGAGCGGGGTGAACCCGAACTACCAGGTCCAGGACTTCATCAACGGGATGCGCCTCGGCCTCCACCTCGGCGCGACGCTGCGGATCGACCGCTTCGACGTCTCGATCGCCTACGCGCACGTCTTCCAGTTCACCGAGACGATCACCGACGCGCGCTACCGGCACACCGCCGCCACGGGCACCGAGGGGATCTGCCCGGGGCCTGACGGCGCGGTCTACGACCCCGACAACCCGGTGGTCGACCGAGGCTGCTACCCGCGCGGCGCGGGCTCGATCATCAACGCCGGCACCTACACCGCCGACTTCAACCTCGTCTCGCTCAGCGCGCGCTACCACTT
Organism: Polyangia bacterium; assembly: GCA_030426845.1. Lineage (GTDB taxonomy): Bacteria > Myxococcota_A > Polyangia > Polyangiales > Sandaracinaceae > JAUHXR01. The sequence continues at coordinate 65,500 of JAUHXR010000001.1, read as the reverse complement.
CAACTGAGCCGCCCGCCGGGCCTCGCGAGGACCGCTCGACCGTGAGGGACCGCCTCGACCCGGCCGGGCGGCCGGGGTAGGGCGGAGACGTGCGCACCCACATTCTCGGCGGCGGCCCCGCGGGGCTCTACCTCTCGATCCTCCTGCGCCAGCGCGAGCCGAAGAGCGACATCGTCGTCTTCGAGCGCAACGCCCCCGACGACACGTTCGGCTGGGGCGTCGTGTTCAGCGACGAGACGCTCGGGAACCTCGAGGCGGCCGACCCCACCGTCTACCGGGCGATCACGGAGTCCTTCGCCTACTGGGACGCGATCGACACGCACTACCAGGGGCGGTGCATCCGGAGCCGGGGGCACGGCTTCTGCGGGATGAGCCGCAAGAGGCTCCTGCAGATCCTGCAGGGGCGCGCCGCGGAGCTGGGCGTGGAGGTCCGCTTCGGCCAGGAGATCGAGGACCCGGCGTCGCTCCGCGACTGCGATCTCATGGTGGGCGCGGACGGCGTGAACAGCCGCACCCGCGCGCTCTACGCGGACCGCTTCGGCGTGCACGTCGATCCGCGCAAGTGCCGCTACATGTGGCTCGGCACGCGCCAGAGCTTCCGCGACGCGTTCACCTTCAGCTTCCGCGAGAGCGAGCACGGGATCTTCCAGATCCACGCCTACCAGTTCGAGGAGGGCACGAGCACGGTCATCGTCGAGACGGACGAGGACACCTGGCGGCGCGCGGGCCTCGACGCGGCGAGCACCGAGGACTCGATCGCCTACTGCGAGCGCGTCTTCGCGGAGGAGCTCGGCGGCCACCCGCTCCTCGACAACAAGTCGCGCTGGGTCCAGTTTCCGACCTATCGCCTCGATCGCTGGCACTTCGAGAACGTCGTGCTCATCGGCGACGCGGCGCACACCGCGCACTTCTCGGTCGGCTCCGGGACCAAGCTGGCGATGGAGGACTCGATCGCTCTCGCCGAGGCGCTGGTCGGCGACGACGGCCCGGTCGAGGCGCGGCTCGCGCGCTACGAGGAGCGCTCGCGCGAGCGGGTGGGCAAGACCCAGAAGTCCGCGCAGCAGAGCCTCGAGTGGTTCGAGAACGTCTCGCGCTACTGGGGGATGGCCCCCGAGCAGCTCGTGTTCAGCATGCTCACCCGGTCTCGCCGAATCACGCATGACAACTTGCATATGCGTGACCCCGAGCTGATCGATCGGCTCGACCGCTGGTACCTCGCGTCGCAGGGCCTGCCCGAGCCCACGCTGGGGCAGAGCCCGACCACACCGATGTTCACCCCGTTCACGCTGGGCTCGATGACGCTGAAGAACCGCGTCGTGGTCTCGCCGATGTGCCAGTACTCGGCGGTCGACGGCGTGGTGAACGACTGGCACCTCATGCACCTCGGCGCGCGCGCGGTCGGCGGAGCGGGCCTCGTGATCGCGGAGATGACCGACGTCTCGGCGGAGGGGCGCATCAGCCCCGGGTGCTCCGGGCTCTGGAACGAGACCCAGCGCGACGCGTGGAAGCGGGTCGTCGACTTCGTCCACGCGCGTTCGAGCGCCAAGATCGGCATCCAGATTGGTCACGCTGGGCGCAAGGGCTCGACCAAGGTGCTCTGGGAGGGCATGGACACCCCGCTCGAGGAGGGCGGCTGGGAGGTCATCGGGCCGTCGCCGATCCCCTACAAGGACGGCATGCAGGTCCCGCGCGCGATGACGCGCGAGGACATGGATCGGGTGAAGGCGCAGTTCGTCCGGTCGACCGAGCTGGCCCTCGAGGCGGGCTTCGACCTGATCGAGCTCCACTGCGCGCACGGCTACCTGCTCTCGAGCTTCCTGACGCCGCTGAGCAACCAGCGCGACGACGAGTACGGCGGCTCGCTCGAGAACCGCATGCGCTACCCGCTCGAGGTGCTCGACGCGGTGCGCGCGGCCTGGCCGTCGGATCGGCCGCTCAGCGTGCGCATCAGCGCCACCGACTGGGTCGAGGGCGGCTTCGACGGCGACGACGCGGTGGTGGTCGCGCGCGCGCTCAAGGAGCACGGCTGCGACATCGTCGACGTGTCCACCGGCCAGACCTCGCCGCGCGCCCGGCCGGTCTACGGGCGCTGCTACCAGACGCCCTTCGCCGACCGGATCCGCAACGAGGTCGGCATCCCGACGCTCACCGTCGGCAACATCACGAGCGCCGACCAGATCAACACGATCATCCTCGCGGGGCGCGCCGATCTCTGCGCGCTCGCGCGGCCGCACCTCTCGAACCCGCACTTCACGTTGCACGCCGCCGCCGAGCTGGGGCAGCCCGTCGACTATCCTCCCCAGTACATCGCCGTGCGCCCGCGGAACTGAGCGCGATGGGGCCGCTCCCCGGCGTCGCCGGGCTCGCCGATCGGCCGGTGGACCAGGTCCGCGTCGCGCGCGTGATGGCCGCGGTGGCGCTCGTCCTCGCCGCCCTCGCGGCGGGCCTCGTCGAGCGCCTCCTCGCCACCGCCGACCTCGAGCCGGACGGAGGCCCGATGCTCCGCGCGCTGCTCAGCGCACCGCGGCCCCCGCGCACGCCGCCGGCACGCGTCGCGGTGGTCCTGGTGGACGGCCTCCGGGTCGACGAGGCGCGCGCGCTCCCGAGCTGGCGCGCCCTCGCGGCGACCGCCCAGACCGGCGCGCTCGCGCTCGAGACGCCGACGCTCTCGCGGCCCTTCCAGCACGTCGCGTTCACCGGCGTCCCGAGCCACGCCTCGGGCGTCCGGTCCAACCGCTTCGTCGCGCGGGCGCGCCACGCCTCGGTGATGGACGAGGTGCGGGACGCGGGGGGCCAGGTGTTCATCGTCGGCGAGGGCCTCGACTGGATCCGCCGGATGCACGGCCGCCCTCAGGACGGCGGGAGCGACGCGGAGGACGCCCTCGGCGCGCCGCTCGACGAGGCCCTCGCGGCCTTCTCGGCCGCGGCGCCGCCGGCCCTCCTCGTGGTGCACCCGGTGTCGGTCGACGGGACCGCCCACGCGGGGGGCGTGCACAGCGACGCGCACCGCGACGCGCTCGCGCGGGCGGACGAGGTCATCGCGCGAGTCGCGGCGGCGGGGACGGCGCTCTTCGTTCTGTCCGATCACGGGCACCGGGACGCCGGCGGGCACGGCGGCCCGGAGCCCGAGGTGGCGCGCGCCCCGATCCTCGCGCGCGCGCCCGGCGTCGGCGCGTTCTCGGACGCCGTGTCGCCGAACCGCGTCGCCCCGACCCTCGCGCGGGCGCTCGGCGTGGCCGAGCCGCGTCACGGGAGCGAGCCCGCGGTCGGCGAGGCGGCGGGGCCGGACCACGAGCGCGCGTCGTCGCTGGTCGAGGCGGGGCGTCGCGCGTCGCGGATGCGGCTCTCCGTCCGCCGCCGGTGGACCGCGCTGCTCGCGGTCGTGTGGCTGGTCATGACGCTCGGGCCGATCAAGCGCGCCTTCGGCTTCGACCGCTCGGTGCCCGCCGCGCTGGCGCTCTGGCCGGGCGTCGTGATGGCGCTCCACCTCACGCTGGGCCGACCGCTGAGCCTGTCCGCGATCGACGGACGCCTCCCGCACGCGCTGCGGGTGCTCGCGCTGGGGGCGACCGCGGCGCTGATCGTCGTCGCCCTGGGCTTCGCGCTCGGGACGGGCCCGCGCGGTCTGCGCCTGCGCCGCGCCGCGGCCTGCGTGGGCTGGAGCGCCGCCGCGTCCGCGCTCGCGGCCGGCGCCTACGTCGGCTTCGCGCTCGGCCCGTGGCCGCTCGGTCCCCTCGAGCGCTACCTCCCGCTCCTGATCGCCGGGGCCGCGGGCGGCGGGCTCGCGGTGGTCGCCGCGGCGCTCCTCGCGGGCGGGCGGGCCGACCCCGCGCCGGCTCCATCCCCCGTCGAGTAGCGGTCGCAGCGCGCGCGGCCTGCTACCGTTCGCGAGTGGACTTCGGCGGCGACATGCGGCTCCTCGCGGAGCTCGACGTCTCGGCGCTGAGCGCGCTCGCGGCCGCGATCGGCGACGCGGAGTGGGCGCGGGAGCGATGGCGTCAGGAGACGTTCAAGACCCACGCCCACACCGAGGTGGTGCCGCTCGTCTACGACGAGGACTTCCGCCACGAGGACCCGACGCGGCGCGAGGCGTGGCCGCGCTTCGAGGCGGCGCTCGAGCCGGTGCTCGACGCGGTGCGGGCGGGGCTGGGCGAGGGCTACTTCCTGCGCGTGATCCTCACGCGGCTCGCGCCGCGCGCCTCGATCCCACGGCACGCCGACGGCGGCCTCTCGCTCCCGTTCGCGCACCGGGTGCACGCGCCGCTGCTCACGTCGGACGAGGTGCGCTTCACGGTGGGCGAGACCCGGCGCGCGCTCCGCGTCGGTGAGCTGTGGGAGATCAACAACCTGCGCCCGCACTCGGTCGTCAACGCGGGCGACGCGCCGCGGGTGCACCTGATCCTCGACTACGTGACGCCGGACCTCGCGCGGCGCCGCGCCGCGTCGCTGCTCGCGCGCGACATCCTCTCGGGCTGATGCTCGTCCACGACAAGTTCGTGTTCGTCCATGTGCATCGGACGGGCGGTCAGTTCGCGAGCGCGTGGCTCCGGGCCCACCTCGACGTGACCGAGGTCGGCTACCACGCCCCGCTCCGCGACCGGCCGGCCGCGCTCGCGGGACGGCCGGTGATCGGCTTCGTGCGCGACCCCTGGGACTGGTACGTGTCCTGGTACCGCTACAACGCGCCCCGCCCCCGCAACCCGATCTTCACCTACGTGTCCGACCGCGGGCGGCTCGGCTTCGCAGAGACGATCCGGCAGCTCCTCTTGCTGGGTACGGACGACCCCTACTTCGCCGCGCTGCGCGGGCTGATCCAGGCGCGCCTGCCCGAGGCGGCGCCGTCCGGGCACCGCGGTCCCGGGCTGGTCCGCGCCGACCTCTCGACCATGGGCCGAGAGGGCTACTTCTCGTGGCTCGTCGCGCGGATGCTCGGGCCCGCGCCCGCCTTCGTCGGGCGCTTCGAGGCGCTGCGCGAGGACCTCGTGCGTGGCGTCGAGGGGGCGGGGGTCGAGGTCACCCCCGCGATGCGCGCCGACCTCGAGGCCCGCGCGCCGATCAACGCGAGCGAGCGCGGGCCTTACGTAGGCGAGTACGACGCGGCCCTCGCCGAGGAGGTCGCGCGTGCCGACGCGTCGATCGTCGCGCGCTACGGCTACCGCTTCGGCGGGTGAGCGACCGCGCCGAGGTCCGTCAGAGGGCCTCGCCGAAGTCGCCGTCCACGACCTCCCCCTCCGGCGGCGGAGGAGGCTCGGGCTCGAACACCAGCTCGCCCTCGATCATCGGCTCCGGCGGCGGCTCCGGCGGCCCGAATTCCATCGCTCCGTCGGGCGTGATCTCGGGCTCGTCCAGGGGCGCGGACATCTCGCCGGGGATCGGGACGTCGTCGGGGTAGGGCGCGACGTCCTTGCGCGTGCGCAGGCGGCAAGGGCGCGGCGCCTCCGGGTCGTCCGCGAGGAAGCTCGCGAGGAGGGGCGCGCCGACCGCGGCGCCGACGATCGCGGTGAGGCCCATCATCACCCGGCGGCGGCGCGGGCTCGGCGGCGGCGCCGGCTGCCGGGCGAGCGCCTCGGCCACCGCCTGACCGATCTCGTAGCTCACCCGGCCGTACCAGCGGCCCATCTTCCCGGCGGTGTAGCGGTCGCCGGTCTCGAGGTAGGCCGCGCACTCGCACTTGCCGCCGCGGTCGCACCCGACGCCCTGCGCGCGGACCTGCCGCGCGACCGCCTCGGGGCCGTCGTCCAGGTGGCCGAGGCGCAGCCGGGCCTCCGGGCCGTCGTCGCGATCCTCGCCCACCATCGGGGCGCACGGGTAGAGGTGGCCGGAGGTGCCGACGACGACCTTGTCGCGGCGAGGGCCGGCCGCGGCGGGGAGCGGATCGAGGCTGCGGAGCCCGCGCTCGAACGGCTTGAACGAGACGGCCTCGCCCTTCATCCGGCGCGCGAGCAGCTCCCAGCCGATCGACACCAGCTCCTCGCGCAGCCCGACGCGGGCCTCGGTCCAGTCCTCGCCGAGCGCGAGGTTGGCCCGGATCGTCTCGACGCCCTCGCTCCAGAGGAAGTTCGCCGACGCGTAGGCGTAGGGGGCGGTCTCGGGCGTGATGACCATGAGCGCGTCGCAGCGGGCGCCCGCGTCGAGCAGGCGCCGCAGGCCGCGGTGGACCTGGTCGAAGCTCGGCTTGCCGCCCGCGCAGGGGCGGTTGAGGTCGTGGGCTTCGCGGACGCCGTCGATGGAGACGGTCACCTTCATGTCGTTGTCCCGGATGAAGCGGACGTGCTCGTCGGTGAGGACCGAGCCGTTGCACGTGCACTGCAGGACGAGCTCGCGGCCGAGGGCCTGGGCCTGGCCGCGCGCGAGGGCGACCGCGCGCTTCATCGTGTCGAACGCGAGGAAGGGCTCGCCGCCGAAGAAGCTGAGCTGGGCCCGGGGGGCGCCGTCCGAGAAGAGCAGCCGGACGGCTCGCTCCAGCACCGCGGGGGACATGTCGGTCTTGTGGTGCTCGCCCGCGTAGCAGTAGCCGCAGGCGAGGTTGCACCGGTGAGTCAGGATGAGCGCGACGTCCATGAGGCGGTGAGACGCGCGAGGCGGCGCGAGGCTTTGATCACGGGTGATCTCGGCGCGATTTTCTCGAACGGCCCGGTGGGGCGCGCGGGGCCGGCGGCTCAGCGCCGATCGCGGACCACGAGGGGCATGCCCTCCGAGGGCGCGAAGGTGATCGCGCGGCGGGTGAGCCGCACGCGCGCGCCGGGCGCGGGCAGGAGCGTCAGCCGCGACAGGATGGTCGCGAGCGCCACCTGCATCTCGTAGAGCGCGAACGCCATGCCGATGCACCGCCGGATGCCGCCGCCGAAGGGGAAGAACGCGTAGGGCGACGGCTTGCCGTCGAGGAAGCGCGACGGGTCGAACCGCTCCGGCTCCGGCCAGGCGCGCGGATCCCGGTGGGTGAGGTAGATGTTGGGGAGCGCGACGACGCCGCGCGGCAGATCCACCCCGCCGATGCGCAGATCGGTCTGGAGGCGCCGCCCGACCGCCGGCAGGACCGGGTTGAGGCGGAGCGTCTCGCGCGCGACGGCGTCGATCCACCGCAGCTCGTGGACCCGATCGGGGTCGATCGGGCCGCCTCCGAAGACCGCGTCGACCTCCTCGTAGGCGCGGGCGAGGGCCTCGGGGTGCTCGAGGAGGCGGTGGAAGGTCCACGCGAGCGAGGTGGCGGTGGTCTCGTGGCCGGCGACCAGCAGGGTCATCAGCTCATCGCGCAGCTCCTGCTCCGTCATCCGCGCGCCGTCCTCGTCGACCGCCTCCACGAGCATCGAGAGGATGTCCTCGCGCCCGGCGCGGCCCTCCCGTTGGCGGGCGCGGATCTGCGCGAAGAGCAGCGCGTCGAGCTCCGCGAGGCGCCGCGCGAGGATCGCGCCCGGCGACCAAGGACCGAGGTCGGTCTGCACAGCGGGGATGAGCAGCAGCGGGTTCGCGATCGTGTCGAGGAGGCTCGCGAGCGCGCGGCCGAAGGTCTCGATCTCGTCGTCGCGCTCGATGCCGAACACCGCGCGCTGGATCACCTCGAGGGTGATCGCCTGGGTGCGGTCGTGGGCGCGGAACGGGCGGCCGCGCGGCCAGCCGGCCATCGAGCGGAGCGTCGCCTCGCGGATCGTCTCGCCGTACGCGCGCATGCGCTGGCCGTGGAACGGCGGCAGGAGGAGGCGGCGCTGGCGCAGGTGACGCGGGCCGTCGAGCAGGAGGACCGAGTGCTCGCCCAGGATCGGCTCGAGCACCACGTTGGCCTCGCCGGCGTGGAGCGCGTCGGGCGAGCCGGTGAAGATCTCCTTGATCGCGTCCGGGTCGCTGAACGACACGAACGGCTCCTGCGCGATGAGGCGCATCGTGAACACGCGGCCGTAGCGCGCGCGGCAGCGCTCCAGGAAGCGGGTCGGGCGCGCGATCCACTGGGCGGTCTGCAGGGCCGCGGGCTCGGGCGGCCCGGCCGGCAGCCGGGGGTACCGGCTCCGCGCGCGCACCGCGCCCGCCGCGCGTTCCGCGAGGTGCTCGAGCATGAGCTGGAGGGTAGCGGCTGCCGGCGGCCGGCGTCACCGCCGCCGGCCTCACCCGACCCCGAGGATCGCCGTGCAGAGGTCCGCGACGTCCCCGAGCGAGGCCTCGCCGGTGCACCCGACCGCTCGGTCGGCCTCGCCGAGGAGCCGCCCCCAGGTCGGGGTCGTGAGGCTCTCGGGGCCCCAGACGACGATCTGGTGTCCGCGGAGGTCCTCGGGGGTCAGGAGCCTCAGGCCCTGGTCGAGGTCTTCACGGTCGTCCACCACCACGAGCGACACGCGCCCGTCCAGCACCTGCATCGTCGAGAGCATCTCCAGCGCGTCCGAGACCAGCACGAGCTCCGCGCGCGTCCCGAACGCCCGCTGCAGCTTCTGGAAGGTGTCGCTGTTGCGAGTCCAGAGCAGGATCGTCGAGCCCGACGGCCGGGGGATGACCGTCTGCGGCGGCGGGGTCGGCCGGCGCAGGCGCAGGCCCGAGCGCCCGGCGGCCGCCTCGGGCTCCTCCGGCGCGGGCGGCGGATCGGTCCGCTCGAGGAGCTGGCGCACGCTGCGTCGCAGCTCGTCCGCGCTCGTGAGCGTCGTCTTGTCCACGAGGCGCGGGAACAGCTTCGTGTCCACCCACGCCTTGTAGTCGAGGCGCCGATCGGCCGGCGCGTCGGACGTGTCGTCCCACCCCGCGCGGGCCATGACCTGGTCGCGCACCATCGGGGTGAGCACCTGGTCGAGCGCCTCCTGGATCAGCCTCGTGCGCGGCCCTAGCTCGCCGCCCGCGTAGGCGTCGAGCCGCATGACGGCGGCGAAGTCCTCGGTGTTTTTCTTGCGTGCTGCGCCCACGGGTTCCTCACCCGGACCGAAACGACCTCGGTGGGCCAGCCTTTAGCGGGCCGCGCGCAATTGTGGGGTTTCGTCTCGAGATGAGACGCCCGGGTCACTCGAGCCGGTGCTCGATCTCCGGCGGGCGCTCCCGAAACGCGTTGCGTTCCGGGGCGTTGAAGCTCTCCCAGTCGATCGCGAACGGCGTGAAGGTGGTTTCCCCGTCCTCGGATCGGGTCAGGCGGAGCGCCATCGGCGTGACCTTGCGGTAGCTGGAGCGCGGCGGGAGGTCCTCGTTGGTGGCTCCGCCGGCGGAGAACACGGTCATGAGCTGGCCGTGCTCGTCGTCGTAGATCGTCGCGAAGCCCTCGGTGACCTTCTCGTGCCCGCGCACGAGCGCGCGGCAGCCGATGCGCTGCATGAAGGACGCGAACTGCAGGCGGCCGAACGGGAAGCGGGCGGTCTGCTCCTGGAGGGCGGCGGGGATGACGCTCGCCGCGCTCGGGTCGCTCCACATCATCTGGAAGCGGGCGTCCGGGTCGTTGAGGGTCGACAGGTCTCGCCAACGTTCCTTGATCAGTCGATCGCGCGGGATGCCCGCGTGGACGAACATCGTGCGGTCGAAGAGGAGGACGTTCGGCAGTGCCTCGAAGAGCCGCATGTACTGGCGGAACACCTCGACCGGCAGGTGCGGCTTGAGGGAGTTGATCGCCTCGGCCGGCCTCACCCCGCCGAAGACCTGGCCCTTGTACTCGACGTAGTACTCGTGGTTCCCGCGCAGCGCGACGACGTGGTCGGGCGCGCGCGTGGCGATCTGCATGACCGTGCGGAGCACGCCGTTGAGGCTGAAGATGCCGCGGTCGATGTAGTCGCCCAGGAACACGAGGAGCGGGAAGGGCGCGGTGTCCGGCGCGGCGCGGTAGGCGGCGACCTTGTCGAAGAAGCGCGTCTGGCTGACCGCGCCCTTGAGGCAGCTGTAGCAGCCGTGGAGGTCACCGAGGATCGTGAGGTCGTAGGCGCGCCCCTCGCGCGGCATCAGGACGTGGGTGTGTCCGTCGAGGAAGCGCGCGCCGACCGGCAGGTCGCGGACGGTCGAGACGCCGTCGAGCTTGCCTGCGCCCTCCGCGCGGCGGCGGTCGAGGGTGGCGATCATCTGCTCGGCGAGCTCGAGGTCGGCGTCGATCTGCCGCTGGATCGTGTCGGGGTCGGCCGAGTAGTGGTGCTCGAGGTTGCGGAAGAACGGGTGGTCCTCGCCGGCCGGGATCGACGCGGCCGGGGCGAAGCGGGCGCGCGGCGAGTCGGTGTGCTCCTCGAGGAGATCGACGTCCACGTGCGACTCGAGGAGCGCGGCGAGCTCGGCCCGGAACTTCAGCTCGGCCGGGTGGAGGTGGCCGTCCGCCCGGATGAGCTCGTCCACCGCCTCGAGGAGCGCCTCCTGGTTGGCGGTGTCGAAGCCCTCGAACAGCTCGAAGCAGCGCTGCTTGAGCTTGGCGTGGACGAAGGTGTCGCGGTCCTCGTCCTTCGCGACCGGCTCGTGGAACAGCTCCGAGACGTGCGCGTCGATCTGCTCGAACTTCTCGACGAAGTGCGTGCTGAACCGGCGCACCAGGTCGTCGGCGACCTCGGGCGTCGCGTCGGGCATGCCGGTCGCGACGCGGTGGGCGACGAGGCCGCGTATGGTCTCGCGGATCAGATCGCGCTCGGCCTCGTCGAAGTCGCCGTCGATGTACCCGAAGGTCGTCAACGAGAAGATCAGCGCCTCCATCTGGCGCTCGGCGACCGCGGGATCGGTGCTGAAGCTCAGCATGGTCCGCAGTCTACCCACTTTGGGGCCGGATCGCGCATGCAGGCCGCGTATGCAGGGCGCCCCTCGAGGGGTTAGACTCGCGCTGTGTCCGAGGCACCGCCAAGCGTCGACGACGCGGTCGAGTACGCCGAGGAGAAACGCGCCGCGCTGAAGGGGAGCCGCGAGGCGCTCCTCGCGCGGTTTCGCCGACAGCCCATCGAGCTGCGCCGCTTCGCGGGGCCCGAGGAGCTGGTCGAGCGCCTCGACCACGTCCGCGTCGCCCATCTGACCGACCTCCACTTCGGGCGGGTCACGCCCGAGCGCGTGCAGCGCGAGGCGGTCCGCCTCACCAACGCGGAGAAGCCAGACCTGGTGGTCATCACCGGGGACTTCGTCTGCCACAGCCAGATGTGGCTCGACCAGCTCGTCGACGTGCTGGGCGAGCTCGAGGCGCCGACCGTTGGAGTGCTGGGCAACCACGACTACTGGTCGGGGCACCGCGAGGTCCGCCGCGCGCTGCGCAAGGCGGGCGTCGAGGTCCTGCAGAACCGCCACACCACCATGACCTTCGGGGGCGAGCGCCTGCAGATCGTCGGCCTCGACGACGCCTACACGGGGCACGTCGACCGCGACGCGGCGCTCAAGGGGCTGCGCCCGGACCTGCCGACGATCGGGCTCAGCCACATCGCCGAGGAGGCGGACTACCTCTGGCACCACGGGGTGCCGCTCGTGCTCGCGGGGCACACGCACGCCGGCCAGGTCACCCTCGCGCGCCTCCACGAGCTCGCGATCGGCAAGCTCGCGGGTCACAAGTACGTGCACGGGCTCTACGGCTCGCGTCACCGGGAGCGCCTGCCCAAGGGCGCGGTCTACGTCGGCGCAGGGATCGGCGCGGCGGTGCTGCCGTTCCGCTTCGGCGATCGCGGCCGGCGCGAGGTCACGATGTTCGAGCTCGGCGTGGAGCTCGGCGCGGTCGACGAGCACCACGGTGAGCAGCCTCCGCTGCCGGGTCGCAAGCCGCCGCCGGAGCTCGTGGCCAAGCGCAAGCAGGCCGTGGAGCTCAAGGCGAAGAAGCGCCGCCGCAAGCTCGCCAAGCAGCGCTTGCGCGAGCGCGACAAGCCGCGCGGTTGATGGGCCTCACGCGAGAGCGCTGACCACCCGCCGAGCGAGCGCCTCGGCCGCGGTGAGGCCGGGCGACTCGATGCCGATCAGGTGGAGCGCGCCCTCGGTCTCCGCGAGCACGAAGTCGCGCGGCGGCTCGTCCGGACCGTAGAGCTTGGGCCGGATGCCCGCGTAGTCGGGGGTCAGGTCTTCGTCGCGCACCGCCGGTAGGTAGCGTCGCAGAGCCTCCCCGAAGGCCGGCCTCTTGGACTCGTCGACGCGATAGACGGCGGGGGAGTCGAAGGAGGAGCCGAGCGCGTCGACGTACGTCGCGTCGGGCCCCGCGCGCAGGCCGCCCGCCAGATCGAGCGTCACGTGCACTCCGAGGCCGGCGTGGGCGGGCATCGGGTAGACCAGCCCGCGGCAGAGGCCGCGCAGGCGAGGGGCGAGCCCGAAGTAATCTCCCTTGCACCACCGAAGGCGCCATCCGCGCGCGTCGACGTCGACGCCCAGGTGGGCCGCGACCGCGTCGGCCTGCAAGCCCGCCGCGTTCAGGGCGACGGCCGCGCGGAGGGTGAACCGCTCGCCGTCGTGTCCGCGGGTCGCGAGGGCCCAGCCGCCGCCGGCGTCGCGCCCTGCGCCCTCGAGGGTGACCCGATAGACGAGGTCCGCGCCGTGGCCCTCGGCCTCCCGAGCGTAGCTCGCGACGAGCGCGTGGGCGTCGACGATCCCGGACTCCTCGGAGCGCAGGCCCGCCGTCGCGCGCACCTGGGGTTCGAGCCGCGCGACCTCGGGTCCGTCGACGAGGCTCAGGCCCTCCACCCCGTTGGCCCGGCCGCGCGCGAGGAGCACCTCGAGCCCCGCGCGCTCCTCGTCGGTGGTGGCGACGATCAGCTTGCCCGTCTTGCGGTGCGCGATCCCGAGCCGCGCGCAGCGCGCGTAGAGCCGCCGCCGGCCCTCGACGCAGGCCTCGGCCTTGAGGGAGCCCGCCGGGTAGTAGAGGCCCGCGTGGACGACGCCGCTGTTGCGGCTCGAGGTCTCGCGGCCCGGGCCGTCGTGTCGCTCGAGGACCACGACCCGCCGGCCGGCGCGCGCGAGGCCGGCCGCGCAGGCGAGGCCCACCACGCCGGCGCCGATCACGGCGATGTCGACCTCGGGCCGCACCGGAAGTAGGGTCGCACGCCATGAGCGTGTTTCGAGACGACATCCTCGCGGGCAAGGTCGCGTTCGTCACCGGCGGCGGCTCCGGGATCTGCAAGGGCATCACCCGCGCCTTCATGGCCCACGGCGCCGACGCGGTGATCGTGGGTCGCAACGCCGAGCGCCTCGAGGCGGCGGCGAAGGAGCTGTCGGACGCGACGGGGAGGCAGTGCCTCGCGACGCCGGCCGACGTGCGCGAGCCGCCGAGGGTCGAGGCCGCGCTCGACGCGGCGATCGACCGCTTCGGCAAGGTCGACATCGTGGTGAACGGCGCGGCGGGGAACTTCCTCTGCCCGGCCGCGACCATGTCCTACAACGCGTTCCGGACGGTCCTCGAGATCGACACGATCGGCACTTGGAACGTGACGCGCGCCGCCTTCGAGCGGAGCCTCCGCGCCAACGGCGGGCTCGTGCTGAACATCTCGGCGACCCTCCACTACGCAGCCACCCCGCTGCAGGCGCACGCGTCTGCGGCGAAGGCGGCGATCGACTCGCTGACCAAGAGCTGCGCCCTCGAGTGGGGCTCGCTCGGGATCCGGGTGAACGCGATCGCGCCCGGCCCGATCGACGACACCGAGGGGATGGCCAAGCTCGCGCCGCCCGACATGAAGGAGGCGCTCGAGAAGGCGGTGCCGCTGCGCCGCTTCGGCACGGTCGAGGACATCGCGAACGCGGCCCTCTTCCTCGCGTCGGACGCGGCGAGCTACGTCACCGGCGAGATCTTCGTCGTCGACGGCGGCGCGTGGCTCCCCGGGTTCGGCGCGGCCCTCGCGCAGTGAGCGCGCTCGGCCGTCGCGACCTCCGCGCGCTCGTCAGCCTGGGGCCCATCAGCCTGGGGCCCGTCAGCCCGGTGCTCGTCAGCCTGGGGCTCGTCAGCCTGGGGCTCGCGATCGGCTGCGCGGGCGCGGCGACGGAGACCCGCGAGGAGGCTCACGACGCGCCGCCGCCGGCCGCGCCCGTGGCCGAGCCCGAGGCACCGCCGGCGTCCGAGTCACAGCGGGTGTCCGAGCTGGATCCCGCGCCGGTAGCGGAGCCGGTAGCGGAGCCGCCCGCGTCCCCGTTCCGCGCGTGCCCGAACGAGCTCCCCGAGGCGATGGCCTGCGTGCCCGGCGGGAGCTACGTCCGCGGGTCCGACGACGGACCGGACAACGAGCGCCCGGCCGAGGAGGTGACCGTCTCGACGTTCCTCCTCGACACCCACGAGGTGATCAACGCGCGCTACGCCGAGTGCGTCGAGGCCGGTGAGTGTCAACGCCTCGTGCGATTCCCCGGGTACATGGGCGACGCGCAGCCGGCCGTGGGCATGCGCTGGGTCGACGCGGACGCCTACTGCCGCTGGCGAGGCAAGCGCCTGCCGTCGGAGGCCGAGTGGGAGCGCGCGGCGCGCGGCGACACGACGACGCGCTATTGGTGGGGCGACGACGAGGGCGGCCCGTGCGAGCACGCGATCGTCCGCACGCGCGAGGGGCGCGGCTGCGGCACGGGGGTGACCTTCGCGCCGGGGAGCCGCCCGCCCGGGCCGTACGGGCTCTACGACATGGCGGGCAACGTCTGGGAGTGGGTCGCGGACCACTACGCCTGGTGCTTCCGCGGATGCGCTCGCGAGTGCGGCGACGCCTGCGCGGGCACCGACCCTCAGGGCCGCTGCGGGGATCCGCACGCCGAGTGCCCCGAGGCGCTCGGGCACCGCACCGTCCGCGGCGGCTCGTGGTGGTACTTCATGGATCGGTCGACGACCACCGCGCGGCGCGGCATCCCGGGCGACAACCCGAACCCGCACCGCTTCGGGTTCCGCTGCGCGATGAGCCTCCCGGACGCGGCGCGCTGAGCCATGCGGATCGTCGCGGTCGCCGACACCCACACGTTCGAGGCGGACCTCGGTCGGGTCCCCGACGGTGACGTCTTCGTCCACGCGGGCGACATGCTCCGCGGCGGCACGCTCGACGAGCTCGCGCCCGTCGCGGCCTGGCTCGCGGCGCTCCCGCACCGTCACACGATCGTCGTCGCGGGCAACCACGACGGCTGCTTCGCGGAGCGCCGTGGCGCCGCGCTCGCGTTGCTGGGCCCGGGCGTGACCTACCTGGAGGACGCCGGCTGCGTGATCGACGGGCTGCGGTTCTGGGGGAGCCCGTGGCAGCCCGCCTACCACGACTGGGCGTTCAACCTGCCTCGCGGGGCGCCGCTCGCCGAGCGCTGGGCGCAGATCCCCGCCGACACCGACGTCCTGATCACGCACGGCCCGCCGCGCGGCCGCGGGGACCGGGGGCCGGTCGCGCAGCGCTACGGCTGTGACGATCTGCGCGCGCGCGTCGACGTCGTCCGGCCCCGCCTCCACCTCTTCGGGCACATCCACCAGGACGGTGGCGCCTGGGAGGACGGCGGGCTCGTCTCGGTGAACGTAACGACGTGGGAGTGCGAGCGGCGGCCGACCGTGATCGATCTCGATCCCGCCTCAGGGCGCGTCACCCTGGTCGACGTCCCGCCCCGCGGCGAGTGAGCTCACCGCGTCGGCGAGCGCGCCGACGTGCGGGTCGTGGACGCCGTGCGCCTCGAGCCAGCGGGCGAGCTCGAGGAGGTAATGATCGTTGCGACCGCTCGGGCCGGTCGAGTCGAAGATGTGCCGCGCCATCGCGTCGAGTGAGGCCGGGCCGAGGAAGTGCGGGTTGTCCGGCCCGGCGACGAAGATCTCGGCCGGGACGCGGCGGCCGTCGGGCAGCAGGGTCAGCTCCACCGCGTGGCGCGCGTAGCCGGCCTGCTCGCGGTGGGCGAGCGGCGCGAAGCTCCGCGCGTGCTCCTCGGGGCTGAGGCGGAACGCGCGGCCGACGCAGCTCCCGCCTGGCTCGCGGAGGAGGGTCACGACGCGCCCGGGGCTCGCCTCGGTGCCGCGGTGGTCCGGCGAGCCCTGATAGAAGCGCCGCACGAACCCGTCGAGCCGCGCGGGGTGCGCCTCGAGGAACGCGAAGCCCGGCCGCCAGACGAGTGAGCCGTAGCCGAAGATCCACATGCCCCGCGACGATAGCGCGGGGTGGGAACGTGACCCTTCGCGATCCGCCCGCTATCGTCCGGCCCGTGAAGACCTGGCTCCCGCTCGCGCTCGTCTCGGCCACGCTCGCGCCGTCCCTGCTCGCGCCCGGCGTCGTCGCCGCCCAGCCCTCGTGGCTGCGCCTCGACCAGGCCGTCCCTACGGCCGTGCCGCGCGACCGATCCACGCCGCTCTCCGAGCGCGCGGCCCGGATCGCCAACGCCGTCCCGGACGAGGGCACGCCCGACCCGGGCGAGCACTACCCGATCAGCAACGAGTTCCGCCACGACCTGTGGTTCGAGCACGTGCGCGATCTCGGCGGCGCGTTCGTCGGGGTCGGCACCGACCAGTGCTACACCCTGGCGGCGGTCCAGGACGCGTCGATGATCTGGGTGGTCGACTTCGACCCGCTCGTGCCGCTCGTCCACCGCATCTACTCCGTGCTCGTGCCCGCGTCGGAGACGCCGGAGGCCCTCGTCGCGCGCTTCGAGTCGGGCGCCGCGCGGGCGACGCAAGAGATGTTGCAGCAGGCGCTCGAGGGGGATCCGCAGGCGGATCGGATCGTGTCGACCTACCGGCGCAACCGCGACCGAATGCACCGCTACCTGCGGCGGGTGCTCCGGAACCGGCGCGGCGGGGTGAGCGCGAGCTGGCTCTCGGACCCGGCGCTCTACGCGCGCGTCCGGGCGCTGCACCGCGCGGGTCGGGTGGTCGCGCGCAACGGCGACGTGACGGCCGACGGCGCGCTGCGCGCGGTGGGCCGCGCCGCGCGTGAGCTCGGGGTGCCGGTGAGGGTCCTCTACTTCTCGAACGCCGAGCAGTTCTTCCCGTACGGGCCCGACTTTCGGGAGAACCTCGACACGCTCCCGAGCGACGCGCAGACCGTCGTGCTGCGCACCTTCCGTGAGGCGGGGGTGGCCTACCCCGAGGGAGAGCGCTGGCACTACATGGTCCAGCCGATCGCGGACATGCGCGCGCGCATCCAGGAGAACGGCTACCGCCACTCGCGGATGTTCGTGCGCGACCTGATGGCGCAGCGCGGTCGCTACGTCGGCGCCGAAGGCGTCTCGGTGCTCGACGGCGAGGTCCCGCGCCGCTTCGACGCGAGCGACGACTGAAGCCTCGCGCAGAGCGACGGCGAGGCGCGGCGCGTCCCGCCCGGCGCCGCGCGCTCCGCTCGGTCGCCGCGACGAGACGTCAGCGCGGCTTGAGTCGCGCAGGGATCCGACGCTCGAGGCGACGCAGCGCAGCGAGCGCGCGGCGGGGCGCGGCGCGGGCCGTGTAGCGCGCGCGCTCGGTCGCGCCGAGGGAGGGGCCCGCCGGGTACCCCCAGCGCCGGATCGGCGCCGCGCAGACGTGGCTGACGAAGCGCACGATCGGGTCCGTCGCCCGGTCGCGCCACCGCCCCGCCACCGACGGGTCGACCGCGGCGGGGAGCGTGCCGAAGGACGAGTGCTGGGGCCAACGCAGGTGCGGCGAGCCGCTCAGATCGACGCGTAGGCCGAGCCACCCCTCGAGCGCGTCCTCGACCGCCGCCGGACGGGTGAGCACGTCCTCGAAGCGCACGGCCAGCATGCGCCCCTCGTCCTCGAGCCTCGCCGCTGCGCGCGCGAATCGGTCCCAGTCGAGCGCGAAGGCCTCCGCCGGGCGGTCGCCGCGGCCGAGGCGCGAGAGGACCACGTCGCGTGGGTCGCGCAGCACCGCGATCAGGCGGACCGACGGATCGCGCGCGAGCGCGTCGAGGAGCTCGAGCCGGTGAGTGCGCGCGTAGAGAACGTCGGCGTCGGGAGCCCACGCGCGGAGCAGCGCCAGGTGGAGCGCGCGCACGGTCCGGCACGCGCTCAGGTCCGGGATCTCGGGGGCGCGCGGCCCGCTCAGCGCGCGCGCCCCGGCGGCGGCGAGGCGCCGGCGCGTCTCTGGCGACAGCGGCGCGTCCCAGCCCGCGCCGATGGCGCCCGCCTCCCGCATCATCGCGTCGAGCGGCTGCGTGGCGCCGACGTCGGGGTGCGCGGTGATCAACCGCTCGAACAGCACGTTGCCGCTCCGCATCGGGCCGACGCCGATCACCCGGGTAGGCTCGTCCAGAGACCGCACGTCAGCGCCTCGCGCGGAACGGCCGGGACCAGTCACCACGGCGCGCGACGCGCAGGGCCGCGCCGGCGAGCGCGCGCGCGGCCGACGCGTAGGCCCGCGGAGGAGGGAGCCGCCGCGGGAGCTCGCCGCGGCCGATCACCCGGGAGCGGTGGATGATCCCGACCGGGCCGCCGGCGTCACCGACCTGCGCGATCCACCCGAGCCCGGGCACCTCGAAGAGCGCGCGGTGGAGCATGCAGCCGTCCTCGGTCTCGAAGAGCACGACGTCACCCGGCCAGAGGTACGGGCAGGCGCGCACCGTCACCCGCTGGCCCGCGCTCACCGTCGGGCGCATCGAGCCGCCGACCACCCCGACGTCGACGCCCTGGGGGCGGGCGGCGCGGGCCCGCAGATCGGCGGGCGTGGCCATCGCGGCCTGAAGGCGCGGGTCGAGCGACGGGCGAGGCACGAGCGGAGCATAGCCGCTGACCACTCCACGCACCGGCGATCGTCAGGACGCGGCTGTCCGAACGCGGCTGTCCGAACGCGGCTGCGGCTGTCCGAGCGCGGCTGTCAGAACGCGACCGTGTCGGTCGTGGGCTCGGGGAGGGCGACGTGGAGCGCCTGAGGCTGCAGATCGCGCTGGCGCCGGTACGCCTCGTAGTGGGTGAGCACGCGCCGGACGTAGCGGTGGGTCTGTGAGAACGGGATCTGCTCGAGGAACGCGTCGACCGGCATGTCGGGCGAGTAGTCGCGCATCCAGCGCCGCACGTTGTGCGGGCCGCCGTTGTAGCTCGCGATCGCGAGCGGGAGCCGGCCGTCGAAACGCTCGATCAGCGAGCTGAGGTACCAGGCCGCGAGCTCGATGTTCACCTCGGGCTCGAGCAGCTGGTCGACGGTGAAGTCGTCACGGCCCATCTCGGCCGCGATGAGCCGGCCGGTGCGAGGCATGATCTGCATGAGGCCGATCGCCCCCGCGTAGCTGATGATGCGCGGGTTGTAGACGCTCTCGACCCGCATCACCGCGTGGAGCAGCTCGGGCTCGACGCCGTGGCGGCGCGCGGCCGCGGTCACCAGCTCCTCGAAGGCGAAGGGGCGGGCGCCGGTGATGTCGAAGCTCCGCGCGAAGCGGATGGCGAGGCCCGGGTCGCCGAGCGCGGCCGACGCCCGCGCGAGGGCGCGCCGCGACTCCGGGTCGAGGACGCGCCGGGCCCGCCAGGTCTGGGTGGAGACGCGGTGGCGGGGCGGCGCGGCGCCGCGCAGGACGCCCTCGAGGCCTGCACGCAAGCTCCCTTGCCCGCTCGCGTCTCGCCAGGCGGTGTAGGTCTCGTGCAGCTCGTCGGCCGCGGCTCGCTCCTCGCCGAGCGCGATCAGCGCCTGGGCCCGCGCGATCCAGGGGAACGCCTCGCCGTAGCGCTCGCGCACCGGCTCGAGGGTCGCGATCGTCTCCTCGGGGCTCATCGTGGTGTCGGGGAGCACGCCGTCGGGCGCCTCCGCGAGGCCCGCCTCGAGATCCTCGTCCTCCGCGGCGTCGGCGTCAGGGGCGCTCCCGGCGTCGTCGTCGGCGAACGGGTTCGGCGGGGGCGCGGCCGGCGCGCTGAGCGGGAGCCGGGCGCGTTCACCGGTCTTCGCCTCGGCGTCCGGGTCCGCGCAGAAGGGGCCGCCCTGGCAGGCCGCGGAGGCCACCGGGACGCGCGTCTCGGTCGTCGTCGGCGGCCGGAGCGCGCGCAGGCGCTGGCGCGACCACATCGCGTAGTAGGGCAGGGTGTCCGAGTCGAGGGTGACGACCTGCGCGTACTCCGCGATCGCCTCGTCCCGCCGCCCGAGCCGCTCGAGGGCGCGCGCGTGGTGGTAGCGCGCCGCGGTGCCGTAGGTCGGGTGATTGACCGCGCTGCCGAAGAGCGCGGCCACGTGCTCGTCGCTGCCCGTCCCCGTCGCGAGGATCGCCGCGTCGAAGCGGAGCCCCGGCGGGATGCGGTCGCGATCGCGGATCTCCGCGAGGACCTCGTCCACGATGTCGACCTGCTCGGTCCGCGCGGCGAGGCGGAGGATCGCGAAGAGGCGCGCGGTCCCCGTGCGCTGGTAGCCCGGGCCGCGGCTCATCCCGCGCAGGCGGCGGCGCACCTCCTCGACCTCGCGCGACTCGGCCGCCCGCTCGAGGTCCTCGATGCGATCGTCCATCGCGGCGCGCTCGTCCTCGTCGAGCTCGGGCAGGCCTCGCGCCTCCCGGAGCAGGGCGCTCGCGTCCTCCCAGCGACCCTCCACCCGCGCGACGCGCGCCGCCGAGCGCGCGAGCTGCTGCCGGAGCACCGCCGGCAGCTCGATCTCGCCCACCCGCGCGAGCTCCTCGCGCGCAAACCCCATCGGGCCGCTGCGCACCAGGCGCTCGACGCGGTCGACCTCCTGCGTGGCGGTGAGGGCGCGGACCTCGACGCCGACGGCCGCGAGCGCCTCGAGCCGCTCCCGCGCGAGGCGGGCGACCGGGCTGCCGGGGCTCATCAGGTCGATGCGCCGGTAGATCGTGCCCGCCTCCTCGCGGTCGCCCCGTCGGGCCACCCCGTCGGCGAGGGCGAGCTCGAGCTCGGGCTGCTGCGGCAGCTCGGGGTAGCGACGCGCGAGCTCCTCGAACGCCTCCGGGCCGTCGGGGTCGTCGATCGCGAGCAGGCAGCGGACCCGGCCGATCCGCGCCCGGAGCGCCACCGCGCGGTGCGGGCTCTCCTCGGCGCGGGCGTAGGCCTCGCACGCGGCCTCGCTCGGGCCGGCGGCCATGCGCGCGTCGGCCTCTTCGAGGGCCGTCCGATCCGCGAGCGCGGGGATCGCGGCCGCGAGCTGCCGGAGCTGGAGCACGGCCTGATCGTGGCGGCCAGCCGCGGCGAGGCGGCGCGCCTCCGCGAGGGCCGCGCGTCCGTCG
Organism: Polyangia bacterium; assembly: GCA_030426845.1. GTDB lineage: Bacteria > Myxococcota_A > Polyangia > Polyangiales > Sandaracinaceae > JAUHXR01. The sequence goes on along the minus strand of JAUHXR010000001.1, from coordinate 44,549 downwards.
TCGAGGCCGAGGGTCTCGGTAGCGCCCGGCTCGGGCGCGCTGTCGGCGACCTCGCACATGAGGCGCGTCCCCTCGCCCATCCGGGCGTCGGGGGAGGGGCCGTACCAGATCGGGCCGACGAAGTCGGGCCACGGGCTCGCCGGGTAGGCGCAGAGGGCGGGCGGGTCATAGGCCAGCGCCGCGCCAGGCGCGAGAAAACCCGCGACGATAAAGGAAGCGATCCAGGTGCGAAAGGGAAAAATCTTCACTGCGTCCCCTCGATCAGGATGAGGGGTTTGCGCCCGCTGTGCAAAAAACGAGCGGTTACCCGGTGATACGAGGTGCGGATCACGTGCGATCCGGTCCTCATCGGGGGACGTTCTCCGTGATCCCTCGCACGATCCGTCAGACGCACGCGGGGGCCCGCGCATTCGAGCGTGCCCCGGGGCGACGCCCGCGGGAGGTCGCGATGGCGGGGATCAGAAGCGGGTGCGCGCCGCCGCGTAGCAGCCGTCGGCCGCGCAGGCCGCCGCCACCTGGGTGTCCTCGTCGCCGCCCTCCTGAAGGACGAAGATCAGGACCACGCCGGTCGCGAGCGCCGCGACTCCGACCCCGAGGAGCACGTCGGTGGTGATCGCGAGGGCGCGGCCGTCGGAGGCGCGCGCCTCGTAGTCCACGTTGGACGGGCAGACGTCGTTCGGGCACATGCTGGCCAGGTCGCTCTCCGCCACGAGCGCGAGGGGGCCGGTGACCGCGGCGCCGATCAGGGCGGCCGCGCCCACGCCAGCCACGATGAAGCCCACGGGCGAGAGCCCGCCGCCGCCGCCGCCTTCGGACGGGCCCGTCGCCGGGGCCGGATCGCCGGTGGACGCGGGGGGGGGCGGGTCGCTCGTGTCGGGCGGGTCGTCCGACGGCGGAGCGTCGTCGCTCCCCTGGTTGGCCGCCATCCGCTCGAGGTTGGCGAGCCGGCGCTCGAGCAGCGGCCGGTTCTCGATGTTCTCCGCCTCGGCGAGGTAGCGCCGCAGGGCGTCGGCCGCCTCGCGCGCCATGCCGGCGTCCCGGTAGGCGACGTAGATGTTGTGCAGCAGCGCGGGGCGGCTCGAGAGGCGGTAGGACTCCTCGAACTCGTGGGCCGCGTCCACGAAGTGACCGCTCTCGTAGTGCGCCTGCCCGACGCGGAAGTGGTGCCGAGCGTCGGCCTCGCCGGCGGGCTGCGCCTCCTGGGCGAAGGCGGGGGAGGCGGCGAAGGCGAAGGCCAGGGCGAGCAGGAGCGGACGCATCGCCAAAGAGAGTACATCGCACACCGACGGTGACGCCATGTCAGGTTGCGGTACCATCGCAAACGTGACGCGCGCGCTGCAACTTGGGCTTTCCGTGATGCTCCTCCTCGGGGGGTGCTCGGTGGTGACGAACTTCGACCGCTTCAGCGGGGGCGACGGCGGCCCCGATGGGGGCGGCTCGCCCGACGGCGGCGACTGCACCGCGCCGGTCGACGAGCTCTGCAACGAGCGCGACGACGACTGCGACGGCAACACCGACGAGGACTTCAACTTCCAGACCGACGTCCAGAACTGTGGCCGGTGCGCCAACGCCTGCGACCCGGTGGACAACGGCTCGCCGGACTGCAGCGGCGGCGAGTGCGAGCCGGCGTGCGACACCGGCTGGGGCGACTGCGACGGCGCCTACGCGACGGGCTGCGAGACCGACCTCACCGACCCGGACACCTGCGGCGCGTGCGACACCGTCTGCGCCGCGGGCACCGTGTGCTCCGCGTCGATGGGCTGCGTGAGCACTTGCCCCGGCACCGAAGAGGTCTGCGGGCGCTCCTGCGTCGACACGACGACGAGCCTCCTGCACTGCGGCATGTGCAGCAACCCGTGCCCGGCGCGGGCCAACGCGACCGAGGTCTGCGCGGCCGGCGCGTGCGACTTCGTATGCGATTCGGGCTGGGACGACTGCGACGGCGATCCGAACAACGGCTGCGAGACCGATCTCTCGCAGGTCACCGACTGCGGCGCGTGCGACAACGTCTGCAGCTACTCCAACGGGACGCCGGCCTGCGACGGGACGACCTGCTCGCTCGCCGCGTGCCAGGCGGGCTACGACGACTGCGACGGCATGGTGGACAACGGCTGCGAGGCGGACCTCGCGAGCGTGTCGACCTGCGGGGCCTGCGGTACGGCCTGCACCGCCCCGGCCCACGCGAGCTCGACGTGCGACGGGACGAGCTGCGGCTTCACCTGCGACATGGGCTGGGACGACTGCAACACGATGGCGGCCGACGGCTGCGAGGCGGACCTCGCGTCCGACACCACGTGCGGGAGCTGCACCAACGCGTGCAGCGGCGCGACCCCGCTGTGCAGCGGCGGGACCTGCGTGAGCGGCTGCATGGCGCCGACCCCGACGCGCTGCGGGATGACCTGCACCAACACCGACACCGACCCGCAGAACTGCGGGAGCTGCGGCAACGTGTGTCCCGACCCGGCCAACGCGAGCCCGACCTGCTCGGCCACGGGCGGCTGCGGGTTCGCCTGCGATCCGGGCTGGGCAGACTGCAACGGGCTCCCCGGCGACGGCTGCGAGCGGAACATCCGCACCGCGACCGATTGCGGCGGCTGCGGCGTGGCCTGTGCGCCCATGAACGCTACGGGGACGTGCGCCACCGGCACCTGCGCGATCGCGAGTTGCAGCACGGGCTACGGGGACTGCAACACGATGCCGGGCGACGGCTGCGAGGCCGACATCACGACCCCGATGCGCTGCGGAAGCTGCACCAACGCGTGCACCGTCGCCAACGGGGTGCCCGGGTGCTCTGGCTCGACGTGCACGATCGCGGGCTGCCTGCCGGGCTTCGATGACTGCAACAGCGTGTTCGCGGACGGCTGCGAGGAGCTGCTGACCACCTACTACGCCGACATGGACATGGACACATACGGCGACCCCACGATGGCGATGGCCTTCTGTCTGGGCGCCGCTCCGGCGGGGTGGGTGACGAGGGACATGGACTGCCGTGACTTCGACATGGACTCGTACCCCTCTGCGCCGCCGCTCTGCGATGAGCCCGCAGTTGACAACGACTGTGACGGGGACTCGGACGAGAGCTACGGCGTAGGCACCACCTGCCGGTGCGAGGCGGGAGCCGCGGCCGGCACCGTCGGCTGCGACACGGCCACCATGAGCAGCTGCGCCTACCCCGCTGAGATCTGCAACGGCTTCGACGACGACTGCGTCGGGGGGGCCGACGACACCTTCGCCTGCGCGCTCGGCGCGACCCGCACCTGCACGACGCCGTGCGGGAGCGTCGGCACGCAGGTCTGCAACGCGACCTGCGCCTGGGGCGCCTGCACGCCTCCGCCGGAGGCGTGCAACTCGATCGATGACGACTGCGACGGCGACGTGGACGAGGGGCTGCTCAGCCAGCTCCAGCGGCGCACGTTCTCGATCGCCGCGGCCCAGGAGCAGATGGATCTCGCCCACAACCGGCCGAACGTGGAGATCGGGGTGGTGTTCCTCGACCGGCCGGCGAGCCAGGACGACATCGTGGTCCAGCGCTACCGGGAGGACCTCACCTTCCTCGGCTCCGCGAACCTCGGCGGCCCGGGCAACACCAAGGTGAACCCCCGGATCCTCGTAACCTCGAGCGGCGAGTACTTCGTCTCTTACTACAACGTGTCCAGCGGCCAGCTGACCTACGCGTTCTTCCCCCCGGGGGCCGCGACGGTGAGCTGGCAGGTGCGGTCGAGCAACTCGCGGGTCTACGACGTGACCCCCGACCCGACGTTGAACCGCGTCTGGATCACCTACGGGCTCATGGGCGCCAACGCGGTGCGCCTCACCTGGGTGGAGCCGGGCGCCCAGGGGTCGATCCAGGGCGTCAGCCCCGGACCGGGCGCGCCCCTCGACGACATCGCGATCGTCCCGGTGCGGGGCGACTTCGGGATCGCGTGGGTGGAGACCGGCGGCGCCCGGGCCGAGTTCCGCCTCGTCGCCCCCGGTGGCAGCGTCGCCGCCGGCCCGTTCAACATGCTCCCGAGCGGGCACACCGCGCTCCACGTCCACGAGCGCTCGACCTACCTCTCGATCCTCCCCGGGCCGAGCGCGCCCCAGGACCGGATCGGCTACATGTTCCACTCGCAGAACTCGGCGGGGACGAACCAGTTCGTGACGCGTCTCCTCAACGGGAACGGGACCGTGGTAGCGGGCAACACGTTCAACCGCGGCACCCTCACGGGGGCGATGGATCTGTCGCCGTCCGAGCAGATGATGGCGATCCTCCAGTTCGACGACATCCGGCGGCAGGACCTCACGACCCTCACCCCGCGCACCCAGATCAACGGGATGGGCTTCGGCCAGGGATCGTCGATCCGAGCCGTGGGCATCGGGAACTTCCGCTACATCACCGCGGGATGGAGCCCATCCATGACTCCCAACGGCGAGATCGCGGCCTACGGCTGCATCCCCTGAGGCGCCTCAGGGGGCGTCTTCGGCTGGCGCGTCGTCCGCGCGCGCGTCGTCGGCGGGCGCGTCGTCCGGCGCGCCCTCGCCATCGGTCTCCTCGCCCGCGTCGTCGCTGAGCTCGGGGACGAGGACGGTGGCCACGCCGGCGGCGGTCACCGCGAGGAAGAGCGCGAAGAGCGTGATCTGGACGACGAGCGGGGAGCTCCGGCGCTCGGCCGGCTCGCTCACGCCAGCGCCTCGCGCACCCGCGCCGCGATCGCCTCGGCCGCGCCCTCGAGCGGGATCATCTCGTTGTCGTCGGCGTCGCGGGCCTTGAGCTCGAGCTCGCCGTTCGTCAGGCCGCGCTTGCCGACCGTGACGCGGAGCGGGATGCCGATGAGATCGGCGTCCTTGAACTTCACCCCGGGGCGCTCGTTGCGGTCGTCGAGGAGCACCTCGACCCCGAGCGCGGCCAGCTCGTCGTGCAGGCGCTCGGCGACCTCGCGCGGCTCGTCGTCCTTGCCGATCGGCGTGAGCATCACGTGGTAGGGCGCGATCGCCATCGGCCAGCGGATGCCGTTGTCGTCGTGGTTCTGCTCGACCGCGGTCGCCACCAGACGCGAGACGCCGATGCCGTAGCAGCCCATCACGACGGGGTGGCTCTGGCCGTCCTCGTCGAGGAAGGTCGCGCCCATCTTGGCGCTGTAGTGCGTGCCGAGGATGAAGATGTGGCCGCCCTCGATGCCGCGGTAGGCGCGGAGCGGGCTCGCGCAGCGCGGGCAGGGGTCGCCCTCGCCGACCGCGCGGATCGCCCGGACCTCGCCCTCGAAGTCGCGCCCGTAGGCCACGTGGACGAGGTGCGCGTCGGTCTCGTTCGCGCCGGTGACGCCGTCGGCGACCTGGGCCGCCTCGGGGTCCACGATCACGCGGCCGCCGAAGCCCACCGGCCCCGCGAAGCCGGGCTCCGCCCCGGTCGCCTTGCGGACGTCCGCGTCGCTCGCGAGGAACACCTCGGGTACGCCGAGCGCGCGCGCGAGCTTGATCTCGTTCAGCTCGCGGTCGCCGCGGACGACCGCCATCACGACCTCCTCGCCGGCCACGTAGAGGAGGCTCTTGAGCATCCGGGCGGAGGTCAGGCCGTCCCCGAGGAACGCCACGACCTCGTCGATCGTCTTCGCGCCGGGGGTGGACACCCGCTCACGCGCCGGCGCCTCCGCGCTCGACGCGGCGCCCTCGGGCTCCTTCGTCTCGGCGACCTCGACGTTGGCCGCGTAGTCGCAGCTCGAGCAGGCGACGATCGCGTCCTCGCCGGTGCTCGCGAGGACCTGGAACTCGGCGCTCGTGCTCCCGCCCATCGCGCCGCTGTCCGCGCTGACGACCCGGTACTCGAGCCCGAGCCGCGTGAAGATGCGGTGGTAGGCGTCGCGCATCTGCTCGTAGCTCTGCGTCGCGGCCGCCTCGTCGACGTCGAAGGAGTAGGCGTCCTTCATGAGGAACTCGCGGCAGCGCAGCAGCCCGGCGCGCGGGCGCGGCTCGTCGCGGTACTTCATCTGGACCTGGTAGAGGTTCAGCGGCATCTGCCGGTAGCTCTTCACCTCGCGCCGGACGAGATCGGTGATGATCTCCTCGTGGGTCGGGCCGAGGTGGTAGTCGCCGCCCTTGCGATCCGACAGCCGGAGCAGCGTCGAGCCGAACGAGTCCCAGCGGCCGCTCTCCTCGAAGTACTCGCGCGGCAGCATCGCCGGCATCAGCAGCTCGTGCGCGCCCGCGCGGTCCATCTCCTCGCGGACGATCGCGCCGATCTTGTTCATCACGCGCAGGCCCATCGGCAGCATCTCGTAGATGCCGGCGCCGACCATGCGGATGAAGCCGCCGCGCAGGAGCAGGACGTGCGACGGGCTCGTCGCGTCCTTGGGGGCTTCCTTGACGGTGGGGATGAAGGCTCGCGAGTAACGCATGATGGACGGGACGGTCTAGCACCGGGCCGCGGCGTGTCGAGAGCAGGTCAGGGCGCGCGGAAGTCGCGTCGCGCGCGGCTGATCCGGACGTGGTCGATCGCGCCGCCGGTCAGGGGGCTCGACACCTCGCCGGGGCTCGTCGCCTGGGCGCCGCTCGCGCCGATGGCCCAGTCGATGACGTCCGCGGGCCGCAGGCTCAGGGTGCCGCCGCCGCCGCAGGTGAGGAGCTCCGACGTCTCGCCCTCCACGACGGTCACGGGCCCCGTCCGCGTGGTCTGTACGCCGTCGATCCAGAGCTCGAGCCCGGGCGGCCCGAAGTTGACGCCGACGTGGTGCCACTCGCCGCGGGTCAGCGGCTCGGAGCACGCGACGATCTCGTCCTCGGCCGCGTTCTGGAAGCGCACCACGACCTCGTCGTCCTGGTCGAGCCACAGGCTGAAGTGCCCGTTGCCCGCGCCGGCCGCGTCGCGCGACATCAGGCCGGCGGTGGCCGACGGCCCGGGATCGCGGCGGAACCAGAGATCGATCGCGCCCTCGGCCAGGTAGAAGTCCTCGGAGTCGGAGACGACCGCGTAGGCCGTGGCGCCCTCGGGGATGGCGAGCGCGCGGCCGCACCCGAGCGGGCCGTCCACCGCCCCGGCCTCGCCCTCGAGGCGGCCGGGGTTGCGGCCGAGCGCGTCCGCCGCGGTGCCGTCGTCGAAGGGCAGCAGCAGCACCGCGTCGTCGTCCGGCGGGCCGCAGCGGAGCGGGTCGTCGGTCGGCCGGCAGCCGCGCTCGGGGTGGCAGCTCTCCTCGGCCGAGCAGAGGAAGGCCGCGCCGACCGCGAGGCAGGCGCCGGTCAGGCAGCGCGGTCGCAGGCACGCGGGCCCGCTCGGGTCGGCGCAGTCGGCGTCGGCCACGCACTCGTTGACGTCGCAGTACTCCGGCGTCTCGAGCGTGCAAAACGGGTCGACGCAGCCGCCGCCGAGGCACGCGCGCGCGTTGGCCGCCTCACCGTCGCGCGGGCAGGAGACGCTCGCGCAGTCGCGCGTGAAGAGCACGGTCACGGTGGCCTCGCCGCGCGCGTCGATCCCGACCGGCCGCGCGAGCACCCGCGCGCCGTCCCGATCGATCAGCTCGACGCCGAGCTCGTGGACGCCCGTCGGCAGGACGAGCTCGGCGACCGGCACGCCGTCGGCGTAGCTCAGCGCCGGGTCGACGTCGTGGGTCTGCGCCGGGAGCTCCTCCGCGGTGACGCGGACCCGCGTGAACTCGAAGCCCGCGAGCAGGTCGGTGCGCACCACCACCGTCACGCGGTGCGCGTCGTCGCAGCCGACGAGGAGCAAGAGGAGAGACGCGAGAGCGACGCGAGGCACGCCGCACTCTAGCAGGTTGCCGCAAATGGCTTTCGAGCGGCCGCCGCGAGGTGTGGCAGCAACCTGCTCGCCGTCCGGCCGCGATCGGTCGTCGAGCTGGCCTCCTGCGTCTACCGGGGGGCGCCCCCGGCGGCCGCCGCGAGGTAGGCCGCGTGGAGCGGCGCCGCGACCGAGCCAGCCCAGCCGGCCGCCGCGGCGCGGGCGCCGGCGCCGAGCCGCGCGCGCTCGGGAGGGGCCGCGAGCAGCTCGAGGATCGCGTCCGCGAGCGCGGTCGGGTCGCGCGGGGGGACGAGCCGCCCGGCGTCGGGCGGCACCCGCTCGCGGAGCGCGGGCACGTCGCTCGCGACGATCGGCACCCCGTGGGCCATCGCCTCCGCGACCGCCAGGCCGAAGGTCTCCGTCCAGCTCGGGGCGACGAGCAGCGCCGCGTCGCGGTACAGCGCATCGAGCGCCGCGCGGTCGCACCACCCGGCGAAGCGAGTGGCCGCCTCGCCGTTGGGGCCGGCCTCGCGCAGGAAGCGCTCGCGCCAGCGTCGCTCGGCCCGCGGGTTGTCGGGGAGCCCGCCGGCGACGACGAAGCGCGCGCCGGGGCGGGCGCGCGTGACGAGGCCGATCGCGGCGAACAGCTCGGCTACGCCCTTGACGTCGGCGAAGCGGCCGACGAACAGGATCGGTCCCTCCGCCAGGCGCGCGCCTTCGGGGAGCGGAGGGGGGAGCGCCACCGCGAAGGGAACGACGCGGACGTCCTCGCGCGCGACGGCGGAGGCGGCGGCCTCGGTCGGGGCGAGGACGACCGTGGCCTCGCGGATCGCGACGGCCTCCGCCTCCTCGCTCCGCGTCGGCGCGTCGAGGCCGCGCAGCCGGCGCAGCGCGCCCTGGAGGACGTGGGCGTGGAAGACGACCGGTCGGGCGAGCCGCCGCGCCTCCTCGAAGAGCAACGCGTCGTGCACATGGACGACGTCGGGTTCGAACGCGCGCGCCCGCGCGTGGAGACGCGGCAGGTCGTCGGGGGCGCGCAGCCGGACGACGGCCGGCGTGTCGGCGATCGAGGGCACGGTGCGGTGCCCGCCTCGCGGACGCCACGCGTCGAACGAGGCGATCCGCGCCTCCACGCCGCGCTCCCGTCCCGCCGCCACCAGCGCGGGGACGGCTACCGAGAGCCCGCCGTTGCTCCGGGGCGGGTAGTCTCGCGTCAGGTGGAGGACGCGCACCGGAGCCTCGCCGCTCGCCAGAAGGGGTGCTCGAGGGGCGGCCCGCGGTGGTGGACGAAGCGCTCCTCGTCGAGGTGCGCCTCGAGGAAGCCACGCCCGAGGAACGAGCCGGGATCGCCGCCCGCGAGCTGGGTCTCGTGCGCGGCGACCGAGGCCCGCTTCGCCTCCCGATGCGGCCGCACGTCGACCGCGTAGTCGGCGCCGGCGCGCCCGAGGCGGGCCGGGTCGTCGATCGCGAGGAGCGCCGGCGCGTGGCGCCGCATCGCGCGGTGCACCGCGGCGAAGACCCCGGGCGCGAACGCCGCGTGGAGGACCGTCACCCCCGCCGAAGCATCGTTCGCACGGTCGAGCGCGCGGTCGAGCGCGCGGTCGAGCGCGCGGGTGCACGCGAGGTGGTCGCGGTGGCCGTAGGCGCCGTCCGGGCCAAAGGTGAGGACGACCTGCGGTCGCCGATCGCCGAGCCAGACCGCGATCGCGGAGACGAGCGCGTCGTCCGCGCGCAGCGCGCCGTCCGGGAACCCGAACGCCTCCGCGCTCGCCCCGAGGACGGAGGCGCTCCGCCCGAGCTCCCGGGCGCGCGCCTCACCGAGGGTCTCCCCCCGCCGTCCGCCTCGCCGATCGACGCCCGCCTCACCGCGGGTGAGCGCGAGGATGGCGGCGTCGCCCCCGGCGAGGGTCCACGCGCGGACGGTGCCCGCGAAGCCGAAGGTCTCGTCGTCGGGGTGCGCGACGACGACCGCGAGGCCAGGCACGGACGCGGGTTCCCGTGACTAGGGGCGGTTCGCGCGCAGCTCGGTGACGTGCAGGACGCCGTCGACGTACTGCCCGCTGCCGTCGTAGGTGCCGACCCAGATGTCGTACTGACCGCTCGGCGGGTTGTCGATGTCGACCATCGGGTTGAAGTTGCCGCCGCCGTCGTCGTCGCAGTGCCAGTTGCCGCGCGCGTCGTTGATCACGAGCGTCGTGTCGCGCTGGTTGCGGGGCGCGCGCTGGTCGTTGGACGTGAAGTAGAAGCGGACGAAGGACGCCGCCTGGCTGTAGTTCAGGATGTAGTCGGGCTGCGCGGTGACGTAGCCGCGGCAGCCGGGCGAGAGGCTCATGCGGCTGACGTCGATGTTGCCGCCGGAACGGATGTTGACGTTGAAGGGGTCGGGCATGAAGCCGCCGCGGAGCCCGTTCGTGCCGAAGTTCGAGCGCGAGCCGCCGATGAGGAGGCGCCCCTGGGCGGTGGAGGGCGACTGCCCGACGAGCACCATCAGCGCACTGAGCAGAGCGGCTCCGGCCAACATCCATCCGGTCTTCTTCGTCATCACGCCTCCATCTCGCTGAGTGGACCGCGAGGTTAACCCGGCGCCCGCCCTTGCGGGAACGGGTTCGCGGCCTGGCCCCCGGGATACGGCGGCGACTCCTCGGGCGCGAACCCCCCAAGCGGCCCTTCGGGCCTGAGCCGCTCAGTGGAGCGACGGCCCCAGCGGCTGGCCGCGCATCACCTCGGCCTCGATGTCGAGGAAGCGCTCGAGCCGCTCGTCGACGAGGGCGGCGTCGAAGTACTGCCGCGCGAGCCGCAGGTAGAGCGCGTGGTGGCGGGCCTCGCTGCGCGCGAGCTCCTGGTAGGTGTCCCGCAGCGACGGATCGGACAGGCCGTCGCCGAGCATCGCGAAGCGCTCGTAGCCGCGACGCTCCACGATCGCGAAGAGCACCAGCCGGTGGAGGAGCCAGACCTCGCGGTCCGGGTCCGCCAACCGCTTGCGCAGCTGGCGCATGTAGGGGTCCGGGTGCTCCTGGCCGAGGCTCGCGCCGCGCGCCTTGAGCAGCTCGTAGACGAGCTTGAAGTGCTCGAGCTCCTCCATCGAGACGTCGACCATCGCGTCGACCAGCTCACGGCGCTCGGGGAACTGGAGCGCGAGGCTGAGGGCGGAGCGGGACACGCGGTGCTCGTTGGCCGCGTGGTCCTGGAGGAAGCCCACGAGGTCGGCCTCGACGACGTCCACCCAGGCCGCCGGGGTCGCGTAGCGCAGCTTGAGCACGGGGGCGGATTACCTCGCGCGCCGCGCGCCAGCAACCGCGCCGGCTGGCGCTCGGCAGCCGGCGGCGCCATAGCCGAACCATGCGTTGGAGCTGGATGAGCCTGGCGCTCGTGCTCGCGGCCTGCGGCGGCGGGACGAGCGAGCCGAGCGCGACGACGGAGACGACCGCGGCGGAGGGCGACGAGGCCGCGCCGGCGGCCCGCGAGGACATCGAGGACGAGGAGATCGATCCGGCGGTCACCCGCTTGATCACGGCGGGCACGCGCGCGCCGGACTTCTCGCTGCCCGACCAGACGGGCGCCCTGCGCACCCTCGCGGCGGAGGCCGGGCACCCCGTGGTGCTCTACTTCTACCCGCGCGACGCGACGCCGGGCTGCACGACCGAGGCCTGCGCGTTCCGCGACTCGTGGAACCGTTACGAGGAGGCGGGGGCGCGCGTCTACGGCGTGTCGATGGACGACGTGGAGTCGCACCGCGCGTTCGCGGAGGAGCACGAGCTGCCGTTCCCGCTCCTCGCCGACGTCGACGGGTCGCTCGCGCGCGCCTACGGCGTCGACACCGAGGGCGGCCACGCGCGGCGAGTCACCTTCCTCATCACCGAGGACGGCACGGTCCATCAGGTCTTCGACCTGGTCGATCCCGCGGTGCACGCCGACGAGGTGCTGCGCGCGATCGCCGATCTGGTGCACTGATGCGCGTCGTCCCCTTCGGCGCGACCGGCCTCAAGGTCTCGAGCCTCGCGCTCGGCACGATGTCGTTCGGCGGCGAGGCCGATCGCGACGAGGCGGCCCGCATCTACGCGCGCGCCCGCGACGCCGGCGTCGTCCTCTTCGACACCGCGGACGTCTACAACCGCGGCGAGAGCGAGCGGATCCTCGGCGCGCTCACCCGCGAGCACCGCGACGAGGTCGTGATCGCGACCAAGGCGTACTTCCCGATGGGCGACGGGCCCAACGATCGCGGCAGCTCGCGCTACCACCTCGAGCGCGCGGTGGAGGCGAGCCTGCGGCGCCTCGGGACCGACCGCGTCGACGTCTTCTTCCTGCACCGCTTCGACGACGCGACCCCGCTCGAGGAGAGCCTGCGCGCCCTCGAGCGCCTCGTCCTCGCCGGCAAGATCCTCTACCCCGCCGCGAGCAATTTCGCGGCGTGGCAGGTCGCCAAGGCGCTCGGCGTCCAGGCGGCGCGGGGCTGGGCGCGCATCGCCGCGATCCAGCCGATGTACAACCTCGCCAAGCGGACCGCCGAGATCGAGCTGCTCCCGATGGCCGCCTCCGAGGGCGTCGCCGTCACGCCGTACAGCCCCCTCGGCGGCGGCCTCCTCAGCGGCAAGTACACCCGCGAGGCGCGCCCCGGCGCCGGACGCATCGTCGACAACGACATGTACGCGACGCGCTACGGCGATCACTTCGATCTCGCCGGCCGGTTCACCGCTCTCGCGCAGGCCCGCGGCGTGCACCCAGTGACCCTCGCGGTGGCCTGGGTCGCGCGGCACCCGGCCGTCACCTGCCCGCTGATCGGCGGCCGCTCCGTCGCGCAGCTCGAGCCCGCCCTCGCCGCGGCCGAGCTCGAGCTCGACGACGCGCTCTACGCCGAGATCACCGCGCTCAGCGCGCCGCCGCCGCCCGCGACCGACCGCAACGAGGAGGGGAGCGGCGCGGACTACGCGACCGTCCTGCGGCGCCCCGGGGGGCGCGGGTGAGCCTGCGCCTGCCGCTCTGGCTCTACTGGACGCTCGCGGGCCTGGGCCTGCTCGGCGCGGCGGTGTTCACCGCCATGTTCGACTTCACCGGTCTCGACGGCGACGTGACCCAGCGCCTGCTCTTCACGACGTGGGGCGGGCCGATCACGCTGGTGCTCGTGGCCATCCTCGTCACCTTCCTCAAGCGCCAGGCCCGGAGCTGACCGGCCCCCTCGCGATCTCCCCCCGACCCGCGCCCTCGTTGGCCTTAGGATCCGACCCATGACCTCTCGACCGCCGTTTCCGTCGCTGCTGATCACCGAGGACGCCTTCGTGCCCCAGGGCGCGTTCGCCGAGGCCCAGGCCGAGTTCCTGCGACCGCAGCCCAAGGTCGTGGAGGAGCTCGACGCGCTGCTCTCCGAGAAGCGCATCGGGGTGGTCGCGCACTTCTACATGGACCCCGAGCTGCAGGGCGTGCTGAGCGCCTGCGAGCACCCGCACGTGCACATCAGCGACTCGCTCGCCATGGCCGACGCCGCGACCGCGATGGTCGAGGGCGGCTGCGAGCACATCATCGTGCTCGGGGTCGACTTCATGAGCGAGAACGCGCGCGCGATGCTCGACGCCGGCGGGCACTCGGGCGTGCCGGTCTACCGCGTGGCCGCCGATCCGATCGGCTGCTCGCTCGCCGAGAGCGCCGAGGCGAAGGCCTACGGCGCCTACCTCACCGAGGCGTCGCGCACCCCGAACGCGCTCCACGTCGTCTACATCAACACGAGCCTCCGCACGAAGGCCAAGGCCCACGCGCTCGTTCCGACCATCACGTGCACGAGCAGCAACGTGGTCAAGACGGTGCTCACCGCGGCCGCGCAGGTCGAGGGCGTCGAGATCTTCTTCGGTCCGGACACCTACATGGGCCGCAATCTCCAGCGGCTCTTCACGACGCTCGCGGACCTCGACGACGCGCAGATCAAGGCGATCCACCCGGAGCACGACGCCGCCTCGGTGCGCGCGCTGCTCGAGCGCTTCCACTTCTTCGAGCAGGGCGTCTGCGTCGTGCACCACATGTTCGGCGACCAGGTCGCGCAGCAGGTGCGCGAGGACTACGCCGACGCCTTCGTGAGCGCACACCTCGAGGTGCCCGGCGAGATGTTCGAGGTCGCGCTCGAGCGCCAGCGCGCGGCCGACGCCGGGGTCGCGGGCTCGACGAGCAACATCCTCGCGTTCATCGAGCGCAAGGTGGAGGCGCAGATCGCGACCGGCGAGGCGGGCCGCCTGCGCTTCGTGCTCGGCACCGAGGCGGGGATGATCACCTCGATCGTCAACGCGGTGCGGCGCCACCTCGAGGCCCACGCGGGCAGCGGGGTCGAGGTCGAGATCGTCTTCCCGGTCGCGGCCGAGGCGGTGTCCCAGGCGCCTGAGAGCGAGCTCCAGATCCTGCCGGGGGTCAGCGGCGGCGAGGGCTGCACCACGGCGGGCGGCTGCGCGACCTGCCCCTACATGAAGATGAACAGCCTCGACGCGCTCCTCGGCGTGGTCCGCGCGATCGGCGCGGCCGACGACGACCTGTCGCGGTTCCACCCGCACACCTACACCGAGCTCGTCGCGGGGCGCACCGCCGCCGACATCGGCGGCGAGCCGATCCTCCACATGCGGGCGTTCCAGCGGCTCGGCCGACTCCCCGCGGCCCTCGTGACCGACGTGCAGACGAGGCACGCCCTGTTGACGAGCGAGGCGGCGGAGCCGGGGGAGGAACGCGCGGGCTCGTGAGCGCGATCGACCTGAGCCTCGTCCGCTCGCGCATCGCGCGCGTCACCCCGCGGCCCAGCGGAGAGCCGCGAGCCGCGGTCGCCGCGGTGCTGCGCCAGCGCGAGCAGCCGGAGATCCTCTTCATCCAGCGCGCCGAGCACCCGGGCGATCCCTGGTCGGGGCACCTCGCGTTCCCTGGCGGCCGGCACGACGCGACCGATCCCAACCTGCGGTTCACCGCCGAGCGCGAGACGCGCGAGGAGCTCGGCCTCGACCTGACGGCCTACGGCGAGCCCCTCGGCCAGCTCGACGACGTGCCGACCCACACGACCGGGCTGGTGGTGCGGCCCTTCGTCTACGCGGTCGACACGCTCCCCGAGCTGCAGCCGAACTACGAGGTCGCCGACGTCTTCTGGGTAGACCTGCCGTCGCTCCTGAGCGGCGCGCGCGACACGGAGTACCCGCTCGTCTGGAAGGGCCAGGCCATGCGGTTCCCGGGCTACGCGGTAGGCGAGCGCGTGGTCTGGGGCCTGACCTACCGGATGCTGCAGATCCTCTTCGAGGCGCTGCGCGGCTGATAGGCTCGCCTCGTGGCGCCCATCGCGATCGACGGCTCGGGCGAGCCCCAGGTGGTCCGGAGGCTCGTCGTGTGGCGTCGCCTCGAGCCGGGGGACGTGCGTACGCCCGGCACCGAGCTGTCGGCGGAGAGCCCCTACCTCGAGGCGAAGGTCGTCGAGGTCGGCGTGTCCGAGGCGACGCTCGCGCGGCTCGAGGCGCTCCACGAGGCGCGCGCTGCGGCCGAGGTCTCCGGCGGCTGGATGACGCGCTACGAGCCGGCCGGGGTGCTGCTCACCGTCGGGGGCGGGCTCAGCGTGGGCGCGCTGCTCGACTACCTCCCCGACGTGGTGCTGCCCGCGACCGGCAGCCTCGCGGTGCTCGGGGTCGCGGTCGGCGTGCTGACCCGAGCCCGCAAGGCGAAGGCGGAGGCCGAGGCGCAGCGGCGCTGGCAGGCCACCGACGAGCGCCGCGAGCTCGAGCGCCTCGAGAAGCGCCTCGGCCCGCGCTGGGAGCGGTTCGCCCGCGAGCTCCGCGAGGAGACGGGGTTCCGTACGGAGGTCGGCGTCGGCGACATCCACGAGGCCGACCGCCTCGTCTCGATCGAGCGGGCCCGCCTCTGCGATCCGGCTTCGTGGCGGCCCGACGCGCGCGAGGGCGAGGTCCGCTACAGCTGGGTCTTTCGTGACGGCCGCGCGGTCGAGCAGATCGCCGAGCTCGAGGAGCCCGTCGCGGCGGCGGGCGCGCCCGAAGAGGAGGAGTAGCGCCTCGCCTACCGGTACGGGTGCGCCTCGAGGCCCTCGTAGGCGACGCGGACCTCGGCGAGGGCGATCACCTCGCGGACGCGCTCGGCGAGGCGGGCCTGGGCCTCGGCGTAGAGCGCATCGAACTGGCCCTGGAGGGTCCACGCGCGCTCGGGATCGCGCGGCGCGGGGATCGACGCGACCTCCTCGGTCTCGCGCTCGATGATCGCGCAGCAGAGCGCGTGGGTGGCCACCACCAGCGCCTCCACGTCGGCCTCTCCGGCCGCGTGCGCGCGGGCCACCGCCACGGCGCGCGCGCGGCTCGCGGCCAGCGCGTCGGCCGAGGCCTCGGGCGTGAGGTGGGCCACCGCGTCGACGAGGCGCTCGGCGGTGATCGGCGCGAGAGCCGCCAGCTCGATCGTCCACTCCGCGCGCGGGCACTCGCTCCAGGCGCTCGCGAGGTCCGCGCCGAACGGATCGACGAAGCGCACCAGCTCACGGCTCGCGCCTCGATCGCGCAGCACGCTCCAGAGCGGCGGGTGCCGGGCCGGCCCGCGTCGGGTCCGCAGCCAGAAGACCACGCGCTCGAACAAGCTCGCCATCGGCCGAGTATACGGGGCGCGCGGCCGTTCGCGGCGCGTCGGTGGGGCCGGGTGACCCGAGGTGGCGCCGCGCGCCCGACGATCGCGCGCCGGCGAGGGCGCCGCCCGTCTGGCCTGCATCTTGGATTGTTGGTCACCCGGAACAGCGATTCATGACAAATCCCACCGGCCCTCGCCGCGCGACTCGGCGTCACTCCTCCTCGAAATGCCCTCGGCATTCCTCGTCGTCGTTCCTTGATTCGCACGGCGATGGCTCGCCGGGATTTGCCATTCACTGCTGTTCCGGGTGACTAGCCGCGCATGACCCACCGCGCCGTCCTCGCCTCGCTCTCTGCCCTCGCGTCGCTCGCGCTCGCCGCGTGCGCTCCCGGCGCGCCGCCCGCGCCGAACGGAGAGCCGACCCCGGTCGACGACGCCGGCGCTCCCTCGACGCCCCCGCCGTCGACGCCCCCTCCGTCGACGCCCCCGCCGAGCTCGGGGGTCTGCGAGGCGCCGATCGACGTCGTGTTCGTCCTCGACGTGACCACCTCCATGGCCGACGACATCGAGGCGGCTCGGCTCGGAATGGAGCAAGTGTGGCGGACCGCGAACGCGCTCCGGCCGGGGGCGCAGATCGGCCTGGTGGTGTTCGGCGACGACGTCCTCCCCGTGCAGGGCTGCGCGCCCTTCGCGAGCCTCGAGGCGCTCCAGGCCGAGCTCGCGCGGTGGCGCGACTTCACGCGGAACGACGCGAACCCGCAGCCGGCCGGCTCGCCCTACGAGAACGTCGACTGCGCGGAGAACGCGCTCGACGCGCTCCACGTCGCGGCCACCCAGTGCCCCTGGCGCGACGGCGCGACCCGCCTGGTCGTCCACGTGACCGACGACACCTTCGCGCAAGCCCCGACCGTGCTCGCGACCGACGAGTACGGCGGCGGCGGGATCGCGGTGGGCCACACCTACGCGCAGACCGTCGAGGCGCTGCGCGCGGCCGAGGTGCGCGTCGGCGCCTTCGCGGTCCCCGGCACCAGCGCGTTCTGCGGTGAGCCGGTGGAGGTCGGGGTCGGCTACCACGCGCCCTACCTCGGCATGCCCCCCATCCCCGCCGCCACCGGCGGGCGCGCGTTCGACCTTCTCGGGGTTCGATCGGGCGCGCTCGACATGGGCGCGGCGGTGAGCGAGCTGGTGGGCGAGGAGCACTGCACGCCGTTCATCTGAGCGTGATGCGCCGGCAGACGTTCGGGGCGCGGCACGAAGACCGACGCGTCACGAGGGGCGACGGTCGCGCGTCAGCTCCGCCGGCGGCGGTCCCGCGTGCGACGGGCCCGCGCCAGCGCGGCGAGCATGAGGAGGGCGAGTCCGACGGGGGCGCCGCCGGGCGTCCCGGTCGCCGCTCGGCACCCGCAGCCTCCGTCGTCGGACGCGCCCGGGCCGGCGTCGTCGCCAGGGCGCGTCCGGCCCGCGTCGTCGAGCTCCCCGCCGCCGTCGACGCGCGCGCCCGCGTCGGCGTCCGGAGGTCCGCCGTCGTCGGGCGCGGGCCCGCCGAGGCGCCGCTCCCGCATCGCGGCCCAGAGGTTCGGCGGCTCGATGTCGTCCGAGCGCACCGCCTCGAGGTACCAGTCGTCGGCGCCGCCGGGGATCGTGTCGTCGGTGTCGAAGCCGACGAAGGTCATCCGCGGCCCGTAGCTCGCGGCCGGGAGGCTCAGCGTCCGCGCGGCCGAGACGTTCCACAGGGTGTCGTAGGCCGCCGTGTGCGGTCCGCGGTCGGAGCGCCCCCCGCTGGCCCAGGGGCGCGTCCCCGCGCCGAGGTCGAGCTCGGTCCAGAGGGTGGAGTAGGGCGCGGCCCTGTGGTGGTCCATGCAGAGGTCGTCGCCGCGCCCCCGCGTGAACACCACCCCGTGCGCGTACCACTCGTTCGTGAGGTCGTGGATGAAGCGCGCCCGGATGTCGAAGTCGACAAAGAGGTTGTCGCCGCCGTGGCCGTTGTTCAACCCGTGGTGGCCCACGGGATCGCCGCGGTCCCCGGTCGTGCCGAGGTGCACGCCAGTCGCGGTGCAGAAGAACGAGCCGGTGAAGCTCACGCCGTAGTCCGCGTTGAGCACCGTCACGTCGCGGACCCAGGAGTGCCAGACGTTGGCGAAGTGGACGCCGTTGTACCCCTCCTCGTTGAAGTGGCCGGGGTAGGTCGTCACCGGGAACTCGATCGTCAGCCCCTCCACGCCGACCTCCGCGCGCCGGGGCTCGAGCGCGAGCACGGTCGGCGACCAGCGCCCCTCGAGGTCGAGCGGGAGGGCGCGCTCGAGGGTCACCGTGGCGCCGTCGATCGCGGTGATCCGCGTCGGGAAGCGGAGGCCCTCGTCGCCCACGTTGTCCGCGCCGCCGTCGACGAAGTCGGCGTGGAGCCGGCGCATGAGCGTGCCGTCGACGTCCGTCTGGGTGATCACGATCCAGTCGCCGACCGCGAGGTCGGCCGCGTCGGCGACCTCGATCACGGTGTCGCCGCGGGCCGCGTCGGCGCTCACCGTGGTGCGCATCGGGAGCGCGCTCGAGCCGCGCGAGTACAGGAAGCCTCCCCCGAACGACCAGTTCTGCGCGCCGGGGTAGAGCGCCTCGAGCGGCTCGGGGAAGTAGAGGGTGGTCTGGTCGCGGCCCGCCCCGCGCACGACCACGCCGCCCGGGATCTCGAGGCGCCGCCGCAGGAGGTAGCGCCCGGCGCCGATGACCACCGCGCCGCCGCCCGCCGCCTCGGCCGCCGCGATCGCACGCTCGAACGCCTCGCCGTCGTCGGTCGCGCCGTCGGCGACGGCTCCGAAGTCGGCCACGTCGGCGACCGGAGGCACGTCGGGGATCGCGTCCTCGCCCGCGTGGTAGCCGGCGTAGGACCAGTCCATGAGTCGGCCGTCGGGGACGAAGGCCTCGCCCCTCATGCCCCAGAGCGGGCTCGTGAGGGCGGCGCGGGACTCGCCGACATCGGACGCAGACGGCGCGCAGCCCGCGATGCCGAGGGCGAGCGCGAGGGCGAGCGCGAGGGCGAGCGCGCGGCGGGCCATGATCAGCGCCAGCCGCGGAGCTGGTTCTCTTCGGCCTGATACAGCTCGAGCGACTCGCGGACCACTCGCACCGCGTCGGTGCGGCCCATCAGCTCGTCGATCTGCACGTCCTTGCGCTCGAGGGTCTTGTAGTCCTGAAAGAACCGCTTGATCTCGCGCATGGTGTGCGACGGGAGCTGATCGATGTCGGTGTACTCCTCGAACGCCGGATCGTGGACGTGGACCGCGATGATCTTGTCGTCCTGCTCGCCCTCGTCGAGCATCCGCATCGCGCCGATCGCGCGCGCGCGCATCATCGACAGCGGGTGCACCGGCTCGTTGCTCAGCACGAGCACGTCGAGCGGGTCCTTGTCGCCGCAGTAGCTCCGCGGGAGGAACCCGTAGTTCGCGGGGTAGTGCACCGAGCTGTACAGCACGCGGTCGACCCGGAGCAGGCCGCTCGGCTTGTCGAGCTCGTACTTCACCTTCGACCCCTTGGGGATCTCGATGACGACGTTGAACCCCTCGTCGGCGCCGGCGATGGGGTTCGGGAGATCGTGCCAGGGATGAACCATCGTGGACTCCTCGCCCTCTGTTAGCATCCCGGCTCCCCGGGACCAAAGGACTGAGTCATGAGCGACGATCTGAGCCCCTTCTTCGCCCCCCGCTCGGTCGCGGTGGTGGGCGCGAGCAGCCGCCCCGAGGCGGTCGGCCACGCCCTCCTCAAGAACCTGCTCTTCGGCGCGATGCGGGGCGATCAGCGGAGCGAGGGCTTCCGCGGGGAGGTCTACGCGGTCAACCGCAAGGGCGGCGAGCTGCTCGGGCAGCCGGTGTACGAGTCGCTCACCGCGATCGGCGCCCCGGTGGACCTCGTCCTCATCGCGATCCCGCCCAAGTACGTCAAGGGCGTGATCGAAGAGGCTGGCGGGCTCGGGACCAAGGCTGCGATCGTCATCACCGCGGGCTTCGCGGAGATGGGCGCGGACGGCAAGGCGCTCCAGGACGAGATGGTCGCGGTCGCGCGCGCCCACGGGATGCGCGTCATCGGCCCCAACTGCCTGGGGGTGATCCGGCCCGGTCAGCGCCTCAACGCGAGCTTCGGCGCGAGCGCGCCGCCGGACGGACACATCGGCCTGCTCAGCCAGTCGGGCGCGCTCGTGACCGGGATGATCAGCTACGCGCAGCGCGAGAAGTTCGGGATGAGCGCGGCGGTCTCGCTCGGCGCCAAGAGCGACGTCGATGATCAAGACATCTTGCGATGGTTCGACGCCGACCCGCGCACCAAGGCGATCGCGCTCTACGTCGAGGCGCTCCACGATCCGCCGCGCTTCCTCGAGGTCGCGCGCGAGGTGAGCCGCGGCACGCCGATCGTCGCGATCAAGGGCGGCACCACCGCCGCCGGCGCCAAGGCCGCGTCGAGCCACACGGGGAGCCTCGCGGGCGCGTCCGCGGCCTACACCGCGGCCTTCGCCCAGGCCGGCGTGCTCCAGGCGAACAGCCTCGGGTCCTTCGCCGCGTGGTCCCGCGCGCTCGCGCACCAGCCGCCCGCGCGCGGCCGGCGCGTCGCGATCGTCACCAACGCGGGCGGCCCCGGCGTGCTCGCGGCGGACGCCTGCGCGCGCCACGGGCTCGAGCTCGCGACGCTGAGCGCCGAGACGATGGCCGCGCTCGACGAGGTCCTCCCGGCGGTGTGGTCGCGCAACAACCCGGTCGACGTGATCGGCGACGCCACGCCCGAGCGCTACCGGGACGCGCTCCGCATCCTCGGCGAGGCGGACGAGGTCGACGGCGTCGTGCTCATCATGACCGTCCAGGCGATGACCGATCCCGAAGAGACCGCGCGCGCGATCGTGGCCGCGCACGACGCCGACGGGTGGGACAAGCCGCTCCTCGCCAGCTTCATCGGCCTGATCGGCACCGAGGTCGGCAGCGCCCTCGACGCGGCTGGCATCCCCGAGTTCAACATGCCCGAGCTCGCGGTGAGCGCGATGGGCGCCCTCGCGCGCCGCGGCGCCTGGCTGGCCCGGGGGGACGCCGCGCCCGCGCAGCTCACGCGGCACCCCGCGCCCGATCTCGACGGCGCCAAAGCGCTCGTCGCCGAGGCCAAGGCCAAGGGCGTCTCCAACACCGACCTCGCGCTCGCGCGCCGCATCCTCGAGAAGGCGGGCATCTACTACAACCGCTCCGCCACCTCGCCCGACATCCAGGGCGCGGTCGAGGCCGCCGAGTCGATCGGCTACCCGGTGGTGGTGAAGCTCATCTCCAA
This sequence comes from Polyangia bacterium, assembly GCA_030426845.1. Taxonomy (GTDB): domain Bacteria; phylum Myxococcota_A; class Polyangia; order Polyangiales; family Sandaracinaceae; genus JAUHXR01. Next base: position 22,978 of record JAUHXR010000001.1, on the reverse strand, counting down.
CGACGTCATCCACAAGTCGGACGTCGGCGGGGTCGTCCTCGACATCGTCGACGCGGACGGCGTGCGCGAGGCCTGCGCATCCATCCGCGAGAACGTCGCCAAGCACCAGCCCGGCGCGACGATCGACGGCTTCACCGTCGAGGAGCAGGTCAAGGGCACCGAGGTGATCGTCGGCATGAGCCGCGACCCCGGCTTCGGCCCGATGCTGATGGTCGGGATGGGCGGGATCTTCGTCGAGGTCTACAAGGACGTCGCGTTCCGGCTCGTGCCGATGACGCGCCGTGACGCGCTCGAGATGATCGACGAGATCCGCGCCCAGCCGCTCCTCGACGGCGCGCGCAAGCGGCCGGTCCTGGACCGGGCCGAGCTCGCGGAGCTCTGCGTGCGGATCAGCGCGCTCGTCGAGGCCTGCCCCGACATCCAGGAGCTCGACCTGAACCCGCTGGTGATCACCGCGCGCGGCCTCACCGCGATCGACGCGCGCGTGATCGTCGGGGACGCGCCCGCCGCGGCCCATTGAGCCGCTCCGGGGACGGCCGTCTCCCCGACGGGGCCCCGCGTCCCCACCCGAGAGGGCAAGAACGGGGCCTGAGGGCGGCCGCGGCGCCTCGCACGCGAGTTGCACAGCCCCGGGTGATGGCCTCTCGCCGCGCCGCCCTGCTCGCGCTCCTCGTCGGGGCGGGGCTCGCCCTCGGGCCGGCGCGGGCGGCCGCGTTCACCCGCTCCACCACCGTCGCCGCGCCCTTCGCCCCGCTGTTCTGGCGTCACCGCAGCGTGATCCTCGAGCCGTCCTACGCGCCGCTCCCTGGCGTGCCGATGACCGCGCAGCACGACGCGCTGTTCAACGCGATGGCCGCCTGGAACGACGCGGGCTCCGGCTGCAGCGACCTCCAGCTCCTCCTCGGGGAGGAGACCTTCGAGACGGGGACGGTGCGCTCCACCGGGGGCTCGGACGATCACCGGCGCGTGGTCTTTCGCACCGAGAGCTGGGTCGGCGATCCCTGCCTCGGCGACCGCTGCCAGATCGCGCTCACGACCACGCGCTACCACCCGCGCACCGGCGAGCTGCGCGACGCGGACATCGACATCAACGCGGTCGAGATCCGCTTCTCGACCACGGGCGAGCCGGGCGCGATGGACCTCGAGTCGGCGATCACCCACGAGGTCGGTCACCTCATCGGGCTCGGCCACACCCCCGACCCCGAGTCGACGATGTTCGAGGCGCTCACCACCGGAGAGACGCACTTCCGCTCGCTCGCCGCGGACGACATCGACGGGCTCTGCTTCGTCTATCCGGCCGGCCTCGTCACCCCGGACGCGCCGCTGACGCCGACGCAGGGCCTGCGCGGAGGCTGCGCGGTGTCCACGTCGCCGGCGTCGGGCGCGGCCTGGCTCGTGCTGGCCGGGCTGCTCCTGCTCCTCGCGCGCCGTCGCGCGGCGCTCAGCGAGCGCGGGTAGGTCGTCCGCGGGGGCGGCGCCGTGCGGCCCAGGTCAGCGCGATCAGGAGCCACAGCGCCCAGGGCGCCGCGTCCGAGGACCTCGGCGCGCCGACCGCGCAGCCGCCGCGATCGGGGAGCCGCCGGCCGTCGCCCGCGTCGACGTCCGGGCCGCCGTCGCCGGGGCCGCCCGCGTCGGGGGCGGGGCCCGCGTCGGGGAGCGGCGGCGCGAGGTTCGCGTCGATGAACGCGGCGCCAGAGGCCACGCTCGCGTAGGTGTTCGCGGTGGGCGGGCAGCCGCCGCCGACCGCGAGCCCGCCGACGCCGAGGAGGCTGCCGTCGAGGCCGAGCGCGGGGCCGCCGTCGTCGCCCTCGCCGCACGCGAAGGCGATGCCCGCCGTGTCGAAGGTGGCGCCGTCGACGCTCACGACGCGCGCGTCGCCCTCGTGCTTCGCGCCGGGCATCGCGGCGTCCGTGCGCCCGTAGCCCACGATCACCACGTCCGTCCCTACGGTCGGCGCGGCGCTCGCTCGGGTGAGCACCGGCAGCTCGAGCTCCTCGCGGGTGCGGATCAGCGCGAGCCGCTCGGCCGGACCCGGCGGGGCGATGAAGATCTCCTCGACCGCCACCGTGCGGGTCGTCGCGTCGGTCGTGCTGCCGATGCCGACGTTGATCGCGGCCGCAGGGATCGGGGTGTCGCTCCCCGCTGGCGTCACGCAGCGCTGGACCGTCAGGACGTCGCGTGGGCCGACCACCGCGCCGGCGCAGAGGACGGTGGAGCCGGTCTGGATCGTGTAGACGACCGACGTCTCGCCCGAGGGGGAGCCCCCGACGATCGCGGCGCGGTGGGCGCCGAGCTCCGGCGTGCAGCCCCCGACACCCAGCAGGAGGGCGGCGAGGACGAGGAGGCGGGGCGTCGTCATTCGAGGGTCATTCGGGGGTCATCCGGGGGTCACTCGGGGAACACGCAGGCCTCGAGCACCGCGCCGTCGGCGAGCAGGTCGCACGCGGGCCCGAACAGCGTGACCTCGCCCGCGGCCTCGTCGGTGAGGTCCCAGCCGTTGGTGCGGGTCGGGTCGCGCGGCACCGTCGCGCCCGCGACGCGGAGCACGTCGTCGTCGCGGAGCTCGTCCGAGCCGGGCGCCACGTAGAGAGTGCAGCGCGCCACGCTGTCGGTGATCTCGGCGAGGGTCGTGGCGAGCTCGGCGCCGGTCCGGATGTCGTAGAAGCGGCGCTCCGTGTCCGGGCGGGGGCGGCCGCCGGCGATCGCCATGCGGTCGAGCACCTCCGCGAGCAGCGGGTCGCTCACCGGATCGGTGAGGCCGAGCACGTAGACCGGCACGCCGAGGCTCACCAGCTCGCTCACCGCCCCGATCGCGGCCTCGTCGTCGAGGCAGTTCTGCGGGCGGGCGCGGGCGCAGACGTCGGGGTTCGGGTGCGTGCAGAAGCACATCGGCGGCGGGATCGGCGGATCCGGGTTGCAGTTGGGCGCGCCGTCGGTCGCGAGGACCACGAAGCGGCTCACCTCGCTCGGCCCCGCGGCGACGAGCGCGTCGCGGATCGCGAGGAGCGCGGCCGCGGTGGGGGTGCCGCCGAACGGGACCTCGCGCCGATCGAACTCCGCGAGCACCGCGTCGGCGTTGCGCGGCCGGACGGGCACGTCGAGGCCCGGCTCGAGGAGGCAGCCGTCCTCCCCCATCGGGACCGCGTCGGGGAAGAACAGCGCGCCCGCGCTGAGGTCGTCGTTGGCCGTCCGCAGCGCGCCCTCGAGCGCCTCGCGCAGGAGGTACCAGCGGCTCTCCTCGACCATCGGCGCGTCCATCCCGTCGAACGTCTCGAGCATCGAGCCGGAGGAGTCGATCGCGAAGTACGCCTCGGCGCGGCGCCGCAGCAGCGCGATGCGCCGGTCCTCGCACTGGAGCTCGCCCGCGTCGGTGCCGGCGTCGAAGCCCGCGTCGCGCTCGACGTCGGGGACGAGGAGGCCCGTCTTGGAGCCGCAGCCCAGGACGAGCAGCGCGGCCAGCGCGACCAAGCGGAGGTTCCCCACGGCACTCAACCTATCGCGTCCCGTTCCGCGGTGCGAGCGGCCGGCTCCGGTCACCGGCAGTAGGTGCGCCCCGGGTGCGGCTGCGCGGCCCACGCCTCGCGCCGCTCGAGCCACTCCTCCACCCGCGCGTGCATCGGACCCGCGGCGGCGCGCGCCTCGTCCGCGGTCGTGGTCGGGCTCCTCGGGCGATCGCGCCGCGGCCGGTTGATCGCGGGCCGGCGATCGACGGCCCGCAGCGCGGCCCGGCGCCACGCGTAGACGGGCGGGCTGTCCTCGCAGCCGGCGTCCATGTCCTCGAGGGTGCAGTGGAACCGGATGTGGAAGTGGTCGTCGTGTGGGTAGCCGGGCTGGCAGGTGATCTCGGCGAACCGATCGCGGACCGCGCGGGGAGCGCGCGCGCGCTCGGCGTGCCGCAACAAGAGCGTCCGCAGGTGCTCGGCCACGAAGATGCGCTGCACTTCGTCCGCGTGCGGACCCTCGAGGAGCGCCTGCACGAAGCGCCACGACCGCGGGACGTCCATCCGCACGAGCACGTCGTCGCTCGGGTCGGCGAGGTCGCGGAAGTCGTAGCCCCGGCCGCGGGGATCGAGGAAGGCGCCGACCGACGGCATCGGCTCCCCCTCGGAGTCGATCAGGTAGAAGAGGACGTCCACGTCGCGCCCCGCGCGGTGGCTCCCGTGGTGCGGGATCGGGCCTCCGCCGGGGAGGCCGACGTCGTTGACCACGAGCTCTCCGCCCGGCAGCTCCTCTTGCACCACGCGGGCCGCGCGGGCGAGCGCCTGGAGGAGCTCCACCGTGCCGTGGATCGCGGTCGGGTTCGGGCGGCGCGGGTTGCTGCGGAAGCCCGGACCCTCCGCCGGCAGGGTCACCTCGCCCTCGAGCCGCCCGTCGCGCGGCCCGCCGATCGAGGTCGTCTCGCGCCCGTCCATCGCGAGGAGGACGGCGACGGGGTCCGGCTCCGGCTCCGGGTCCGGCTCCGGGTCCGGGTCCGGGTCCGGGTCCGGGTCCGGGTCCGGGTCCGGCGCGGCGGGCGCCACCTCGCGGTCCGCTTGCGCTTCGGGCGGTGTCGCTCGGGACGTCGCTCCGGAGCATCCGAGCAAGAGAGCGAGCGGCAGGAGCGCGGCGAGACGAGCCACCCGCTCAGGGTGGGCAGGCGCCGGGTCGCCAGCAAGTTTCCGGTCGGCCGCCCGCTCAGCCGACGAGGTGCTCGTAGAGGCCCGGCGCGCCGAGGCCGTCCACCACGTGGTGCGCGCCGGCGTCGCGGAGCTCCTCGACGCTCAGCGGACCGGTCGCGACCCCGACGCAGCGCGCGCCGATCGCGTGGGCCGCCGCGACGTCGCGCTCGGTGTCGCCGAGCACCACCACCTCGCAGGCGTCGAGGAGGCGGCCGAGCTGGGCCGCGCCGCGCTCGGCGCCGCGCGCGAGGAGGCGGGCGCGCTCGACGTGGTCGGAGCCGAAGCCGCCGAACGCGAAGCGCGCGTCGAGCCCGCCGCGGCGGAGCTTGGCGTAGGCGCCGGCCTCGAGGTTGCCCGTGCCGAGCCCGATGGCGATGTCGGGGAGGGCGGCGAGCCGATCGAGCAGCGCGGTCACCCCGTCGAACACCCGGAACGCGCGCGAGGCGGCCAGCGCGTCGGGCAGGTGGCGCAGGTACGCGGCGAGGAACCCGTCGACGGCCTCGTCCGTGGGCTCGGCGCCCGCCTCCTCGAGGAAGCGGCGCGCGATCGCGAGGTCCGTCCCGCCCGCGAAGCGGAACCGGGGGGCGGGGCCCGCGCCGAGCCGCTCCGCGTAGGCGCGCTCCATCGCGTCGCGGCCCGCCCCGCCGCACGTGATGAGCGTGCCGTCGATGTCGAACAAGAGGATGGTCGGTCGCCGGCTCACGTCGCCCCCCGCGGCTCGGTCGGGCGCGTCCACACGCCCGCGAAGACGAGGAACATGGCGGCGGGGACGAGCTGCAGCAAGAGCCGATCGAGCGACTCGACGTGGTCCGCGACGCTCCAGGTCGAGAGCAGCACGAAGCTGAGGCACACCGCCGAAAGGTGTAGGAGCAGGCCGATCGCCGCCCCGCCCAGCGCGCGCGGCGCCAGCCGGGCCGACCAGCGGCCGGCCGCCGCGAGGACCGGGAGCACGATCACGAGCGGGACGAAGGCGCCGTCGAAGATCCAGAGCAGCCGGCCCGCGCCCTCCGCGAGCTCGCGCCAGTTGTCGGCCCAGGCCGCGCGCTCGCTGACGTGCGCGACGAGGCGCGGGTCACCGAGGGAGAGGTAGTCTTCGCTCATGCCGGGCGGCGCGCAGCTCGCGCGGAACCACGCGAGGAGCGCGAGCCCGGGCGCGGCCCCGGCCAGCCAGGCGCCGACCTCGGACGCGCGCGGGCGACGCCGGAGGCTCACGACCGCGACGCCCGCCGCGGTCGACAGGACGAAGAGGAGGCCCTCGTTCTTCGTGAGCGCGGCGAGGCTCGCGAAGAGCCCGGCCGCGACCAGCCAGCGCCGCCGCCCCTCTCGCCCGAACAGCGCGAGCGAGGCGGTCGTCGCCGCGAGGAGGAAGGCGAGCGGCACGTCCGCATACTGGCTGCCCGAGAGCAAGACGAGCTGCGGGACGCCGAGCAGCCCGGCGGCCGCGAGCGCGCCGAAGGTGACGCCGCGCAGGCGGGTCAGGCCCCACGCGACGACCGCGAGCGCGCCCAGCGCGTAGCACGCGGCGATGGTCATCGGCGCGGCCTCGGGGCGCGCGTCGAGGGTCGCCCACGCGCGCGCCACCGTCGCGCTGTGGAGCGGCGGGTAGCGCGGGTGGGCCCAGACGAGCGCCGGGCTGTACGCGTCGCGCCAGTCCTCGCCGAGCGAGACGAGCAGGTCGGCGCGCATGTTCCAGAAGTCCCACGCGTCCCACGCCCCGAGCGGGAGCTGGATGAAGACGCGCCCGATCGCGTACGCGGCGAGCGCGAGGCCGACCGCCACCGCCGCCCCGGCGGCGAGGCGGAGCGGGCGGGGCGCCGAGTCGTCGGGCGCGGGCGCGAGGCGGCGCGGCCAGCGGGCGATCGCGAGGGCGAGCGCGAGCATCACCGCGAGCTCCACGCCGATGAGGTGCCGGTCGGTCAGGCGCAGCGCGACATGCTCGATCGCGCCGAGGAGCGCGAAGCCCAGGGCGGGGCTCGCGAGGAGCTTGAGGCCGAGCTCCTCGCGCGGCGCGGCGAGGCCGACCAGCGCGGTCCAGGCGAGCCAGCCGAGCGCGGCCGCCGGCGCGAGCGCGACGAGCACCGCGAGCGGATCGATCACCGCCGCCTCGCGAGCGCGATCCGCGGCGACACCCGCGCGAGCACGTCGGCGTCCGGGTTCTCGCGCAGCCACTCGTGGCCCCGGTCGCCGAGGAGGATCACGAGCTCGGGGCGCTCCGCGAGGAGGACAGGGCCGCCGCGCTCCCACCGGCCGAGCGGCATGCGGGCTTCGTGCATCACGAAGCGGGGCGCGAGGACCCGGTGCGCGACCATGCCAGGGTCGCAGTCGCCGTCGCGGAGGGGGCCGGCGAGCTCGACGACCGCCCGCGGCGGAAGGAGCGCGTCGAGCGGCGCGAGCTCCGCGGCGAGGCGCACCGAGCAGTCGGGCTCGGCGTCGGCCGCCGGCAGGCCGCTCGAGGTCGCGAGGGCGACGTAGCCGAGGGCCGAGAGGCCGAGCCAGGCTGCGGCCTGAGCGACGCGCGCGCGCGACCAGCCTGCGCCCCCGCCTTGCACGCGAGGGATGGTACACCGGCGGCGATGCGATCGAGCGTGGCGCTCCTCGGCTTGGCAGCCGTCTGCCTCGGCTGCGAGCCTCCGCCGGCGGTGGAGCCCGAGGCCCTCGCGATCGTGGGGTCGACCGTCGAGGCGTCGTGCGCGGGCGATGCGCGGGTGACCCGCGAGGACGGCGTGGCGCTCGAGGTCCGCCTGCCCCGCGGCCTGCACACGGTCGAGGCCGAGGTGGCGAGTTGCGACGAGCTCGCGCTCGAGGCGGTCGAGGTCCGCGACGGCGCGGTCGACGGACCGGTGGTCCTCGCGCACGACGAGGCGCTCGGTTCGACCGCGCGCCTCCGCTTCACCCTCGCCGCGCGGGCGCCCCGCGCGCTGTTCCTGATCGCCCGCGGAGGGCGCGTCGGCTGGGGTGGGCTCGGCCGCTACTCACGCCCCGGCCCCGTCGACCCGGTGGCCTTCGATCTGCCCGACCGCCCGCCCGACTCCTACGGCGCGCGGCGAGGGAGCGATCCGCCTCCTGGTCCCCGGCGCCTCGAGGCGCACGGCTGGGCGAGCTCGAGCGGCCCGCGCCCGATCGAGATCGTGCCCGCGCTCCACGTCGCCGGCGTCGTCCGGCCGGGCCTGCGCACCCGCGCGCCGTCGCGCATCTGGGTTCACCTCGGCGGCCGGTGCGCGCGGCTCGACGCGCGCGTCGGCCTCGACGACGACGACGGCGGCGAGGGGCGCTTCCGCGTCTTCGTGGATCAGCGCGAGGTCTTCGACTCGGGCGCGATGCACGCCGAGCAGCCCGCGCGCGCGGTGCGCCTCGATCTGCGCGGCGCGCGCTGGCTGGCGCTCGACGCGGCCCCGGTCGAGGGCCGCGGCGGCAAGGCGCTCTGGCTCGAGCCGACGCTCGACTGTGAGTGAGCGGCCTCAGCTCGCGAGCTCGGCGAGCATCTGATCGCCGGTGAGCTGGTCGGCCGCGAGCCCCTGGAAGTAGCGGTCGAGGCCGACCCGTGCGTAGTGCGGGCGGATGCGCTCCGAGAGCAGGCCGACCTCGCGCAGGTTCGGCACCATCCGGCTGAACATGTTGCGTCGGAAGCGCGCCATCCCGGGGGAGCGCTCCACCACGTGTCGCCACTGGGCCCGCGTGATGCGGCCCTCGAACAGCTCCTCGTAGACCTCGTAGGCGAGGAAGCGGTTGCGCATGAGGAGCGCGACCTCGAAGGCCCAGTCCTCGCGCTCGCGCCGCTCGCGCTCGCTGAGCTGATGGACGATGTGCTCGCGCAGCGCCAGCACGCCGTAGTGGACGTGGCGCGCCTCGTCCTGGATGACGTTGCGGAGCAGCTCCTTGAGGAGCGGCTCGCGGGTCTCCTGGTAGAGGGTGCCGAACGCCCCGAGCGCCACGCCCTCGACCATGATCTGCATGCCGAGGAACTTCATGTCCCAGCGCGAGTCGAGCATCAGCGCGTCGATGATGACAAAGAGGTTGTCGTTGATCTGGTAGAGCTTCTCGAGCTTGGTGTCGAGGTAGCGGTGGAACACCTCGACGTGTCGGCCCTCGTCCATCACCTGGGTCGAGCCGTAGAGCTTGCCGTCGAAGAACTGGACCGCCTCGGTGACCTGGGCGGCGGCGAAGAGCGCGCCCTGCTCGCCGTGGAGGAACTGGCTGAGCATCCAGCTCACGAAGGAGTGCTGCAGGCGCTGGGTCTCCTCCTCGGTGAAGCGGACGCCGAGCGCCTCCTCGAGCACGTCGTAGGCGAAGAACCCGCGCGGCACGAGCTCGAGCTCGGGGTTCATCGGGTCCACGTCGAGGTGCCAGGGGAGGTCGTCGCCGTTCCACTGCCCGCGCTTGGCGCGGTCGTAGAGCTCGGCCATCTCGGGGAAGTCGTGCGGGTAGCTCCAGTCGAAGTACGCCCGGTGGCTCGCGGGCATGGTCGTGGGGACGTTCTGCTTGCCGCGCTTGAGGACCGTCCCCCGCAGCGCCGAGGGCGCCATCGCGGAGAGGACCCTCGGGTCGCGCACCTCGAGCAGGGTCTGCGCCGCCTCGGCGTAGGACTCGAGCTGCGAGCGGACCTTCATGGGCAACCGGTTGTAGACGCGCTCCTTGATCATGCCGACCTCACACGCTGCTCACCCGATAGAGGCGAGGAAATTCCGAATCTTCGCGCGGTGGATCCCCTCCACCAGGCGGTGCACCACGGGGAGCACGCGCTCGATCATCTGAGCGGCGCGCTCGGCCTCGAGGTCGGGCATGCGCGACGCGATGAGCTGCGCCTCGCGCACGAACAGCTGGTTGACGATCTCGTCGTAGATCAGGAGGTCGTCCACCGTGAAGCCGAGCTCGCGCACGAAGCCGAGGCGGTTCACCTCCGCCCAGAGCTCGAGCATCCACGCGTCGTCGAGCGAGATGACCTCGTGCCCCTCGTCGTCCTCGCGCGCGCCGATCAGCTCGAGCTCCACCATGCGGTCGAAGTCGATCCGCTCGACGCCGTGCCGCGCGAGCAGCTCGTCGACGCGCGCGACCTCGCCCGTCCCCTCGTCGACCCCGTGGGCGAGGTGCTGCTTGACGCCGATGAGGAGCGAGCGCTGCTTCTCCGTGAACGCGCTCTGCTGGTCGTCGAGGATCGCCTTGATCGCCTTGAGCGGGAGGAACCGCTCGTGCTGGAGGCGCTTGATCAGCGTGAGCCGCTCGAGGTGCTCCTCGCCGTACCACGCCATGTTGCGGCCGGTCTTCTTGCCCGGCGGGAGAAGCCCGCGCTGGATGTAGAAGTGGATCGCCTGCCGTCCGAGCCCGGTCAGCTCGCACAGGTCCTTCATGCGGTAGGGGTGCGCGTCACTCGCCTCGGTCGGCGCGGGCTGCATCAGTCGACCTCCAGCTGAACGTCCCCGAGCGGGCGGGAGCAGCAGGGGAGCACGAAGCCCTCGGCGCGCTCGCGGGCGGTGAGGCAGCTCGGCTCGTCCATCTGCACCTGGCCCGCGCGCAGCTTGCCGCGGCACGCGCCGCAGCCGCCCATCGCGCAGGAGAACGGCATGGGCGCGCCCGCCGCGAGGCCCGCCTCGAGCAGCGTGGAGCCGGGCGCGACGCGGGCGACGAAGTCCCGGCCGGCGACGCGGAGGTGTGCGGTGACCGTCGCGTCGGGGAGCGCGGCCGACGGCGCGGTCTCCGGCGAGCCGAAGCGCTCCTCGAGGACGTGGCTCGCGGGGACGCCGCGCGCGGCGAGCGCGGCCCGGGCCGCCGCGAGCATCCCCGAAGGTCCGCAAAGGAAGTAGCGGCGCGGGGCGTCGTCGAGGGCGTCGAGCCACGCGCCGACGCGCGCCTCGTCGAGCGGGCCGCGGCCCTCGCCCCAGCCGGCGGGCGGCTCGTCGAGGGAGCGCGCGAGGGTGAATCGATCGGGGTAGCGCCGCGCGAGGGCGTCGAGCCGATCGGCGAAGATCACGTCCTCGAGGCGGCGGTTGCCGTAGAGGAGCCGGACGCGGGCGTCGCTCGACCGGAGCGCGGTCTCCGCGATGGAGGCGATCGGGGTGATCCCGCTGCCGCCCGCGATCAGCGTGAGCTCCGCGTCGCCCGTGTCACGCGCGGTGAACCGCCCGGCCGGCCCGCGGGCCATCAGGACGTCCCCAGGACGGACCTGGTGCATCCACCCCGAGGCGAGCCCGCCGGGGAGCCGCTTGACGGTCACGCGCGCGCCCGGCCCGTCGAGCGGAGAGCTGCTCAGCGAGTAGGCCCGCCGCACGGCGCGCCCGCCGATCGTGAGGTGGAAGGTGAGGAACTGGCCGGCCTCGAAGCGCAGCGGCTCGCCGCTCGGCTCCTCGAGGGCGATCGTGACCGCGTCGGCCGTCTCGCGCGTGACCTCGCGCACCCGCAGCGGGCGCGGCGCGAGCGGGTCGGCGCGCCGGTAGCGGCTCGGGCCGCGCGGCACGGTCGCGGGGCGCCCCTCGCCCCGGAGGTCGCCCGCGATCCACTTCACGTCGGTGCGGAGGGTGACCCAGCGCCGCCGCAGCGCGTGGCCGGGCAGCAGGTGCTCGACCGGGTCGATGTCGCCGAGCGGACGCGGCCGCGTCGGGGGGCGCGCCCGATCGCTGAACGGCAGGGGTCGCCGCCCGACGAAGCCGCCGAGCACCGCGTTCAGGTCGTGGCGGAGCTGCTCGAGCCGGGCCCGATGCCGGCGCGGCGTGAGGCGAGCGAGCGCGCTCGCGGCCACGTCGACCGCGGTGACCGAGGGCTCGCTCGGCAGACGCGCGGCGCCATCGGCGACGCGGTGCGCGGTCGGCGATCCCATCGGAAGCCCCTCCGCCAGCCCGGATCGGCGCGCGACCGTCATGCCTCGAGGCTAGGGGTGCCCGTGTATTGTGTCAAGCGCCACTAGACACTAAACACCATTTGGGGACGTTGAACTAGCGCGGAGCCGTCCGGTAATTCGTGCTGCGAGACCACCCATGGGTAGACGCCGCGCTCTGGCGCTCGACGCCGAAAGCCTCGCGGACGTGTTCGCGCACGTCGCGGACGGCCTGCAGGTGCTCAGCCCCGAGTTCGAGTACCTCTACATCAACCCCGTCGCGGCCGCGCACGGGCAGCGCACCCCCGAGCAGCTCATCGGGCAGCGGATGGTCGAGGCGTACCCCGGCATCGACGAGTCGGAGATGTTCGGCCACCTCCAGGACGTGCTGCGCGACGGAGGCGAGCACCGGATGGAGAACGAGTTCGTCTTCCCGAGCGGGGAGCGGCGCTGGTTCGAGCTGCGGATCGCGCGCGTGCCGGCCGGGGTGATGATCCTCTCGATCGACATCACCGAGCGCAAGGCCCTCGATCGCCGCGCGACGCAGCAGGAGCGGCTCGCGGCGGTCGAGCAGCTCGCGGGTGGGCTGGCCCACGAGCTCAACAACCTCCTGACGGTGATCCGCACCCACGGCGAGCTGGCCAAAGAGGAGCTCGGCCCGTCGCACCCCGCGTTCCTCGACGTCGATCGGATGCTCGAAGGAGCGGAGCGCGCCGGTGATCTCAGCCGCCAGCTCCTGGCCTTCGCGCAGAGCTCCCCCGAGCCCGCCGAGCGGGTCGACGTCGAGACGACGGTCTCCCGGCTCGGCCGCCTGCTCACGCGCTCGCTCGGCCCGAAGGTGAAGCTCACCGTCGAGCTCGAGCCCCCGGTCGGCGCAGTCGACCTGGTCCCGGGACAGCTCGAGCAGCTCGTGGTCAACCTCGCGGTCAACGGGCGCGACGCGATGCCCGACGGTGGCGAGCTCTCGATCCGCTGCCGCGCCGTGACCCAGGACGAGCCTCTCGAGGTCGCGCGCGGCGCGCCGCTCTCGCCCGGCGACTACGTCTGCATCGTCGTGTCCGACCGGGGGGTCGGAATGGACGAGGCGACGCAGGAGCGCCTGTTCGAGCCCTTCTTCACCACCAAGGAGGGCCGCGGTGGCGGCCTCGGCCTCGCGACCTGCCACGGCATCGTGCGGCGCGCGGGCGGCGCGATCCGGGTCTACAGCAAGCCGGGCGCGGGCTCCTGCTTCGAGGTCTATCTCCCCGCCGCCGGCGCGATGCGATCGCTACGGGCCGGCGCTCCCACCCCCCCCGGTCCCGCGCCCGAGAGCGCCTGCGTGATGGTGGTCGACGATCAGCCCGACGTCCGGCGTGCGGTCGCGCGGCTGCTGCGTCGCGCGGGCTACCGCGTCTTCGAGGCCGCTGACGGCGAGGAGGCGCTCGCCAAGGCGGAGGCGCTCGGCGACGCGCTCGACCTCGTCCTCTCCGACGTGGTGATGCCGCGCATGGGCGGCTTCGAGCTCGTCGAGCGGCTGCGCGAGCGCGCGCCCGCGGTCCGCACGCTGCTCATGTCGGGCCACGCGCCCGAGGTCGTCCATCGCGAGCCTGACACCGTGCGCATCCCGATGCTGACCAAGCCGTTCACTCCGGCCGCGCTCCGGCTCGCGATCCGGACGGCCCTCGCGGGCGACTAGCGGCTCGCCACGTCAGCGGCGCGAGGAGCTGCCCGAAGAAGCCACGCGGGTAGGCCTCGACTCCCTCGAAGCCGAGCTCGAGGTCGGGGTCGTCGTACGGCCAGTAGGCGGTGCCGAACACCCAGTCCCAGAGGCTCAGGCTGATGCCGAAGTTCACCCCGCGCGGCTCGGGCAGCGCCTTCACGTGGTGCCACAGGTGCATCTGCGGCGAGTTGAGCAGGTAGCGCAGCGGGCCGATCGGGACGCGCAGGTTGGCGTGGTTGAGGTGCCCGATCGTGAGCGCGGTGACGTGCACGAGGAGGAAGTCGTCGATGCCGAAGCCGATCGCGGCGAGCGGCAGGTACTCGATCGCGCGGTAGACGATCGTCTCGCCGGGGTGGAACCGGAGGTGCGCTGCGAAGCCCATCTCGCGCACGGAGTGATGGACCTGGTGGACGCGCCAGAGCCACGGGACCGCGTGCAGCAGGCGGTGGACCCAGTAGTGGATCAGGTCACGCAGCACGAAGAGCAAGACGAGCTGCGCCCACGTGGGCAGCGCGCCGACCTGTATCGCGACGAGGTTCTCGACCCCGACGGACGCGAGGCCGTCGTTGACGAGCTGGACCACCACGTCGGAGGCGGCGTTGTAGCCGACGAGGGAGAACAGGAAGAAGTTGAAGAACATGTAGAACGCGTCGAGCCAGAAGTCGCGGCGCACGCGGGGCTGCGCCTCACGCCACGGCCGCGCGAGCTCGAGCGCGTAGACCAGAAGCGAGACGCCGATCAGCAGGTAGAAGTAGCTGTGGAGGCTCGGCTGGGTGACGTCGCGCCAGAGGTAGCGCGCGTAGCCGACCGTCGAGTCGATCGCGATCTGTGCGTAGCGATCCACCGCCTGACCACCACGCGCGCCGAGCGGCTCAGCAGGGGTCGGTCACGCGGATCGTCGTGATGAGGCCCGCCTGGATCGCGCTGCAGAACGCGCCGTGGAACTCGAGGTCGCGGCCGCTGATCGTGTAGCCGTTGAAGCTGCTGCGCGGGATGAGCAGCCCGTCCTGACGCACCTGGAGGGTGCTCGGCGTGGGCGGCGCGCTCGGCAGCCGGAAGCGGCAGTCGGTGGCCGCCGCGAGGACCGAGGTCATGGCCGAGGTGAGCGCGGCGCCGTCGGTCGCCTCGTAGTAGCGCACCGCGCCCGAGCGCGGGCGTCCGCCCGCCACCGCGAACATGTTGAGCGCGTCCTGGAGCGCAGGGATGCCGCTCGTGTCGCCGTCGCGATCGGGGCCGACGATGCCGATGACGAACACGTCCATCATGAGCGTCGTGCGGATGTTGTTGATCGCGGCCACCGTGGCCGGGACCGTCGAGCCGCAGTTCGGCTCGGGCAGGCCGTCGGTGAGGAGGATCGCGAAGCGCTCGCGACCCGTCGGCGTGCTCATCAGGTAGCTCTGGGCGACGCCGAAGGCCTGAGGCGTCGGGGTGTCGCCCGCGCGCGGGTCGTTGGCGACGAGGGCCGACTGGATCGTCGGGCGCGTCCCGAGCGCGATGGGCACCTCGGGGCTGGCGCTCACCATGCAGTTGCCCGACTCGGAGCCGCCGGTGAGCCGCGGGAACATCAGCATCCCGAGGGGCAGCGGGTCGACCATCGGGAGCACCGTGGCCATCGCCGAGTCGAGCTCCTGCCAGCGGGTGCGGGTGGTCCCCACCGCCGGCCAGTCCATGCTCCCGGAGCGGTCGACGATGAAGAGGATCTCGCCCTCCGCCGGGATGACGGGGAGGCGCTCGTCGTAGGGCGTGCAGCAGGCGGGGCTGCTCGCGCAGTCGCTGTCGGCGCAGTCGATGTCGCCGTCGCAGTCCTCGTCGCGGCCGCCGGTGCACGCCTCGGTCCCCGGGCGCGTCTCGCCGGTGCAGGTCCCCCAGCGGCTCGACGGCCCCATGCCCACGCAGGTCTGGGTGCCCGCGCGGCACTCGCCGGTGCCCGCCGTCCCGGCCGGGCCACCGTAGCAGGACTGGGTGGAGCCGAGCGCGCAGGTGCAGCCCTCGTCCACGAGGCCGTCGCAGTCCTCGTCACCCATGCCGTTGCACAGCTCCATGCTCGGGCCGGTCTCGCCGACGCAGCCGCCCCAGTCGGCGCCCGTCGCGGTCTCCTCGCAGGTCTCGGTGCCGGGCACGCAGGAGCCGACGCCCTCGGTCCCGGCGGGGCCGGAGTAGCAGCTGCGCATCTCCCCCGTGATGCAGGAGCAGCCCTCGTCGACCACGCCGTCGCAGTTGTTGTCGACGCCGTCGCAGAGCTCGTCGGACGGCATGCCGTCGCCCTCGCAGACGTCCCAGCCGCTGAACTCGAAGTCGGAGATGCAGCGCATCTCGCCCCAGCGGCAGGCGCCGATCCCCGCGAGGGACGGGTCGCCGCGGTAGCAGCGCTGGGCCTCGCCGGCCATGCACTCGCACTCCTCGTCGATCATCCCGTCGCCGTCCTCGTCGAGGCCCGTGTAGCACTCGTCGACCTCGCCCGCGTCGGCGCGCGGGCCGGCGTCGAAGCCCGGCCGGTCGCCGGCGTCCTGACCGCGACCGGCGTCGCGGGGGCCGGGGGCGGCGGAGCAGTCGCAGCCGGTGGCGAGGAGGAGGCCGCCGGTGAGCAGCAGCGCGGACAGGCGGGTGTAAGACAGCATCGGAGGGCGATGTTAATCCACCCCGACCGGTCGCGCGAGCCGAACCCTCTCGCCGCGACCGGGCCCGACGATCGGGTAAGCTCCCGCGCGATGCACCCGCAAGAGCAGCGCTACCCGGTCCTCGCGACCCAGGTCGATCGCGGCGGCGAGACCTACGCGCAGAACCGGGAGGCCAACCTCGCCTCCCTCGAGCAGCTCGACGCCGCCCTCGCCAAGGCGCGCGAGGGAGGCGGCGACAAGTACGTCCAGCGGCACCGCGACGCGGGCAAGCTGCTGCCGCGCGAGCGCGTGGAGCTCCTCGTCGACCGCGACGCGCACTTCCTCGAGGTCGGCGCGCTCGCCGGCTACGGGGTGCGGGGTCACGCCCCGGGCGCCTCGATCGTCGGCGGGGTCGGCGTGGTCAGCGGCGTCGAGTGCATGATCAGCGCGTCCGAGGCCACGGTGAAGGGCGGCGCGATCAGCGAGCTCGGGGTGGTCAAGACTCACCGCCTCGCGGAGATCGCCGAGCAGAACGGGCTGCCCTCGATCAGCCTGATCGAGTCGGCCGGCGCGGACCTGCCGAACCAATCGAAGATCTTCGTCCCGGGCGGGCGCGGCTTCCGCGATCTGACCCGGCGCTCGGAGCAGCGCGCCCCGACGGTCTGCCTCGTCTTCGGCTCTTCCACCGCGGGCGGCGCCTACGTGCCCGGGATGAGCGACTACGTCGTGATGGTGAAGGAGCAGGCGCAGGTCTACCTCGGCGGCCCGCCGCTCGTGAAGATGGCGATCGGCGAGGAGACGACCCACGAGGAGCTCGGCGGCGCGGAGATGCACAGCCGGGTCAGCGGGGTCAGCGACTACCTCGCGGCCGACGAGCGCGACGCGATCCGGATCGGCCGCGAGATCGTCGCGCACCTCGACTGGCGCAAGGCGGGCCGCGCGACCCCGCGGCCCATCGAGCCGCCGGCCCACGATCCGGACGAGCTGCTCGGGATCGCGAGCGCGGACATCCGCGTGCCGTTCGACGCGCGCGAGGTGATCGCGCGCGTGGTCGACGGCTCGCGCTTCAGCGAGTTCAAGCCGCTCTACGGCAGCAGCCTCGTGTGCGGCTGGGCCCACGTCCACGGCTTCCCGGTCGGGATCCTGGCGAACAACGGGATCCTGTTCACCGACAGCGCGAACAAGGGCGCGCAGTTCATCCAGCTCTGCAACCAGGCGGACGTGCCGCTGCTCTACCTGCAGAACATCACCGGCTTCATGGTGGGCACCAAGGTCGAGCAGGAGGGGATCATCAAGGCGGGCGCCAAGATGATCAACGCGGTGTCCAACAGCACCGTGCCCGCGATCACGATCATGATGGGCGCGAGCTACGGGGCGGGGAACTACGGCATGGCGGGGCGCGCCTACCAGCCGCGCTTCCTCTTCACCTGGCCCAACCACCGCATCGCGGTGATGGGCGGCAAGCAGCTCGCGGGCGTCCTCGACATCATCAAGCGGCAGTCCGCGGCCAAGAAGGGCGTGGAGGTCGACGAGCAGCAGCTCGCGGTCGCCAAGCAGATGATCGAGGGGCAGATCGACAACGAGTCGAGCGCGATGTTCGCGACCGCGCGGCTCTGGGACGACGGGGTCATCGATCCGCGCGACACCCGCGACGTCGTCGGCATCTGCCTGTCGACGAGCTACACCGCGCCCGTGCGCGGCAGCACCAGCTGGGGCGTGTTCCGCCATTGACGGCGGAGCGGGGGCGCTTGTGACCGAGGGCTCGCAACCCGAGCGGGCGATGGAGCGCGGCGCGATCGCCGGCCTGTTCCACACGTTCGCGAACGCCGTCCTCGCGAGGACGCTGCCGAGCGTCCGCGAGTGGCTGCGGCAGAAGGTCGGCGAGCGCGCGACGATCGCGTCGATGGAGCTCGACGGCGCGCGCGTGCACCTGATCGACGCGCGGCTCCCGCTCGGGCCCACCGCGGTGCTCGAGATCGAGCGCGCGACCTTCGCGACGAGCGCGGGCGACCTCGCGGCGGGGCGGCCCCCGATGCGGATGGAGTCGATGCGCGGGCGGCTCACGGTCCCCGACGAGGCGGGCGGCCTGCGCTTCGAGGCGCCGCTCACCTTCGAGGGCGAGCCGCCGCGGACCGGCCTCGAGTGGGTGCACGGCCGGGTCACCGTCGAGGGCGCGCGGTGGGCCGCGAGCATGGGGCGCGACGCCCAGGCGCCGATCGACGGGACGATCCGCGTGTCGGTCACGTCGAGCGACTGGGCGCTCGAGGGCGGCGAGGCGAAGGCCGGCGACGCGACCCTCTGGATCGACGCGGCGGGTCGGCTCGACGACGACGCGCGGGCGGTGGAGCGGGCGCGGCTGCGGACGGACGACGCGCGGGTCGGTCACTACCTCGACGCGCTCTTCGCGCTCGCGGGGCGCGAGGTGCGGCTCAACGTCCCGCTGCCGTGGGCGGGCAAGGTCGACGGCGAGCTCGCGCTCGAGGACGGGGCGCTCCGCGCGGAGCTCGAGCTGCGTACACCGAGATCCTCGTTGACGGTCTCGGCCCGCGGTCAGCGCGAGGGCCCGGTGATCGACGAGGCGCGCGTCGAGGGCGTGGTGTCCTGGGCCGATCTGCTCCCGGAGGAGGCGCGCGCGCGGGTCGATCTCGACGAGAGCGCGCCGCTCACGCTCGAGGGCCACGCCCACGGCGCGCTCGACGCGCTCGAGGGCGCGCTCCGGCTCGACAGCCCGCGGGTCGTGGCCGACTTCCTCGCGCGCCCCGCCGCGCTCGGTGTCGACGTCGCGCTGGGCCGAAGGACGACGGCCCGCGCCCGCCTCGCGGTCGACGGCGCGGGCGAGTGGACGGCCGCGCTCGAGGTGGACGAGGACGGCGCGCTCGCGGGCGCGCTGGGCGGCGCGATCGACGCGCAGGCGATCGCGGGGCCGGAGGTGACGCTCGCCGGCGCGCCGATCGCCCTCTCCGGGGCGATCGCGGGCACCCTCCGCGCGCCGTCGCTCGGCGCGACGCTCGCGGCGCCGCGCCTCACCGTCGCGCGGGCCGGCGCGGAGGCGACGGTCGAGGAGGTGGAGGCGACCGCCCGCCTGGACGGCGCGCGTGTCCGAGCGCGGATCGGCGCGGGGGTCGCGACGGTGACGCTGGCGCGCGGGGCCGACCCGCAGATCGAGGTCCAGCACCTCGACGCGCCCGCCGCCCTGTCGCTCCTCGTGCTCGCCGGCGCGGGCGAGTCCTTCCGCCTCGCGTCCGACGACGCGCGCGAGACGCTCTTCGCGCTCCCCGACGACCTCCTCGTCGAGCTGCGCGGCGCGCTCGGGCCCGAGCGCTTCGAGGCGACGGTCGAGCTCGCCACCCCGCGCTCGCGGCTCCACCTCGCCCCGCTCGCCGTGGCCCGCGCCGACGGCGCCCTCGACGGCAGCGCCCTCACCGGCACCCTCGCGGCCGCCGACGCGCTCGACGTCGGCCTGTTCCCTGGCCCGGTCCACGTCGATCGCGCCGGCACCGCCCAGCTCGACGCGCGCCTCGTCGGCGCCGGGGCCGACGCCGCGCTCGAGGGGCGCGTCACCACCGCGAGCCTCGGCTGGTGCTTCCGCGCGCGGCCCGACCTGCCGCCGATCGTGCTCAGCGCGGCCGCGACGGGCCTCCGGGTGGACGGCGAGGCGCTCACCCTCACCGGCCTCGAGGGCAACGTGTTCGGCGGCCGCGGCCGCATGGATCTGCGCGTCACCTACGACGGCCGCACGCCGACCGGCGAGGTCACGGTGGAGGACGCGTCGCAGGGCCTCGGCGCGTGGGTCGCGGCCGGGATCTTCTCGGACCGGCCGCTCGCGGGGCTGCGCGGCGATCTCGCGCTCGCGTCGAACGACACCGGCGCGCTCGTCGGCCCGCTGCGCCTCCGCACCCCGAGCTCCTCCCTCGACGTCTCGGTCGTGATCGCGCCCGACAACCAAGTGGACGGGACCCACGCGGTCGGCGCGCTCGCGCTCGGCGATCTCTACGAGCTCATCCCGCGCGGCGGGCCGACCCTCGTCGGCAAGGGCACGCTCCACGTCGACGCCGCGCTCGAGGGCCCGTTCAGCGAGCCGAGCGCGGCGCTCGGGATCCACGCGGACGCGCTGACCCTGCTCGTGGCGGGGGCCGGCTTCAAGGGGCTCAAGGTGCGACTCGACCGTGCCCTCGCGCGGATGCACGTGTCGATGGACCGCGTCGTCTGGCGCGAGCTCACCCTCCACGGCTACGAGGGCAAGGTTCGATCCCAGGGCCTCTTCGGCTGGGGCGACGGGTTCCGCGGCTTCCAGGCGAAGCTCGAGGTCGACGACGTGGCGGTGGGCCAGCTCCCGCAGCCCGGCGGCGGCGCGCTCGGCGAGCACCTCGGCGGTCGGCTGAACGCGAGCCTCTCGATCACGAAGAAGGGCGACGCGAAGCTCAGCGGCAAGGGCGACGCGTGGATCGACGAGCCGCGCTACCCGATGCTCCGCCTCTCGCGCCAGGGCCTCGCGAAGGTCGGGCTGGAGCCGCCGTCGCCGCGCGGCACCGAGCCGCTGATGGTGGCGCTCCGCGGCGGGCCGGAGGGCTGGCTGCTGAAGGGCCTGAGCGGCGCGGTCCACGGCGCGCGTTGCGACGGCGACCTCGTGCTGCGCCGCGACGGGACGATCTTCGGCCGGCTCGAGCTCGTCGTCGAGGCGGTCTACCTGCGGACGAGCACGCTGCTCAACCTGCCCGCGGCCGCGCTCGGGGACGTGCGGATCCCGCTGACGGTGACCGGCCACGCGGCGCAGCCCGACTTCGAGGCGGACGTGCTCGCGGCGTTCGATCACCTCGTCGCGAAGACCCGCGTCGGCCGCACGATCCACCGCGCGGTCGACCGCGTGATGGACCGCCTTGGCGCAGGCGGGCGCTGGCTGGAGGGCGACGCCACGGGCGGAGCCGGCCTCGACGCGGCCAGCCTGGACACCGAGGCGCTGATCCACCGCATCGCCGCCGGCGACGCGGACGAGGACGTCTACCTCGACGTGCTCATCGACCGGGGCCTGAGCCCCGACGAGATCGCGACGCGCATCGAACGCGCGCGGGAGGACTGATGAAGCCGATCCACAAGCTGCTGATCGCGAACCGGGGCGAGATCGCCTCGCGCATCATGCGGACCTGCCGTCAGATGGGCATCGAGACGGTGGCGGTCTACAGCGACGCCGACGCGGGGGCGCCCTTCGTGCGCGAGGCCGACGAGGCGGTGCGGCTCGGGCCGGCCCCCTCGAGCGAGAGCTACTTGTCGGTGGAGCGCGTCCTCGACGCGGCGAAGCGCACCGGCGCCGACGCGATCCACCCCGGGTTCGGCTTCCTCGCGGAGAACGCGGCCTTCGCGCGCGCGGTCGCCGAGGCGGGCCTCGTGTTCGTCGGCCCCTCGCCGGACGCGATCGAGGCCATGGGCAGCAAGCAGCGCGCGAAGGCGATCGCGCGCGACGCCGGGGTCCCGGTGATCGAGGGCTACGACGGCGAGTCGCAGGACCTCGAGACGTTCCGCGCGAAGGCGGAGGCCATCGGCTACCCCGTGCTCCTCAAGGCGAGCGCGGGCGGCGGCGGCAAGGGGATGCGTGTGGTGCGCGCGCCGGAGGAGCTCGACGAGGCGTGGGCCGCGGCCAAGCGCGAGGCGATGGGCGGGTTCGGCGACGACGCGATGCTCCTCGAGAAGTACCTCGAGCGGCCGCGCCACATCGAGATCCAGATCGTCGGCGACGCGCACGGCGACGTCATCCACCTCTACGAGCGCGAGTGCTCGATCCAGCGGCGTCACCAGAAGATCGTCGAGGAGGCGCCCTCGGTCGCGCTCGACGACGAGACGCGCGAGCGGATGGGCGAGGCGGCGGTCTCGCTCGCCCAGGCGATCGGCTACACGAACGCGGGCACGGTCGAGATGATCCTCGACGCGTCGGGCGCGTTCTACTTCCTCGAGGTCAACACGCGCCTCCAGGTCGAGCACCCGGTGACCGAGGCGGTGACGGACCTCGACCTCGTCGAGCTGCAGATCCGCGTCGCGCGGGGCGAGCCGCTGCCGCTCGACCAGGACGACGTCGCGATGCTGCGGGAGGGCGCGGCGATCGAGTGCCGCATCTACGCCGAGGACCCGGACGCAGGCTTCCTGCCGCAGACCGGGACGCTCGAGGCGTGGAGCGCGCCGGAGGAGGACTGGCTGCGGATCGACGCGGGGGTCGAGGCCGGCTCGGAGGTGAGCATCCACTACGACCCGATGCTGGCGAAGGTGATCACCTGGGGCCCGACGCGCGCCGACGCGATCGCGCGGATGCGCTGGGCGCTGCGTCGCCTCGTCGCGGCCGGCGTCACGACGAACCGGAACTTCCTCCTGCGGGTGCTCGAGCACCCCGCTTTCCTCGACGGAGACCTGCACACGCACTTCGTCGACGAGCACCTGTCCGATCCGGCGCCGGCTCCGGCCGCGCTCGTCGAGCGCGCGGCGATCCACGCGGCCCTCGCGGCCCAGGCCGAGCGCGCGGCGGCCCGGGCGCTGCTGCCTGCGATGCGCACCGGCTATCGCAACAACCGCGCGGCCGATCAGGAGGTCCTGTTCGAGCGCAACGGCGAGACGATCCGCGTCCGCTACGCGGACCTCGGCGGCGGGCGGTTCCGCGCGCGGGTCGGCGACGCGGAGCCCTGCGAGGCGCGCTTCGAGGCGGACGGCGCGCGCGGCTGGCTGACCCTCGACGGGCACCGCGCGGCGGGCCACGTCACGCGCGACGCCGCAGATCCGGTCACTCACCACGTCGTCGTCGATGGCCTCGCGATCGCCCTCGAGGAGGTCCCGCGCCACCCGCGGCTCACGGGCCAGAGCGCGGCGGACGGCGCGTTCGCGCCGATGCCCGGCAAGGTGATCGACGTGCGCGTCACGGCCGGCGACGCGGTCACCGCGGGCGAGACCCTCTTGGTGATGGAGGCGATGAAGATGGAGCACGCGATCGCCGCCCCCCACGATGGGGTGGTGACCGAGCTGCGGGTCGAGGTCGGCCAGCAGGTCGACGAGGGCGCGGTCCTCGCGGTCATCAAGGCCGAAGGCGCCGCG
This sequence comes from Polyangia bacterium, assembly GCA_030426845.1. Classification (GTDB taxonomy): domain Bacteria; phylum Myxococcota_A; class Polyangia; order Polyangiales; family Sandaracinaceae; genus JAUHXR01. The sequence continues at coordinate 151 of JAUHXR010000001.1, read as the reverse complement.
GAGGGCAACGCGGAGGGCAACGCGGAGGGCAACGCGGAGGGCAGCGCGGAGGAGGGGGCCGAGGAGGCGTGAGCGACCACCCGCGCGACCGCTTCCTGACGGTCTACGGGCGCAAGCCCGTGCTCGAGGTGCTCGCCGATCCCGCGCGCGA
>JAUHXR010000230.1 GCA_030426845.1 Polyangia bacterium | reverse complement strand
GACGAACCACGCGGTAGCGGTCGTTGAGCACCCGCCCGAGGAGGGGATCGTCGTCGTCAGCCAGCACGGAATCTCCCGACGGCACTGGACCGTTAGACTACCATTGTTGCGGCGGACGGCCTCGGGGGAGGTGCGGTGCGCAAGGGGAGGTGCCGAGGTGCACACGCGTGCGGTCGTAGGATGGGTGGGGCTCGCGATGGGGCTCGCGATCGGGCTCACGGCGTGCGGAGACGGAGGCGCAGACGACGCGGGCCCGAGCGACGCAGGAGAGGACGACGCGGGCCCCTCGTGCGCGGCCGACCCCGACTGCGACGACGGCGTGTACTGCAACGGCGCCGAGACCTGCGACATGGGTCGGTGCGTGAGCGGCCCGGCGGTCTCGTGCGACGACGGCATCGCCTGCACCCTCGACATCTGCGACGAAGGCCTCGCCGGCTGCCGGAGCACCCCGCCCGACGAGGACGGCGACGGCGTCGGCGACATCGAGTGCCTCGGGAGCGACGGCCGACCCCTCGGGATGGACTGCGACGACGCGGACCCGAACCGCTTCCCGAGCAACCGCGAGGTCTGCGACGCCGAGGGGCACGACGAGGACTGCGACCCGTCGACCTTCGGCGAGGTGGACGTGGACGGAGACGGCTTCTTCTCGGCGCGCTGCTGCAACGACGACCCGATGGGCGGCGACCCGATCTGCGGCGACGACTGCTCCGACACGGAGCGCGGCACCAACCCGGACAACCCCGAGGTGTGCAACGGCCGCGACGACGACTGCGACGGGACGATCGACGAGACGGTCCTCGTCGCGGCCTACCCCGACGCCGACTTCGACGGCATCGGCGACGACTCGGCTCCCCAGGTCGACGTGTGCCCCGGCACGAGCGGCTACTCCGTGACGCCCGGCGACTGCGACGACGCCAACCCGGCGGTGTACCCGCGGGCCCCCGAGCTCTGCGAGGGCGTCGACAACGACTGCGACATGACCGTTGACGAGAACCCGACGCCGGTGACGTGGTTCCGCGACCTCGACGGCGACGGCTTCGGCGCGCTCTCGAGCGGGACGGTCGTCGACTGCGCGCTCCGCTCGCCGGACTACTCGCTGCTCGGCACCGACTGCAACGACCAGAGCATGGGCATCAACCCGGGCGCGGCCGAGATGTGCAACGGCGTCGACGACGACTGCAACGGGAGGGCCGACTTCCCGATCGGCATCAACGACTTCGAGGACGACGACGGTGACGGCGCGGTGGACCTCGCGTGCGGCGCGCCCCTCGGGGTCGACTGCGACGACGCGGACCCGGCCACGTCGCTGGGCTCGCTCGAGGTCTGCGACGGGCGCGACAACGACTGCGACGGCACGGTGGACGAAGAGGTCGTCGACGGGGTCTGGTACCCGGATCGCGACGGCGACGGCTACGGGGACCCAGGGCGCGCGCCGGTCGTCACCTGCAACGCGCCGATCGGCTACGCGGACAACCCCGGCGACTGCGACGACACCAACCCCGCGATCAACCCCGGCGTGACGGAGCCCGCGGGCTGCAACAACGTCGACGAGAACTGCGACGGCCGGATCGACGTGGACGCGACCGGCGCGCCGCTGACCTGCGCCGCGGCCAACGCGACCGGCGCGTGCTTCGGCGGGCGCTGCCTGTTCCTCACCTGCGACGCCGGCTTCGGCGACTGCAACGGGGACCCCCTCGACGGCTGCGAGGTCGACACCCGCAGCGCGACCGCGGACTGCGGACGCTGCGGGCGGGACTGCGCCGGGCCGACGGGCGTGGCGAGCGCGTCGTGCGTGATGGGCGCCTGCCAGATCGACGCCTGCCAGACCGGCTTCGACGACTGCGACGGGCTGGCCGCCAACGGCTGCGAGGCGAACCGGATGACGGACAGCGCGAACTGCGGCGGCTGCGGCACGAGCTGCGGCACCGGGGCCTGCTTCGTCGGGAGCTGCGTCTGCTTCGCCGGCTACGGGACCTGCGGCACGGGCAACTGCGACACCCGGCTCGACGCGATCCCGAACTGCGGCGCCTGCGGCGAGAGCTGCGCGCCGATGGCCGGCGCCGCGACGACGCGCTGCGCTCCGACCGGGCCGTTCGGCGCGTGCGAGGTCGCCACCTGCAACCCCGGCCGCGGCGATTGCAACCTCGACTACCGCGACGGCTGCGAGATCAACACGTCGAACGACATCCGCAACTGCGGCGCCTGCTTCAACGACTGCCTCGCGCCGATCGGCGTCACGAACGCGCGGTGCGAGCTGAGCGCGTGCCGGATCCTCGACTGCGACCCCGACCGCTTCGACTCGGACGGGCTGGCGAACACCGGCTGCGAGGCGATGTGCCCGGGCACGACCGCCAACTGCGACGGAACCGCGACGGACTGCGAGGCGGACCTCGGCTCGGTCCAGACCTGCGGGAGCTGCAGCAACGACTGCAGCCGACTTCCCGACACGATCGCGGCGTCCTGCACCGCGGGCGCGTGCGGGATCGTCGACTGCGTGGACTTCCGCCGGGACGCGGACGGAGTGGCGACGAACGGCTGCGAGGCCAACTGTCCCTTCGGCTTCGCCAACTGCCCGGGCGAGGGCGACCCGACGAGCTGCGACACCGACCTGTCGACCATCGCGGACTGCGGCGCGTGCGGCAACGTCTGCGGGCTCGGCCAGACCTGCGTGGGCGGGACGTGCGTGTCGTCGACGCCGTGCGGGGGTATTTGCAGCAGCGTACAGCTCTGCCTCAACAACACGACCTGCGAGGACTTCACCGACGTGACGGTCGGCGCGGAGTTCACCTGCGCCGTCGTGAACCCGGCCAACCGCGTCGTCTGCTGGGGCGACAACGCGACCGGCCAGCTCGGACCCGGCACGCTCGCCGTCAGCTCGCTCACCCCGCTCGAGGTCACCGGGATGCCGACGACGCTCAACCCGATCGAGATCCGCGCCGGTCGAGCCCACGCGTGCGCGACGTTCGACAACCGCGTCTTCTGCTGGGGCGACAACTCCGACAACCAGCTCGGGCCGAGCTGCACCAGCTCGTTCTGCGCGACGCCGGTCGAGGTGACGCCCTTCCCCGGCTCGACCGGGTTCGACACCGTCACCACGATCACGGTCGGCGGCGACCACACCTGCGCGCTGATCGACCGGATGGCGAACCCCAAGGTCTACTGCTGGGGTCGCAACGAGCTCGGCCAGCTCGGCAACGGTACGACGACCACGCGGCCAGGCGGGGTCGCCACGCCGGTGGAGGCGGTGTTCACCGGCTTCGGTGGGCTGATGCCGAACGACGTCGTCGCGGGCGAGACGTTCAGCTGCGCGCTGCTCGGCGCGCAGGAGGTCGCGTGCTGGGGCGGCGACACGAGCGGCGAGCTCGGCAACGGCCCGACCGGGGCGGTCACCGCGCCGACGCCTCCCGCGGCGGTGGTCGGCCTCAGCGGCGCGTTCGTCGACGAGCTCGCCGCGGGCCAGCGGCACGTGTGCGCGACCACCGAGCTCGCCGGCACCCGCGAGCTGTACTGCTGGGGGAGCAACGGCTTCGGTGAGACCGACGGGACGGCAGCCCCGGCGGCGACATCCGTCGTCAACGGCGTCGTCGGACACGTCGGAGCGGTCCAGCACACGACCTACCTGTTCACGGGGATCAGCGGGGTCCTCCACGCGCGAGGGCGCCACGCCGACGGGGAGCTCGGCAACGGCACCCCCCCGGACATCGCCAGCCACTCCTCGTTCACCCCGCTCACCGGGTCGGTGACCGGCATCTCCGCGGGAGCGAGGATCCGCAGCGGGCCGATGGCCAGCCACGCGTGCATGGTGGACCTCGGAAGCGCACCCCAGCTCTCGTGCTGGGGCCGCAACACCTCGGGTCAGCTCGGCCGCGAGACGACGAGCGCGACCGAGACCACCCCCGCGGTGGTGATGTTCTCGCCCTGAGGCGGACCGCCGGCGTTCAGTCGCGCGGCATCGGGGGCACGCCGTAGGCCGGGACGATGCCTCCGCCTGCGTCCGAGCCCGCGTCGCGGCCGAACACGGGACCCGCATCCGCGGGCCCGCCGTACAGGGGAATCGAACCTGGGCCGGCATCAGGCGGCCCGGCGTCGGTCGCGCCGGGGCCCGCGTCGGTCATCGCCGGGCCGGCGTCGGTCATGCCCGGCCCTGCGTCCATGTTTCCCGGACCCGCGTCGGTCGCGCCGGGGCCCGCGTCGGTCGCGCCGGGGCCCGCGTCGGTGCCGCCGGGGCCCGCGTCGGTGCCGCCGGGGCCCGCGTCGGTGCCGCTCCCGCTGTCGCAGCCGGCGGCCGCGAGGGTGGTCCCGAAGGCGAGGAGCGCCGCCCGGCCGAGGCGCTGGCTCGGCATCACCGGCCGGCGGTTTCGCAGCGAGAGCGGCAGCGTGGCGCCGCAGAACGGGCAGAGGCTCTCGAGCGCGCGCGCGTGGCGCTGGCAGTCCGGGCAAACAAGCAAGTGGTCCATGGCGGTCCCTCCCGCGCGACAGCCTATCCCAGCGGGTCGTCTCCGAAAAGTTGGGGGCGGAGGGCGCGAGGATCAGGATGCACCCGTGAGCGCCGAGGCCCGAGGCTCGTTCTGGGACGCGTTCCGGAGCCCTCGGCTCGCGCTGATGCTCGGGCTCGGGTTCAGCTCGGGTCTGCCGAACCCGATGGTCGGCGACACGATGAGCGCGTGGCTCTACGCGAACGAAGTCAGCCTCACCAACATCGGGATCTTCAGCGCGGTCCACACCCCCTTCATGCTCAAGTTCCTCTGGGCGCCGCTCTTCGACCGCGTCCGCTTGCCGTGGCTCACCCGCCGCCGCGGCTGGATCGCTCTCTGGCAGGTGTTGATCCTCCTCGGCGTCGGGGCGCTCGGGACGCTCGATCCCGCGAAGGCACCCTACGCGGTCGCGACCCTCGCGTTCGCGGTCGGCTTCGCGGGCGCGAGCCAGGACATCGTGATCGACGCCTACCGAACCGAGATCCTCACGCCGAAGACCAGGGCGAGCGGCGTCGCGATCTTCGTCGCCGCGTACCGCGTCGCGCTGATCGTCTCGGGCGCGGGCGCGCTGGTGCTCGCCGATCAGGTGCCGTGGACGGTGGTGTTCTGGGCCGTGGCCGCGCTGATGGGGGTCGGGCTCCTCACCACCCTCCTCGCCCCGCCCCCCGACGTGGACCCGCCGGCCCCGCGCACGCTCATGGAGGCGGTGATCACTCCGCTCTTCGATCTGCTGGGGCGCAGACGGATCGCGATCCTCCTCGTGATCGTCGCGCTCTACCGGTTCGGGGACGTGGTGGTCACCACCCTGCGCCTCCCGTTCCTGCTCGAGCTCGGCTTCTCCAACACCGAGGTCGGCGCGATCATGAAGGGCGTCGGCCTCGCCGCGAGCATCGGGGGCTCGCTCCTCGGCGGCGGGCTGGTCGCGCGCTGGGGCCTCAAGCGCGCGCTGTTCGTCTTCGGGGTGGGGATGGCGCTGCCGAACCTCAGCTTCGCGGCGCTCGCGATCACCGGGAAGAGCTACCCGCTGATGGCGGCCGGCATCGCGATCGACAACCTGATGGCAGGGATGGGCAGCGCGGCCCTCGTCGCGTTCCTCATGACGCTCTGCGACCGGCGCTTCACCGCGTTCCAGTACGCGCTCCTCAGCTCGCTGATGATCCTGCCCGGGCGGCTCTTCGGGATCGGCTCGGGCTGGGTCACCGAGCAGGTGGGCTGGCCGACCCTCTGGGTGATGTCGGTGCTCCTCGCGATCCCCGCGCTGGCGCTGATCCCCTTCGCGCCGATCGTCGAGGACCGCGAGGCGGCCGCGTGATCGCGACGCTCGGCCAGCTCCTGAACGACACGGTCGCGGCCGGCGACCCTCCAGCCGCGCAGTGCGTCGCGCGCGACGAGGGCGTGGTCCACGCGAGCGCCCACGGGACCGACGCGCGCGCGCTCTTCGACGTCGCGAGCGTGACCAAGGTGGTGGCCACCACCGCGGCGCTGGCCCGGCTGATCGCCGACGGCGCCCTGTCGCTCGACGCGCCGGTCGCCCACGCCCTCCCCGCGTTCGGTGCGGCCGGCAAGGCCGACGTCACGGTGCGCGCGCTCCTCGGGCACCGCAGCGGGCTGCCCGCGTGGGACACGTTCTTTGCTCGATACAGCTCGCGCGAGGAGGTCCTCGACGCGGTCTTCGCGACGCCGCTCGCCCACGCGCCCGGGACCCGGGTCTACAGCGACCTCGGCTTCCTCGCGCTCGGCGCGCTCGTGGAGGCGGTCGGCGGCGACCGGCTCGATCGCGCGTGCCGCGCGCTCGTCTGGGAGCCGCTCGGGCTGACCTCGGATCTCGGCTTCCTCGCGCGCGGCGAGCGCCACCCGTGGGCCGAAGGCCGAGCCATCCTGCCGACGGGTCGCACCCGGCCTCGCGAGCCCGCGCCCGGGCAGGAGTCGCTCTACACCGTGCCGCCGCAGACCCCGCGGGAGGTGCCGGGCGAGGTCGACGACGACAACGCCTGGGTGATGGGTGGGGTCGCGGGCCACGCCGGGGTCTTCGCGACCGCGGACGCGATCGCCCGCTTCGGACGCGCGCTCTACGAGGAGGCGGAGGGCGCGGACCGGCTGGGGATCGGCGAGCTCCTGCGCGACGAGCTGCTGCGGCGCGACCCGGCAGACGGACCGCCGCGCGCGCTCGGGTTCGACGTACCGACCGGGCCGGCGAGCAGCGTGGGCCCGCGCTTCGGGCGGGGGCCGCGCGGGGCGGTCGGGCACCTGGGCTTCACGGGAGCCTCGCTCTGGATCGACCTCGACCGCGGCCTGAGCGTCGCGCTGCTCACCAACCGCACCCTCGAGGGCCGGCACCGGACCGCGGGGATCCGCGCGCTGCGGCCCGCGGTGCACGATCGGCTGGCGGAGTAGGGCCCGCCGCGATCTCAGCGCTGGGTTGTCAGCGCTGGGTTCTCAGCGCTGGGTTCTCAGCGCTGGGTTTTCGGCGCTGGGTTTTCAGCGCTGGGTTTTCAGCGCTGGGTTGTCAGCGCTGGGTTCTTCAGCGCTGGGCCATCGGCTCGGGCGCGGGCGCCTCCTCGAGCCCCTCGGTGGGCGCGAAGAGCTGCTCGTCGCCGCCGACGATCGTCTCGGAGGCCAGGCGGTAGCCGTTGTCGGTGCGGTTCCACTGCTGGGTGATCACGGTGCGGGCGAGCTCCATCGTCGACTGGCTGTACCAGGTCACGGTGACGAGCGAGCGCGCATGCTCGCTGTCGTCGTCGACCTGGATGTTGGTCGGGTCGATGTCGGCGATCGCGATGTCGTGACCCCACGCGCGGTGAGCGAGGAGGAAGTGCACCCGGTAGTCGTCGGTGACCCGCTGCGAGGCGAGGTCGATGCGCGCCCAGCGCGTCTCGTCGTTGAGCTGGTAGACGGTGTCCTGAAGCTGCCGGGTCGGCGTCAGGTTCTGGAAGATGCAGCCGCCGAGCAGCAGGCCGAGCAGCGGGACGATCGCGGAGACGCGCATGGAGGGAGGAGACCCGCTGGCGCGGGCGCGGTCCAGAAATCGTCCCTCGGCGCCCGTTCGCGCCTCCGTCCCGAGCCGGGGACGCCCCCGTGGCGTCACCCGTTCGCGTCATCGGGAGTTGCGAAGATTCGGGTACGGTCGCTCCATGCCTCGGCTGCTCCTCAACGGGCACCGCGTCGACGTGGACCCCGACGCCCTCGCGCGCGAGCTCGCCTACTGGTGGGGCGCGACCACCCACCGGCACCGCTGGCGCGCCGGCGTGCGGGCCAAGGAGCACCAGGCCGCGCTCGCCCTCGCCACCCTCGTCGACGAGCTCGGGGTGCCGACCAAGGTGCTCGAGGCGGTGCAGGACGAGCTCGACCAAGGGCTCGTCCTCGAGGTCGCGTTCCCCAAGGGCGCGTCGCACGACCTCGAGGACTTCCCCTGGGAGTACGTCCTGACCGCGTGGCGGGAGAGCCGCGACGCCTACCCGCGGAGCGTCGTGCGCCGCCTGGGGCAGGGCGCGGCCGCGCCGGCCGCCGCGCACCGCTGGGAGGAGGAGCGCGACGTGGTGCTCTTCGTGGAGAGCGCGCCCGGGACCCTCGCGGGGGAGTACGACTTCGCCACCGAGCGGGAGATCGCGCGCCAGCTCGGCGTGAACGTCTTCCCGCTCGAGAGCCCCACCCTCGAGGAGCTCACCGAGACGGTGATCCACCTCCAGCCGGCCGCCGTGCACCTGGCCGGGTGCGACCCGGTGCAAGCCTGGGTGGACTTCCTCCACCGGAGCGGCGAGCCGCGTCCGCCGATCGGCGGCTACGTGCTGTCGGACGGGGCCGGCGGCCACCGCTACGTGTCGGCCGAGGAGCTGGCGGGCGCGGTCTGCGCGGCCGAGGAGAAGCCGCGCCTCGTGATGTGCAACCTCTACTTCTCCGGCGGGCGGACCTGCGCGGAGCTGGTGCGCCACGGGGCGGCGGCCGCGATCGGCTTCCAGGACCGGGTCCCCAACGCCGACGCCGAGCAGCTGATCGCCGAGCTCTACCGCCACGCGGGGGCGGAGGAGCGCCGGCTGGTGTCGAGCTTCCTGCGAGCGCTGAGCGCGACCAAGAGCCTCGCGACCAGCATGGTCGGCAGCGGCGTCGTGCTGTGGACGCGCGAGGACCAGCGCGCCGGCTTCGACCCGGTGCGCTTCGCGCGGGGCTACGACGCGTTCGAGGCCCACGTGGACGCGCCGACGGACGATCCAGGCGAGCTTCGCTACCGCATCACCGCGCCGCGCGAGATCAACTACGCGATGCTGCACAACCAGGTGCCGCTGTTCCCGGAGCTGCAGATCGTGAGCGCGAGCGACGTCTTCGAGCGACGCCACCAGCGGGTCGAGGCGCAAGCCGCGCTGCAGGTCGGCGAGCAGACGTTCACCTGGTCGAGCGAGCACGTGCTCGCCAACCGGGTCACCGATCTGTCGCGCGTCGTGCGCATGCCCCTCACCTGGCACCTCGAGTCGCTGCCCTCCGAGCGGGTCCGCAGCGTGATGTCGCTCCGGCTCTCGCGCGGCGACGAGGTGCTCCAGCTCCGCAGCTTCCCGGTCGACATCGTGCCGCCCGACTCGTGGGTCGACGACGACGCGAACCGGCGCTGGCTGCCCTCGTTCGTGCTCCCGCGTGACCCCGCGGTGCGTCAGATCGTCGACGGCGCGCAGCGCTACCTCGAGGTGCTCGCCGACGACCCGAGCCAGGGCTTCAGCGGCTACCAGGCGGTCGACATCGAGGCCGAGGATCCCTACCGGCTCGTCGACGCGCAGGTGCAGGCGATCTGGGCGGTGATCGCTCAGGACCGCGCCGTCCGCTACATCAACCCGCCGCCGTCGTACGGCACGCTCACCCAGCGGCTGCGAACTCCGTCGGGGCTGCTCCGCGGCGGGCGAGGGACCTGCATCGACCTCGCCCTGCTCTTCGCCGCGTGCCTCGAGTACGTCGAGATCTTCCCGGTGGTGGTCCTGCTCGAGGGGCACGCCTTCGTCGCCTACTGGCGCAGCGACGAGGGGTATTGGGACTTCCTCGAGCGGCAGGTGCTGACCGCGGAGGGCGAGGCCACGTTCGAGCGGCAGGGCGGCCCGCCCTGGGTCTTCGGGCCGTCTCACTACGCGGCGATCCTGAGCGAGGTGCACGAGACGCGTCAGCTCGTGCCGCTCGAGGCGACCGGGCTGTCGTGGCGCGGGCGCTTCTGGGAGGCGGTCGACCTCGGCGCCCAGAACCTGCGGAGCGTGGACGAGTTCCACTCGCTGGTCGACGTGCTCTACGCGCGCGACCACCTCGTCACGCCGCTCCCCTTCGCGGAGGTCACGCAGTGAACGGTCACGCGGTGAACGGTCGAGCCAGCAACCTCCCCGAGCGGCGGCGACGGCGAGCCCGCGTGCTCGAGGACGCACGCGCGGGGCTCGCCGACGGCACCCGCGCCGCGGAGGAGCTCCCCGTCGAGCTGCTCCGCTCGTTCGCCGACGCGAACCTGCGCGAGCGTCACACGCACCTGCGCGACGGGCTCCGCGGGCCGCTCACCGAGCTCGGGATGTTCGGGCTCGACGAGGACCTCGCGCTCGACCGGAAGGTCCGCGTGGCGGAGCTCCGACGGAGCCGGCGCGCGGTCGCCGACGATCCGCTCGGGACGCTCGCGCTCGTGGACGACCAGGGGATCCTGCGGTGGGAGCCGCACTCCGCGGTGAGCTCGCTCGCCACGGGCCGGCGCGCCAGCCGCCGCAGCGCGCGGCGGGGGGTCGTGGTCCAGACGGTGAAGTTCGAGGCGCTCGGCGCGAACCAGCTCGGCCGCTTCCTCGAGTCGGTGGACGACAAGCTCACGCCAAGCCGCGGGTTCCGGCACCTCGACGCGAGCCTCGCGCTCCAGCGGACGCGCCGGCACCCCGCCGCGGGCAAGCGCTACCTCCTGCTCGTGCACGGCACGTTCAGCAGCTGCGATCACTTCGTGGCCGAGCTGGCCTCGACCGACAAGGGCGTCGCGTTCCTGCGCGAGGCGCGCCGCCGCTACGACGCGGTCCTGACCTTCGATCACCCCACCCTCTCGCTCACCCCGGTGATGAACGCGGTGGACCTCGCGCGGGCGTTCGGGGACAAGGCGAACCACGTCGACGTGATCGCGCACAGCCGCGGCGGCCTGGTGACCCGCTGGTGGATCGAGGCGCTCGAGCACCGCGCCGACCGGGTGGGCTCGGCCGTGCTCGTCGGCTCGCCGCTCGCGGGGACCAGCCTGGCCGCGCCGCCCGCCCTGCGGCGCGCGCTCGATCTGCTGACCAACGTCTGGCAGGTGCTCGAGAAGACCTCCGCGCTCATCGGGACCGCCGTGCCGCTCGCGACCGTGGTGTCCGGCCTCGCGAAGGTCGTCGGCTCGGCGATGAAGCTGGCCGCGCGCACCCCGCTCGTCGACGGCGCGGTGATGCTCATCCCCGGGCTCGCCGCGCAGAGCCGGGTGAGCAACAACCCCGACATCTACCAGCTCCGCCGCGGCGCCTTCCCCTGGGTCGACAAGTACGCGGCCATCACGGCCGACTTCGAGCCCGATCCGGTGGGCTGGCGCTTCTGGCGCCTGTTCACCCAGAAGCCCGCGCACCGGGTGGCGAACTTCGGCGCCGACCTCCTGTTCCGCGGCTCCAACGACCTCGTGGTCGACAGCGCGGCGATGACCGACCTCGCGGCGGAGCTGCAGATCCAGCGGCGCCTCCAGGTCGTCGACGCGGGCCGCGACGACCGCACCACCGGGACGGTCCACCACCTGAGCTACTTCCGCGACGCGCGGGTCGTCGACGCCCTCCCGGGCCTGCTGCGCTGGGACTGACGCGGCCCCTGGGGGCAGCCGCCGCGCCTCTCCTTGACAGGTCGGGGCGACGATGGGACGAGCACTCGGCCATGCTGGACATGCAGTTCATCCGGGACAACCCCGAGGTCGTTCGACGCGCGATCGAGGTGAAGAAGTTCGAGGTCGACCTCGACCGGCTGCTCGAGTGCGACGTGGAGCGCCGCCGGCTGCTCGCGAGCACCGAGCAGCTCCGCGCGGAGCGCAACACGCTGTCCAAGGCGGTCGGCAAGGCGAAGCCGGAGGAGCGCGAGGCGCTCAAGACCAAGGCGCGCGAGGTCGGCCAGCAGCTCGCCGAGGAGGAGAAGCTCCTGCCGCCGATCGTCGAGGAGCTCGAGCAGCTCATGCTCCAGGTCCCCGGCATCCCTGCGCCCGAGGTGCCGGTCGGCGACGGTGAGGAGGACAACCAGGTCCTGCGCCACTGGGGCACGCCGCGCGAGTTCGACTTCGAGCCGCGCTCCCACGTGGACCTCTGCGACGGGCTCGGCCTCGCAGACTTCGAGCGGCCGCCGCGCTTCGCGGGCAGCCGGGCCTACGCGCTCAAGGGCGACGCGGTCCTCCTCGAGCAGGCGCTGCTCCGCTACGCGCTCGACGTGGTCATCGAGGACGGCTTCACGCCCGTCTCGCCGCCGGTCCTCGTCCGCGAGGAGGCGCTGGTCGGCACGGGGTTCTTCCCGCTCGGCTACAACGACACCTACCGCACCGAGCGCGGGCCGCTCTTCCTCGTGGGCACCTCCGAGGTGTCGCTCGTGTCGCTCCACGCGGGGGAGATCCTCGACGCCGAGCAGCTGCCGATCCGCTACGTCGGCATCTCGCCGTGCTTCCGCCGCGAGGCGGGCGCCGCGGGCCGCGACACGCAGGGGCTCTACCGCGTGCACCAGTTCATGAAGGTCGAGCAGGTCGTGATCTGCGAGAACGACGAGGAGACCTCGCAGAAGGAGCACCTGCGGCTGCTCGCGAACGCCGAGCGCGTGCTCCAGGGCCTCGAGCTGCCGCACCGCGTGGCCCTCGCGTGCACCCGCGAGCTCGGCCTCGGCCAGTCGCGCAAGCACGAGGTCGAGACGTGGATGCCGAGCCGCGGCGCCTACTCCGAGACCCACTCCTGCTCGACGCTGCTCGACTTCCAGGCGCGCCGCTCGAACATCCGCTACCGCCCGACCAAGGACGCCAAGCCCTCGTTCGTGCACACGCTCAACAACACCGCGATCGCGTCGCCGCGGATCCTCATCCCGGTGCTCGAGCACTACCAGAACGCCGACGGCTCGGTGACCGTACCGAAGGTGCTGCGCCCCTACCTCGGCGGACGCGAGCGCCTCGAGCCGAAGGCCTGAGGCTCCCGACGGAGCGCGCTACGCGAGGTGGTCCTTCTTCACGTAGGCCACCAGCCCGTCCACCGCGCGCGGGGTGTGCCGAGCGCCCGGCGGGTAGCGGACCCAGCTCCCCACGCGGTACGCCCCGTGCTCGTCCTCGAAGCCGCCCTCGAGGACGAAGATCTCCTCGCCGCGCGGCATCTCCACCGTCGGCACGACCGCGCCCGGATCGAGCCGGAGCAGGTGGACGCGCGCGTCGCGCCCCGCGTGGAGCGGCTTGGTGGAGGCGCCGTCGACCGACGGATGCGGCGTCCAGTCCATCCGCGACGTGTCGATCCGGACCGCCTCGGTCCCCGGATACTGCCGCAGCTTCACGAAGAGCACGCAGCCGGGCGCGCTGCGCGGGGCGTGCTCGAAGCCCTCGGGGTTCAGCAGGTAAGTGCCGGCCGGGTGGTCGCCGCGCTCGTCGCTGAAGACGCCGTCGACGACGAAGATCTCCTCGCCGTCCGGGTGCGGATGCGCGTGGAAGGAGCTGCCCGGCGCATAGCGGACGACCGAGGTGACCCGGCCGGCCTCCGGCGGCCCGACGAGCTCGAGGCGCTTGCGGTGCACCGTCGGGCTCGGGCTCGGTTGCCACTCGAGCGCGTCGGTGTGCACGATCGCGAGGCGGCTTCGGTCTTCACGCAGGCCCACGCGGGGAGCTTGCCACCCCGGCGCCGCGGCGAGTAGACGGGACACGGGTTGGGCTGGCAGAGCGGACATCGGATCGGCGCGCGCTTCGTCGTGGACGGGCGGCTCGCGATGGGCGGGATGGCCCAGGTCTACGTCGCGCAGATGCAGCAGGCGCGCGGGCTGACCCGCGCGGTCGCGCTCAAGCGGGTGCACCCGCACCTCGCGGAGGACCCGGAGTTCGTGTCGATGTTCGTCGACGAGGCGCGCATCGTCGGGCAGCTCGCGCACCCCGGGATCGTGCCGGTCATCGACGCGGTCGAGCACGGGGGCGACCTGATGCTCGTCATGGACTACGTGCCTGGCTGGGACCTCAAGGCGGTCCTCGGCGAGGCGCGCGGGCGGCGCGACGTGCCCCTCGAAGTCGCCGCGCAGATTGCCCGGCGAGCGGCCGAGACGCTCGCCTACGTGCACGGTGCCCGCGACCGCGAGGGCGCGCCGCTCGACATCGTGCACCGCGACGTGACGCCGTCGAACCTCCTCGTGGGCGCGGACGGCCGAGTGCGCCTGCTCGACTTCGGGGTGGCCAAGGCGGCGCGCCGCTCGACCCGCACCGCGACCCGCGCGATCAAGGGCAAGCTCGCCTACCTCAGCCCCGAGCAGGCGCGGGGCGAGGGGGCCGGTCGCGCGTCCGACGTCTACGCGCTCGGGCTCGTCCTCTGGGAGATGCTCGTCGGTCGCCGCGCGATCGACGGCGACGACGACTTCGCGGTGATGCGCCACGCCGCGGAGCCGGAGCACGCCCCGATCGCGCTGCATCGGCCCGACTCGCCCGAGGCGATCGACGCGCTCGTCGCGCGCGCGCTCGCCACCCGGCCCGAAGAGCGCCCCGACGCGCAGACGATCGCCGAGGGGCTGGCCCCGTTCGCGAGCGACGACGCGGCGGTGGCCGCGTTCGTGGCCGAGGTCATGGGGGCTCCGTCGCGGCCGGTGGAGGCGGGCCGCTCGAGCGTGGACCAGGCGCTGCTCGCGGTGCTCGCCGACGGGGGCTTCTCCGGAGTCTCGCTGGCCGGCGAGCGCATCACCCGGCCGCCCCTCGCCCCGGGAGAGCTCGCCTCGTTCGACGCGGCCGAGGACGAGGCGACGTCGCTCGACCCGATGCCCTCCGGCGCCCGCGTCGCCGCCGCGACCCCGATCGTCCACCACGCGACGGCCCAGCCCGAGCCCACCCAACCCGAGAGCGCGGGGCCACAGAGCCCAGGGCCACAGAGCCCAGGGCCACAGAGCCCAGGGCCACAGAGCCCAGGGCCACAGAGCCCAGGGTTGGAGCCGCTCCCTCTCGGGACTGCAACGCCCGAGACCGCCCGGCCGGCCGCGACGCCCCGGCCAGCGCGGGCCTGGCCGATCGCGCTCCTGGGCTTGGTGCTCGCGCTCGGCGCGGCGGCCGGGGCCGCGGCCTGGCTGCGGCTCGGGACGGATCCGGCGCCCGCGGCCACCCCGCCGCGCGCGTCGGCCGCGGCGCCGGCGCCGGGCTTCGTGCGCGTGACCACCACCCCGCCGGGGGCGACCGTGCAGGTCGAGGGCGCGCGCTGGCCCGAGCCGACCCCGACGGTCGTCGAGGTGCAGGCCGGCGCGCCGGTCGAGATCGCGCTGAGTCTGGACGACCACCGCGAGGTGACGGCGCAGGTCACGCCCGCCGCCGGA